>CAZAYA010000017.1:9476-26514 GCA_964489175.1 uncultured Flavobacteriales bacterium | reverse complement strand
AAGTGTTCTGGCGTACGCACGACCCTACTCAACTCAACCGCCAGGGAGCAGATGTAGGCCCCCAGTACCGTTCGGTGATCTTTTACCATGATGATGAGCAGAAGGAATTAGCGGAGAAATATAAACGGGAGTTAGAAGCTTCTGGAGCCTGGGAGAAACCTATTGTGACCGAGATCAGCCCTTTCAACACTTTTTATGAAGCGGAGGAGGTCCACAAGGATTTTTACCGGAACAATCCTGAAAAAGCTTATTGCCAGTATGTGATCGTTCCCAAGCTGGAGCAATTCCGCGAAGTGTTCTCGGAGGATTTAAAGGAGAGCGATAAGTAACTGGTGATGAGCTGGTTGTTCTAAGGACTTTTACAACTCGTCCCTTATCTATTCGCTAGTCACAGGTCACCCGTTGCTCCCCCTCAGGAATCCCATTTCTTTCCCTAATTCGTTTTCCGATCTTTGACCGATCCTTGTTGGTTTGTTCTTCTTCATGGAGACGACCGACGTTCACCGATATCCGCTTTTTCGGGCGTTGTTCCCTTTGTTGGCGGGGTTGCTGACCGGCTCCTGGTTCGCTTTTCCTTTGCCGGAATGGGCCTTGATGGGTATTTTGCTGCTTTTGGCCTTTCCCTTCCGGGATCAGAATAGGGGCTGGTCGCTCAGGGGATGGAAGGGAAGCATCCGGTTCTTTATCGCTTTGTTCCTGGCCGGTATTCTTTTGTCCAGCATCGATGAGCAAAGGAGTACGGATCATTGGCTGGATAAGGGCTTTTCAGGTGTGATCCGGGCGGAAGTGGTTCGTGTGCCGGTTATTGGACCTCGGTCTGTTAGCGTTGTTCTTGAACTTCGGAGTCGAAAAAAAGCAGAAAGGATAGAGGCTTGTCCGGGGAAGGTCATGGCTTATCTTGAAAAGGAGGAGCGAGCTATGGCCTTGTTGCCGGGGGATGCCCTTTTTTTCAAAGGAATTCCGGAATCCTTCCCTCCCCCGGCTGCTCCGAGTGGTTTCGACTATGGAGCTTACATGGAAGGAAAGGGGATCGGTCATCGATTGTACCTTCCGGCTAAGGCCTGGGTCGTAACAACAAAAGGAGGTTGGTCCATTTCGCGATCGGTGGCTGAATGGAGACAAGCTGCTGAGGAAAGGCTGGAAGCGTGTTTGTTGAATGAAAAGGACCGGGCTATTGCCTCTGCCCTTTTGTTGGGGAAGAAAGATGCCCTGGACCAAGAACTCAAGGTTGATTTTGCGGGTGCCGGGGCCATGCATGTTCTGGCGGTTTCCGGTTTGCATGTCGGGATCATCTACCTGGTACTTGCAACCTTTTTGAATTGCATTTTCCCTCAACGAAAAGGAAAGTGGCCGAAAGCCTTCCTTTTGCTGGCTTGTCTTTGGAGCTATGCTTTGCTTACTGGTTCTGCAGCATCGGTACTTCGGGCTTCTACGATGTTCTCTTTTGTGATCATCGGACAAACTTTGCAACGGCGCCCTCACATCTATAATACATTGTCCGGCTCAGCATTGCTTTGGCTGATCATCGCCCCCCGCTCTGTTTTTGATGTGGGATTCCAGTTTTCTTACCTGGCTGTTTTCGGGATCGTGACCTTCCATCCCAGGATCGATTCCTGGGTAGTCTCCAGGTACTCATGGGTGGAAAGAGCCTGGAGCCTGGTGGGGGTTTCCCTGGCTGCTCAGTTGGCTACTTTCCCCCTTGGAGCATTCTATTTTCATCAATTCCCCAATTACTTCCTGCTCACCAACTTCCTCGTGATCCCTTTGGCTACGCTGATCCTTTATGCAGGAGGTTTGGTGTTCATGACCTTTTCCCTGCCGGTGGCCGGAAAATGGTCCGCTGTTGTATTGGAACAGACTATCCGGGTATTCCGGGAAGGAGTAGGGTTGATCGAAAGCTGGCCGGGCAGTACCTGGAAAGGATTGTATCCAGGAGTGGAACAGGTGATCTTCTTATATGGGGCTGTGATCTTTTTGGCGCTATTCCTGGATCGGCCCAGGGGAAAATACCTGGCCGGTATCCTGGCCAGTGTTGTATTGGTACTCCTTGCTTGTGCAGTTAGGGTAGACAGGAAATGGCAGCGGGAGGCTCTGGTGGTATATGCGATGAAAGAGGGGATGGCTTTCGATCTGATCCGGGGGGATGAGCATTGTTTCATCGCTGAACAACCGGTGCTGGATGACCCGAAAGCCCTTGAATACGGGCTCCACCCCTTCTGGGAAAGGGAAGGACTCCCTTTTCAAAAAGGGGTTCCCTGGCAAAGCTTGTATCACCAAGGTTTATCCGATACCATTTCCCTTGAACTGTATTCCCGCGGGAATTATTTGCAATTCGGTAAGTTGCGTGTCATGGTCGTTCATACTAACAGGAGCAACGGTCCACTTCCTGTGGACGTTCTTGTAATAGGGGAAGGACGAGGCTGGCAAAAAGCGATCAGGACTTCCTCACCGGAGGTGGTCGTGATCACTGTTTCCACGCCCCGGGAGAAAATTCCGGCGATCATGAGAGTAGCCGGTCGAAAGGACGTATTGGTCCATGACAGCAGCAAGGAAGGCGCTTTTGTACACTCATTCTGAAAACAGCGCCCGGGAATATGGAAAATGCAGCATTGTTCCCCTGAAACCAAGGGTCCGGATCTGCGTACAACGTGAAGTTTTTACTTACTTTTGGCCATGCACCTGAATGATAACAGGCAGGATAAGAGGATGACAAGGAGTTGTTGGCCTTCCTTTCCGGTCCGGTCCGGGATCTTTTGGCTGCTATTTTGCTTTTGGTTTCCTGTTGCAAAGGCACAGAATGCGGATTTTACCGCCGATCAGCAAACTGGCTGCAAGGATCTTCTGGTGAATTTTACCGACCAGTCTTCTGGTTCTCCTGATACCTACCAATGGGATTTTGGAGATGGTTCAGCCAATTCCAGTCTTGAAGACCCGGCTCACTTTTACAATGCTCCGGGGACGTATACGGTTACCCTTACCGTTACCAAGGGAAACAACAGTGATACGGAGACCAAAACAGGTTACATCACTGTTTTCGCCCCTCCTGAAAATGAATTCACGGTCGATGACACGGCGGGGTGTGTTCCTTTCACGACCAGCTTTACTGATCAGTCCTCCCCGGGAGATGGTTCCCTTACAGATTGGGAATGGGACTTTGGGGATGGGACGAGCTCTTCTGCCCAGGATCCTACACATACTTATACTTCCCCCGGCACTTATAATGTTACCCTGTTCACCACCGACGACAACGGATGCCGGGATTCAGAAGTGAAGAATAATTACATTACGGTGGATCCTTTGCCCGATGCCTCCTTCATGGCAAGTGATACGGTAGCTTGTGATACCCCTTTTACCGTGAACTTCACCAACAATTCCACCGGTAACGGGTTGAGTTATGAATGGTTCTTTGATGATGGGTCATCCGTGTCCACGGCCAGTGACCCTACGCATACTTTCACTACGCTCGACAGTTTTCAGGTAGCTCTCGTAGTGACCAACAACTCAGGGTGCACTGACACGACCCGGCAACTGGTCATCAACCAGTCCTTTCAGGCAAATTTCACCCAGGATACGGCTTTCGGCTGTGATCAGCAAACGGTGAGTTTTTCGGATCAGAGTGCGCCTTATCCGAACAGCTGGGAATGGAGTTTTGGTGATGGCGATTCTTCTACTGTTCAGGATCCTACCCACGTCTATATGGATACAGGAGCGTATACCGTAACGCTTGTGGCTGGGAATAATGCCGGTTGTACCGATACTATTACCAGGACCGATACTGTTACCATTGCTCCTTTACCAGATGTTGGGTTCACGGCCGGAGATACGACAGGGTGTGAGGTGCCTTTCAATGTTGCTTTTAGTGATACCACGAGCAATGCGGTGGCCTGGCAGTGGGATTTTGGGGATGGTGGCAGTGCTGCGGTCCAGAACCCTGCCCATTCTTATGTTTCCCCCGGGGTTTATGACATCAGCCTTTCTGTGGTGGATAACAATGGCTGCCGGGACAGCATTACCGACAGTAACCGGGTGCGTATCATAGAGCCTGCAGCGGACTTCACCATCGATACCAGCCGTGGGTGCCAGCCTTTGACCGTGAATTTCACAGACCTTTCCTTTTCCAATGAAGCGATCAGTACCTGGGAGTGGGACTTCGGTGATGGGAATACATCCGGTGCCCAGAACCCTTCTCATACCTATACGGATACGGGCAGTTATACGGTGAGCCTTGCGATCGAGAATGTGGAGGGATGCCAGGACACCATTGCTAAGGTAGATACCGTAGAAGTAGGACAGAAGCCTGTGGTGGATTTTGTTCCGAGGGATACGGCAGGGTGTCATCCCTTTACCGTTCCTTTCACGGATCGCTCCAGTGATTTTGCGGATGAGTGGTTCTGGGATTTTGGCGACGGCGGGACTTCGAACAACCAAGACCCCTCTAATACCTATGGTTCCGTTGACACCTTTGATGTAGAGCTTGTGGCCGGTTTTCACGGATGTTACGATACCCTCCAGCAGACCGAGGTGGCCAAGGTCTTGCCCCCCAAGGCTGCGTTCACCGTTACTCCCCAGACGGGGTGCGATACACCCCATACGGTTGCTTTCAACAATATCACCCAGGTCGCGGACTCCTGGGAATGGTATTTTGGTGACGGGACCACTTTTACCGGACAAAATCCTCCGAATCATACTTATACCGAGACCGGTCAGTTCACGGTAAGCCTGGTAGTGAAAGATACTACTACACTGGCCTGTAAGGACTCCGGGGTGGTCAACGTTAGCGTTTCCGACCTGGATGCTGGCTTCACTCAGGATACTACCGTAGGATGTGATCCGGCTCCCATTTCTTTCATGGATACTTCCTCAACGACTTTCTCCGTTACTTCCTGGGAATGGAGTTTCGGGGACGGGAATACCATCGGACCTTCTTCCGGTAATGTGAATACGGTCAACACGACCGGTACTTTCCAGGACCCGGTTCATACTTATAGTGGTGGTGGGGTTTACGATGTTATGCTCGTGGCCCGTGATAACCTGGGGTGTCGGGATACGGTACGGCAGCCTCAGTATATAGAGGTCAAGGCGTTGCCTGCCCCTGACTTTACTGCAGACACGACCAACGGATGCGCCCCGCTTACGGTTCAATTCACCGATCTCTCTACGCCGGACTCATTGGTGGATTCCCTGACATGGGCATTTGGTGATGGTGATACTGTGACTTTCCCTGATCCGATCCATGTGTATTCCCAGCCAGGGGTTTATGATGTTACCGTAATGGTCACCGATTCTTTCAGTTGTCGCGATACTCTGACCAAGACGGCTTATATCAACGCCACTTTGCCCAGTGCGGATTTTACATACGATACCCTTACCTGTGACCGGGATCAGGTAACCTTTACCAGCACTTCTACCGGGGCGGATCTGAGTTACGTGTGGGATTACGGTGACGGTTCCCCACCAGATACGGTATCTTCCCTGAGTACGACCCATTTTTATTCCCTGGGAACAGACAAGGATACGGTTATCGACGTTCAGCTTACCGCTGTGGATTCGAACGGTTGTACGGGGTCTGTGGTGAAGCCATTGTATTTTGATATCCCGGATGCCGATTTTACGATCGACTCTACCAGCATCGATTGCCCCCCCTTTAATGCTGACTTTGATGATGCTTCTACTGGGAGCGTGACCGGTTGGGAATGGACCTTCGGTGACAGTAGTGGAGTGAGTACTGTTCAAAGTCCCTCTCACACGTATTCCATTGCCGGGATCTTTGATGTGTCCCTGGTGGTTGCCACGGCTCTCGGTTGTACAGACACGTTGGTCCGGGATTCATTGATCAAAGTGGGGGGACCTGAAGGAAGTTTCACGTATTCCATCGATTCGAGCGGATGCTTCTACGATGTTACTTTTAATGCTACTACCAGTAATACTGATACCCTGCAATGGATCTTCGGAGATGGCAGCAAGGCTTCCGGAGATACGGTCACCCATACTTACAAGGACCCTGGGAAGTATGTTCCTGTGATGCTGATCGAGGATAGCGTGGGTTGCCAGGTGGCTATTCCGATCGATTCGCTCATCGAAATTCCGTCTTCTGGCTTCCAACCGAACTTTACAACGACCAATGCCACTTGTGAAGCCAGTGATGGGAGTGCGACCGTGAATCCCAGCGGTATTCCCGGCCCTCCCTATTCGTACCAGTGGGAAACGGGGCAAAATACGGCAACGCTCAGCAATGTGCCGGCCGGCGTTTATTCAGTGACCGTTACCGATTCTGCAGGGTGCCCCCATGAAGATTCGGTGGAAGTTCAGGCCAGTCAACCACCGATCGCTGCCAATTTCACGACCGATACGGCTACCTGTGCAGACAATGACGGCTCGGCTACGGCATCTGCTTTTGGTGGAACAGGGCCGTATTCCTATTCCTGGGAGACCGGCCTTTCCGGTCCGACCCTCAACAATGTTACCGCCGGCACCTATACTGTAAGCCTGACCGATGTCAATGGCTGTACCGGTACCGATTCTGTTACCATACCGGCCGAATTCCCATCCATTACGGCTGCCTTTACCATCGATACGAACCAGGTGGCCACGGAAGTTCCGATCACTTTTACGGATGGTTCTTCAAGTGTGCTTCCGATCACGGAATGGGATTGGCAATTCGGGGACGGGGACACGCTGACCCTTTCCAGCGACAGTGCCGTTGCACACAAATATTTCAGCGCCGGATCCTTCGAAACCATGCTTACGGTTACTACCGATGAAGGATGTACGGACAGTACGACCCGGACCATCGAGGTGATCGAGTTCATGAAGATCCCCAATGTTTTTACGCCCAACGGGGACGGGGATAATGATGCTTTCCGTGTTCAAGCCAGTGGCATCGAAGAATATTCCCTGAAGATCTATAACCGGTGGGGACAGTTGCTTTTTGAATCCGAACGTTCCGGTGTGGAATGGAGTGGCCGGAACTCCGCTGGTGAAGAGGCTCCTGAAGGAACCTACTTCTACCTCCTCGAGTATACGCTTGATAGTGGTGACTCCGAGAAACTTCAGGGGACGGTATCGCTGTTTCGGTAAATTTCGAGGTAGGGGGCAGGAGTGAAGAGCGAGGAGGGGGCCTTACTTGATCGATCGGTGGAAAGCAGGAGGATAAGCTCCAGAAGGATCTCAGCGTTTTCTTGAAACTTCTTTTTGACTTTTCCAGTGCTCTCCGGCTCTCTTGACATAGGGTTAATGCGCAAAACCCCTTGGCTTGTGGCTAATTGCTATTGGCTTCCCTCTTCGTTCCTGCCTCCTGTCTCTTCACTAACAAAACGAATAATTCCGCCCCTTCCCTTGGCTTGATCGAGTTATAAGCTTCTTCCAGCACCCGGATGTGGAAGTAAGGTTTGAAATACCGGATGTATTCCTTCCGGTCGCCGCCATAGGGAGGGCCATCATCCTTTTCCATTTCGAAAAGGAGTCCGACCAGTTTTCCTCCCGGTTTTAAGAGGTTGGCCATTTGTTCAGCATATCGGGTTCTCAGGGAGGGATGAAGTGCACAGAAGAAGGTTTGCTCGATGATGAGGTCGTATTGACCCTGGTGGTCGAAGAAGTTCTCCTGCAGTAGATGGTCTTCCGGAAAGCCGGGGACTCTTTTTTTGAAACCAGCCAGGGCGGTGGGGGAAATATCGAGCAAATACGTATTGCGGAATCCATTCTCAAAGAGGTGTCCCCCTTCCCAGGCATTGCCACATCCGGGAATCAGGATGCGGAGCCCTTTGTTTTTCAGTTGGTCGATGTATTCCTTGATGGGGCGGGAGGGAGAGCCAATGTCCCAACCTGTGCTGCCTTCCCGGAAGCGTTGGTCCCAGTATTCCTCTACCTTGCCTTTGTCGGGTTCCTTCTTCATGACCGTTTTGCCAACAGGACGATGTTCTCCACATGGTAGGTGTGGGGGAACATGTCCACGGGTTGGATCGCTTTCACCTCATAAACATCTTTCATCGCTTCCAGGTCGCGGGCTTGTGTACCGGGGTTACAGCTCACATAGACGATCTTGTGAGGAGCCATTTCCAATATCCGGCCGACAACGTCTTTGTGCATCCCTGAACGGGGAGGGTCGGTGACCAAGACCTCCGGGTCTCCCAGGGCTTTGATCTCCGGGGTATGAATGAGGTCCTTCATGTCGCCGGCATAGAACGCAGTATTGGTAATGTTGTTGAGTTGGCTGTTCTCCTTCGCATGCTCTACGGCTTCTGGGATCGATTCGATCCCGATCACTTTGCCGGCGGAAGGAGCCAGGTAATTGGCGATCGTGCCAGTGCCAGTATATAGGTCGAACACCGTTTCCTTACCGCTAAGGCCAGCAAATTCCTTCACCTTTTCGTACAAGCGGATCGCTTGCTCGGTATTGGTTTGAAAAAAGGATTTAGGGCCGATCTTGAATTGCAGGTCACCCATCCGCTCCAGGATATGGTCCTTGCCTTGGTATGGTTTGATGGGGATATTATCCAGGGCATCGTTCTTTTTGGGGTTGATGGCGTACATCAGGGAACTGATCGTTGGGAATTCTTTTTGTAATGCATCCAGCAACATTTCTCGCTTTTCCTGATCGTCCTTGGCGAAAACCACGATCACCATGGTCTCTTGGGTAGTCGTGGTGCGGATGATGAGGTTTCGAAGCATTCCTTTTTGCTCCACGATGTCGAAAAAGGACAAGCCGTTCTCCAGGGCAAAACGTTTGACGAACAGCCGGATCGCATTGGATGGGTCAGGTTGGTGATAACAATGGTCGATGTCCACCACCTTGTCGAACCGTCGGGGCATGTGAAAGCCCAGGCCGTTCATCTCACGCTGGGGAATGTCGCCTTTGGAAGCGACTTCTTCCCTGGTAAGCCATCGTTTATTGGAGAAGGTGAATTCCAGTTTGTTGCGGTAATACCGGGTAGAAGGTGCCGGAAGGATGTTGGCCATGGAGGAGGTGTCAACCTTGCCGACCCGCTCGAGGTTGTCCCGGACCTCTTTTTGTTTGTAGATCAGTTGGTCCTCATAGCTTAGGTTCTGCCAGGTACATCCTCCACAGGTGTTGAAATGGGAGCAGAAGGGGGGGATCCTTTTTTCCGAAAACTGGTGGAAGTGGATCGGTTTTCCTTCCAGGTACTTCTTTTTTTTGCGGATCACCTTGATGTCGGCTACATCGCCAGGGATCGCGCCTTTGACGAATACCACGAGGTCGTTCACCCGGGCGATCGCTTTGCCTTTGGCCCCGATGTCCTCGATGGTGACCTTTTGCAATACCTTTTTATTTCTGCTCATGGCAGACAAAATTACGGGGAAAACAGTCCGGAAAAACAAAACCTTCCCCGACCTTTCGAAACCGTGCCGACTCGGTGAAATCACTATCTTTGTGGGCCAATATTCGCAGACCCTGCGAATTCTAAAAAACCACTGACCGACTTATGATACAGGAGCTTTCTTCGGAAAAGGCCATTGAGCTGGAATGGAAATACGGAGCGCACAATTACAAGCCTTTGCCCGTGGTCCTGGACAAAGGTGAAGGTGTGAAAGTGTGGGATGTGGAAGGAAAGGAGTACTACGACTTTCTGGCGGCCTATTCCGCAGTAAACCAGGGGCATTGTCACCCCAGGATCCAGAAAGCCCTGGACGAGCAGTCCCGCCGGCTCACCCTTACCTCCCGGGCTTTTCACAACAACCTTCTCGGTCAGTTCGAGGAATACATCACGAAATTGTTCGGGTACGACAAGGTCTTGCCTATGAATTCCGGTGTGGAAGGAGGAGAAACAGCTGTGAAGCTGTGCCGGAAATGGGGGTATGAAAAGAAAGGCATTCCGGAGGATAAAGCCAAGATCGTTTTCGTAGAAGGTAACTTCTGGGGGAGGACGATCAGTGCGGTCTCTACTTCCTCGGATCCCAAGAGCTATGAGGGGTTCGGTCCGTATTTGCCCGGTATTGAGGTTATTCCTTATAATGATACCCAAGCTTTGGAGGATATTGCTCAAGACCCGCATGTTGCTGCCTTCATGGTAGAGCCCATCCAGGGAGAAGCAGGTGTGGTCGTGCCGGATGATGGTTATTTGAAAAAAGTCCGGGAGATATGTACCCGGAACAATGTTTTGATGGTCTGTGATGAGGTCCAGACTGGTTTGGCCCGGACCGGTAAAATGCTGGCCTGTGATCATGAAGACGTTAAGCCTGACATCCTTATTCTTGGGAAGGCATTGTCCGGCGGCTTCTATCCCGTTTCTGCCGTTCTGGCTGATGATGAAGTGATGCTGACCATTCAGCCGGGTGAGCATGGCTCCACTTATGGCGGAAACCCCTTGGCATGTCGGGTTACTATGGCTGCTCTGGATGTGTTGAAGGAAGAAAAGCTGGCGGAGAACGCGGAGCGTTTAGGCAAGGTCTTCCGGAACGAGATGAACGATATCCGGAAAGAGCGACCGGAATTGGTCAAAGAGGTGCGGGGAAAAGGCTTGCTCAATGCTATCGTGATACAACCGACTGATGATGGCAAGACTGCCTGGGATGTTTGTATGACCTTCAAAGAGAATGGTTTGCTCGCTAAGCCCACGCATGGCAATATCATCCGATTTGCGCCGCCTTTGGTGATCGATGATGAGGAACTGGCCGATTGCATCAGCATTATCAAAAAAAGCCTCCGGGATTTCTGAAGAGAGTAGCCGTCGGCCGGACGACCCGAAAGCCACTCCTGTTTCGTATATTAGTGAGGATCTAAACCCCCGATCATGTTGACCGACGAACTCGATATATCCGTGGAAAAGACCACGGCTTCCCGGCTTTCTCAGGTTGATTTCAATAACCTCGCTTTCGGCAAGGTCTTTTCCGATCACATGTTCGAAATGGACTTTGTGGACGGAAACTGGCAAGCCCCTTCTATCCGGCCTTATCAGGAACTATTCCTGAGCCCCGCGACATCCGCGCTTCATTACGGGCAATCTATTTTCGAAGGGATGAAGGCGCACCTCACCGAGGAGGGGACCGTGGTATTCTTCCGCCCGGATGAGAACATCAAACGCATGAACCGTTCGGCTGAACGCATGTGTATGCCTACTGTCCCGGAGGAGGTTTTCATGGAGGCCATGCGGCAATTGGTGAAGCTGGACAGGGAGTGGATCCCCAGAGAGGAGGGGAGCGCCTTATACATCAGACCTTTCATGTTCGCCAATGATGATTTCCTGGGGGTCAAAGCTTCGGATACGTATAAGTTCCTCATCATCACCGGTCCGGTCGCCGGCTATTACAGCCAGCCGGTCAGGGTGAAGATCGAGACTCATTACAGCCGGGCTTGTGAAGGTGGTGTGGGAGCTGCGAAAACGGCTGGTAATTATGCTGCTTCTTTACTTCCTGCTCAGAAAGCCCGGGAAGAAGGGTATGATCAGCTGATCTGGACGGATGCCAAAGAGCACAAGTACCTGGAAGAAGCTGGAACGATGAACGTGATGTTCCTCGTAGGTGAGGAATTGATAACAGCACCGCTGACCAATACTATCTTGCCGGGGGTCACGCGTAAAAGCGTTCTTAAACTGGCGCAGGACATGGGGGTCAAAGTGGTGGAAAGGAAATTCTCCGTGGATGAATTGATCGGGGCCATTGAGAGCGGAACCCTTCGGGATGCTTTCGGAGTGGGGACAGCCGCTACGCTGGTCCATATCCAGTCGATCGGCCATGCCGGCAAGGAATACGAACTGCCTCCGGTCGAGGAACGCAAGGTCTCCAACAAGATCAAGGATCATCTGGAGGCCCTTAAACGGGGGAAGGTGGAAGATAAATATGGGTGGTTGGTGGAAGCTTAGCGGAGCTGATCTTTTGAAGGCTATCCTTTAAAAAAAGCCCTGCCTGAACGGCAGGGCTTTTTTTGTTCCCCTGGTGTTATGTATAACGTTCAGAGGGTCATTCTACTTTTTGATGGAACAGTTTTTTGAGTTTTTTGTAAAAAGGGGCGAGAGCGTTGGTGCGATGCTCCCGGAAACCGGACCATCCCTGTAAAGTCATGACCATGGCAGGGAACAGAATGATCACGCCGTAATAAGGGATCGTGTTCATGAACAAGCCGGTAATAGTTCCGATGCCCAGAGTAGTGCCGGAAACGATGCCCAGGCTGTACACGATCAGTTTGAACTGGGGACTGACGTCTTTTTGCTGGGCTTTTCTCCAGCGGACATAAGCCATTCTCCTCTTCAGGTCTTCGCGACCCTTCTTCCTTGCCTGGGTTTTTTGAGAAAGGATGATCTGGTAGGTGAGCTGTAGGTTATACCGACGCCGGGCATTCTCGTCCATAAGGGTAGAGTAGGCCTTGTTCAGGAGTTGAAACACCTCCTTGGCCCTGGAAGAGTCAGCCACATCAGGGTGGCAGGTCTTGGCTTTCTTTCGGTAGGCATTTTTGATCTCCGAAGGGGCAGCGTTGACCGGGACACCCAAGAGCTTATAGTAGTTGTAGTGTACCATGGGGCCGGATCTTGTTCAATACTCTACTTATAAGACGGTGGCATAATAAAAAAGGTTGTCCGTCTTATTGCATTTCCGGGTACCTTTTGGGGTAGTCGAAGTGTACCAGGATCCCGCTGTCCCTGATCACTTCCTGCCAACTTCCCGCACTGAATTCCACGACAGCAAGTCCACAGGTAGGGATGTTTCCGATTCCTGCGCCGGTGAAATGATCGACAAGATCCGTGGATCCGGGGTTGTGCCCGACGATCATTACATTGTTCGTATCATCGGGGAGTCCTGCTACCCAGCGGGCCAGGAACAAATGGTCCGCCAGATAGAGTTCTCCTTCCTGGCGGATCTTGTCCTTATCATATTCAAGCCCCTGAGCTACTGCCCGTGCTGTGGACAATGCCCTTTTAGCTGTGCTGGAAACAATCAGTTCTGGCGTGATGCCCTGTTCCCGGAATTTATGGCCCATGATGGGGGCTTGCTGTTCGCCCCGTTTGTTGAGCGGGCGGTCATGATCGTGGAGGTCAGGGTTGTCTTTTTTTCCGGATTTGGCATGGCGGAGAATGCAGAGGGTTTTCATGGTGATGGGAGTATTGAGTACAAAGTATCAAGGATTAAGATGTTCAAGGTCATACCCTGATATTTTTTGATCAGGAGGGTAAAATGGAGCATTTCCATCAAAGGAAAAGGACGAAGGTGCCGGTGGCACTTCGTCACGATCTCCGGATCCGTAATTACTTTATCAGTTCAACAAAAAAAGCCCGGTCCATGACAGACCGGGCTTTGTAAAAGCTACCTGACCGTGGTTCAGGCGAAGATCGGCTCGGCGTTCTCCACTTCCTTGGTCGGGTCCAGAAGGTCTTTGTCTACGCTGTCGTAGATGTCCTTCATGGGTTTGTATTTGTTCAGGGTGTAGAAGTGGATGCCGGGGGCCCCTGCTTTGAGCAAGTCCTCGACTTGTTCGATCGCCAGGTCGATCCCAAGTTGGTAGGTCTTTTTCTTGTCTTCCTTGTAAGGCTCGAACTTCTCGGCCACTTCGCCGGGGATGGAAGAGCCGCACATATCGGCAAATTTCTTGATCTGCTTGTAGTTGGTGATCGGTACAATACCGGGGATGATCCGGCCGGTAATGCCTCTTTCCCGGACCTGCTCCATGTAATCATAGTAGAACTGGTTGTCCAGGAACATTTGAGTACAGATGAAGTCGGCTCCTTTTTTGAATTTTCGTTCGAGCTTATCGATGTCGGATTCCAGGTTCTTGGCTTCCTGGTGGCCCTCCGGGTAGCCGGCGGCACCTATGCAGAACCGGTTTTGCTTTGAAACGAGTTCGATGAGGTCGGTGGAATATTGGAATTCCTGTCCTTCAAAGGAAGCTTGACCATCTGGCGCGTCTCCCCGGAGGAGCATGAGGTTTTTGATGTTGTGCTCATAGAGATGGTCGAGATCTTCCTCGATCTTTTCACGGGTCGCCCCGACGCATGTATAGTGACACATCGTGGTGATCTTCATCCTGTTCTGGATGTGGTCCACGATGTCGAAGGTGCGGTCCTGAGTGGACCCTCCGGCTCCATAGGTAACGGAAACGAAGTCCGGCTCGAATTCCTGGAGACGCTCCAGGTTCCGGCCGAAATTGACCGCCGATTTAAACGTTTTCGGCGGGAAAAATTCGAATGAAAATGTTTTAGGTTGCTTCTTGAAAATCTCTGTGATCTTCATATAGAAAATAACAAATTGGTTTCGCTGGTAAATCAGGTGCAAAGCTAAGGAAAATGATATTACCGGGATGTTAACCCTTTTTTGCTGCCTGTTGAGAAGGGGGAAGGAGGGCTTTTTTTCAGGCTGTTTTTCAGGAGGTTGCAAGTAAGTAGTGAACAGTAAGGAGTGAGCAGGGGAGTGGCAGCTTCCCTGCTCACAGTTCACTGTTTACTGTTCACTCACTCACTTTCCACCGGTTCCCGGAACACCACCTGTCCATCGAAAATGTCGAGGACGATCGGCTTCCCGGCTTCCACCGCTCCGCTGAGGATCTTTTTGGAGAGTTCGTTCATCACTCGTTTTTGAATGACACGTTTTACGGGACGTGCTCCGAATTGTGGATCGAAACCGGCTTCGGAGATCCAGTCGATGGCTTCATCGGAGAAGCGCAGGTCGAGGTCCTGCTTTTTCAGGCGATCCTGCAGGATCGCCAGTTGCAATTCCACGACCTTGCGGACCTGGGACTGATTGAGTGGAGTGAACATAATGGTCTCGTCCACCCGGTTCAGGAACTCCGGTCGCAGGGTTTGCTTCAATAAGGCGAAGACTTCTTGTTTGGTTTGATCGAAAACCTCTTGGGCATTGTTGTCCGTGAGGTTTTCGTAATTGTTCTGGATCACGTCCGATCCGATATTGGACGTCATGATGATGATGGTGTTCTTGAAGTTCACCATTCGTCCTTTGTTGTCCGTTAGGCGACCATCATCCAACACTTGCAACAGCGTGTTGAACACATCATGATGAGCCTTTTCGATCTCGTCCAGCAATACTACGGAATAAGGTTTGGTGCGAACAGCTTCAGTGAGTTGCCCACCTTCTTCATAGCCTACGTAGCCAGGAGGGGAGCCTACGAGTCGGCTGACCGAGTGTCGCTCCTGGTATTCGCTCATATCGATGCGGGTCATGTTGTTCTCGTCATCGAAGAGGAATTCCGTCAGGGCTTTGGCCAGTTCGGTTTTTCCGACACCGGTGGTGCCAAGGAAGATAAAAGAACCGATCGGTCGGTTCTCGTCCTGCAGTCCTGAGCGGCTGCGTCGAACAGCATCAGCCACGGCTTCTATGGCTTCATCCTGGCCTACGACCCGCTTGTGGAGTTCATCCTCCAGGCGAAGCAGTTTTTCACGTTCGCCTTCCAGCATTTTGCTAACAGGGATGCCGGTCCATTTGGCCACCACTTCACCCACTTCCTCATAACCTACTTGTTCCTTGATCACCTTGGACGCAGGGTCCAGGTTTGCCAGTTCTTCTTGTTTTTGAGCCAATTGGTTCTCGGCTTCCTTGAGTTTGCCGTACCGGATCTCGGCTACCTTTTCATAGTTACCGTCTCGTTCGGCATGTTCGGCCTCCAGTTTGAGTTGTTCGATATCTTCTTTCAGTTGCTGAATACCCTCCACGATGTTCTTTTCCGATTCCCACTTGGCCTTGAAGTCGGATTTCTGGTCGTTGAGTTCGCTGAGTTCCTTGTTGATCTCTTCTACTTTATTCTGGTTCTCTTCCCGTTTCATGGCCTCCCGTTCGATCTCGAGCTGCATGATCTTGCGCTCGATCTCATCGAGTTCTTCCGGTTTGGAGTTGATCTCCATCCGCACTTTGGAGGCTGCTTCATCGATCAGGTCGATCGCCTTGTCCGGCAGCCGCCGGTCGGTGATATAGCGTTGAGATAACTCTACAGAGCCTATGATAGCTTCGTCGAGGATCTGGACCTTGTGATGGGTCTCGTATTTCTCTTTGATCCCCCTGAGGATGGAAATGGCCGCTTCACGGTCCGGCTCATCGATCAGCACTTTCTGGAAGCGGCGCTCCAGGGCTTTGTCCTTTTCAAAATGCTTTTGGTATTCGTTGAGCGTGGTGGCGCCGATGGCACGGAGTTCACCGCGGGCCAGGGCAGGTTTCAGGATATTGGCCGCATCCATGGCTCCTTCACCACCGCCAGCACCTACGAGGGTGTGGATCTCGTCGATGAACATGACGACCTCTCCTTCCGACTTGGTCACTTCTTTGACCACGGATTTGAGGCGCTCCTCGAATTCCCCTTTGTATTTGGCACCGGCGATAAGTGCTCCCATGTCGAGGGAATAGATCTTCCGGTCTTTGAGGTTCTCGGGCACGTCCCCGCGTACAATGCGATGGGCCAACCCTTCAGCAATAGCTGTTTTACCCACACCGGCCTCACCGATCAGGATGGGGTTGTTCTTGGTGCGGCGGGAGAGGATCTGCAGTACGCGGCGGATCTCTTCGTCCCGGCCTATTACCGGGTCGAGCTTGCCTTGCTCCGCCCGTTCATTCAGGTTGATGGCGTACTTGTCCAGGGATCGATAGGTTTCTTCCTGGCTGGCGGAAGTGACCTTTTCCCCCTGGCGCAGGTCCTGGATAGCGGTTTTCAGGTCCTTTTCCGTGATGCCATTGTCCTTCATCAACTGGCTTACACTGCCGCCAGCGGAAAGGATGCCGAGCAGGATGTGTTCGATGGAGACGTATTCATCCCCGAACTCCTTCAGCAGGGAATTGGCCTTCTGAAGAGCCTTGTTGGCATCGCGGGAAAGATGCTGTTCCCCGCCTGAAACTTTGGGATAGTTCTCGACGATCTTGTCCAGCGTTTGCCGGAACATGTCGACGTTGATGTTCAGTTTTTTCAGTATGAAAGGTGTGACGTTCTCGTCCACCAGCAGGATGCCTTTGAGCAGATGACCGTTCTCGATGGATTGCTGCTCGTTCTCCATTGCGATCTGCTGGGCCTGTTGGACGGCCTCTTGTGACTTTATTGTGAAATTATTCAGGTTCATGTTGATCAGTATTTGGTGTCTTTGACTGCTTTTTGTTCGCT
>CAZAYA010000017.1:0-9466 GCA_964489175.1 uncultured Flavobacteriales bacterium | reverse complement strand
GGACCGGGGGATGAAATGATGACGGTCAATGACCTTTTGGCAGTACTCGTGGAATATTAGTGCCATTTTGACACTCAATTGAAAGAAGAAGGTTTGTCACACTTGTGAGATGATGGTCGTTGAGCAGATTTGAAACGAACCGCTCATGCCTGGTGACTGAGTGCTGTCTGATCAGACGGGAAGGGAGTCGACATCGGCAGCCAGGCCAGGTTATAAATACCGCCTGATCGACGCCAACTGATGCGTCACTTTTCCCGATCCTCTGTTGACGATACCCTCTTCGGTAAGGTCGTCGATGCGGACCTTCCCGGAGGCGTGAATGATGGTGTAGGGTTCCAGGAGGAGACCTACATGGGTGATATTGCCTTTTTCGTTGTGGAAGAAGGCGAGGTCATTGGCCCGGGCTTCGGACAGGCAGGGTACGGGATCCCCTTCCTTCACCTGATCAGAAGCATCACGGGAGAGGAATACACCGGCGAAGAGGAAGAGCATCTGGACATAACCGCTGCAATCCAGTCCGAAGGGTGTTCGGCCTCCCCACAGGTAAGGTGCACCGAGGTATTCCCGGGCCAGGGCAGGCAATTCTTCGGGAAGGATAGGGTTTCTGGTTATTTGGCGCCCCTGTTCCAGTTGGTCGGGAAAAACGATTCCTTCGTTCAGGGAGGGAAGGGCACTGCCTTTGACGAGATACTGCGGTTCATCTCTATACCGGCAACACGTGCTGCGCAGGCGGGGAAACATCTGCTGAGATGCTTCCCGGTAGGTGGTCTCAGAGACAGGATGGAGCTGTTTGTTGTCCACCCAGCATTCATAGCCATCGTGAGCACAGGCTACACGGGTCCACTTGTCCTGTTGCTCGAGAATGCGATAAGCTTCACCGAAAAGCAGCTGAGTGCTCATCTCGGCACTGTCTGCCGGTTTATTCCGGCCAGGAACGATGCTGAGGGTGGTGATGCCGTGGTTCATCCGGCTTTTGGAAAACGACTTACTGGACGTTTTCGATCACCATGGCGGAGGCTCCGCCACCACCATTGCAGATGCCTGCAGCGCCATATTTGGCGTTGTTCTGCTTGAGCACGTTCAGCAGGGTGACCACGATCCGCGAGCCACTACTTCCCAGTGGGTGGCCCAGGGCAACGGCACCGCCGTGCACGTTCACCTTTTCAGGGTCCAGTTTCAGCTCCTGGTTGTTGGCGATGGCCACAACAGAGAAGGCTTCATTGATCTCCCAAAAATCGATGTCGTTTTGCTGCAGACCAGCTCTTTCAATGGCTTTAGGAAGGGCTTTGGAAGGAGAGGTGGTGAACCATTCCGGGGCCTGGGCGGCATCGGCAAAGGATCTGATGATCGCAATGGGTTTCACCCCGAGACTTTTCGCTTTTTCCTTGCTCATTAGGACAACGGCGGAAGCACCATCGTTAAGGGTGGAGGCATTGGCGGCTGTAACGGTTCCGTCTTTTTGGAATACGGGTTTCAGCTTTGGGATCTTTTCCTTCTTGATGTTCTTGTATTCTTCGTCTTCATCGACGGTAACAGGGTCTCCCTTGCGTTGGGGAATTTCGACCGGCACCACTTCATCCTTGAAGTTCCCGGCGGCCCAGGCCTTTTCGGCCCGTTCATAGGACCCAACGGCATAGGCATCCTGGTCTTCGCGGGAGATATTACATTCCTTGGCACAGATCTCTCCGGCATTTCCCATGTGGAAATTGTTGTAGAAGTCGGTCAGACCGTCCTTCACAAGACCGTCGATCACTTTAGCGTCGCCCAGTTTGTAGCCGGTTCTGGCCTTGTCGAGGTAATAGGGTACGGCTGACATGTTCTCCATACCGCCGGCCACGACCACATCGTTGTCGCCCGTCATGATGGTCTGGGCGCCGAGGCTCATGGACTTCATACCGGAGGAGCAGACCTTGTTCACGGTAGTGCAGGGCACCTGATCACTGATCCCGGCGTTCATGGAAGCCTGACGTGCTGGTGCTTGCCCCAGGTTAGCCTGGAGAACATTTCCCATGAACACTTCGTTCACTTCTTTTTGGTCCACGCCAGCTCTTTTCAGAGCATTTTTGATAGCGATACTGCCGAGGTGGGGGGCGGAGATGGAAGAGAGGCTTCCACCAAAACTCCCCATGGGGGTGCGGGCGGCTGAGACGATATAGACTTCTTTCATGGTCGTATGATTGCGGGTTTGGTGGGGGAAGGCGAAATTAATCAAATTCGCCCGATCTGGGAAAATTGTCCTAAATTCGTGAACCCATTGATCCACGCACTGTTCAAGAGTCCCCGGGAGAAACTACAGGGCGGTCCCGGGGACTCTTTGAAGCCTCTCTCGAGATGAGATGCAGCCCCGAACCTGAACCATAATGAAGAACTTGTTTGAACGCATCCGGGAACAACACGCCAACATCTTCCGCGTGTTCGTTTTCCTCCTCAGTGCCGGGATCATCGTTTACATGTTCCCCAAGCAAGCTGAGTTCAAGTATGAGTTCGATGCCGGCAAACCCTGGTTGCATGAGGACCTGATCGCTCCCTTCGATTATGCCATCCGGAAATCTGATGAGGCTGTGGAAGCCGAAAAGAAAAAGATCCGGAAGAACGTAAAGCCCTTTTATGTATACAATAAGGAGGTAACGGAACAACAGATTCACTATTTCCGGCAACAACTGGAAAGATCCTGGAACGATTCTGATCAGGGACCCGATCTTTCTCTGGGAGATAAGCTCGAACAGAGGCTTGGGGGAGAGAAGCGGGATAGTATATTGATGGCTCGTTACCAGGAGACCGGAAGCGGATTACTTCGCGATATACTGGAAAGAGGGATCGTACAGGTCCGGGAGGAACATGAAGAGCAAAAGGCCCAGGAGATCATCTTCGTGCGCAATAATGTGGCCCGGGAGATCCCGGTCGACAGCCTTTTCAATTTTCGATCTGCCTTCCAATACGCTGAAGAACAACTGCAGCAATATGATGAGCTGGACCGGAAATTCCTGCTCGACCTGATCGAGCGGTCGCTGCATTATAATGTCGTTTTCGATAAGTCCAAGACAGAACGGACCATTCAGGAGCAGGTCAATAATATTTCCCGGAACCGTGGCAAAGTGGAGAAGGATGTACTGATCATCTCCAAGGGAGACATCGTTACGGAGGGCAAGTATCAGAAATTGACATCCCTGCAGAAGGAATATGAGGAGCAGCTGGGAGGCCGAAAGAACTATGTGCTTATAACCGTGGGGCAGTCGGTGCTGGTATTGTTGTGCCTTTTCGTGCTTTTCATCTTCCTGATCATGTTCCGCCGGGATGTGCTGAAGCGGCATGCCAACCTGATCTTCATCCTGCTGCTCATTATCCTGATGGTCTTTCTTACCAAGGTGATGATAGACA
Source organism: uncultured Flavobacteriales bacterium (assembly GCA_964489175.1). GTDB lineage: Bacteria > Bacteroidota > Bacteroidia > Flavobacteriales_D > CAYVSK01 > CAZAYA01. The sequence goes on along the minus strand of CAZAYA010000017.1, from coordinate 6,088 downwards.
TCGAGATGCTCGATCCCTTGCTGGCACCGCTTTGCATTCTACCCATTATCATCCGGGCTTTTTATGACAACCGGTTCGCGATCTACGTACATTTTATTTCCGTGCTGCTGGCTAGCTTTTTGGTCCCGAATCAATTCGAGTTCGCCTTTTTGCAGATCATCGCCGGGGTGGTTGTGATCTACAGTATCGTGAACATGCGGAAACGGGCCCAGTTCTTCAAGTCGGCCCTCATCGTTTTCCTCATCTATTTTATCACCTATCTGGGGATCGCCCTGATCCAGGAGGGAGAGTTGCGAACTATCGAGTACGACCACTTCGGCTGGTTTGCTGGTAATGCATTGTTCACCCTGTTCGCTTCCTATCCGCTCATCTATTTGTTCGAGAAGTTGTTCGGGTTCTTGTCGGAGATGTCGCTCGTGGAATTATCCGATACCAACAGTCCATTGTTGCGGCAGCTGGCATCCCATGCTCCCGGCACTTTCCAGCATTCCCTGCAAGTGGCAGACCTTGCTGAAGAGGTAGTTCATGAAGTAGGTGGGGATGCCTTGCTGGTACGGGCTGGGGCCTTGTATCATGATATCGGCAAGATGGATAATCCCTTGTACTTCACGGAGAATCAGACCACCGGGGTGAATCCACACAAAGACCTTCGTTACGGGGAAAGCGCCCGGGTCATCATACACCACGTGATCCGCGGCATTGAACTCGCCAAGCGGTACAACCTTCCCGATGCGCTGATCGATTTCATCCGTACCCACCACGGTAATACGCGGGTGGAATATTTCTACAAGATGAAGCTCCAGAAGTTGAAGAAAGAGGCTGAAGAGCGGGGAGAGGACCCTGAACAGGTAAAGCTGGAGGATGAGAAGTACCGTTATCCCGGCCCCTTACCTTACTCCAAGGAAACGGCCATCCTTATGCTGGCCGATTCTGTGGAGGCTGCTTCCAAGAGCCTCAAGCAGTACGATGTGAACACCATCGAGAATCTGGTAGAGAATATCATCAACGACCGGGTGCGCGAGGAGCAGCTCATCAATGCTCCCATCACCATGAAAGATATTACCCGCACGAAGAAGATCCTGAAGCGGAAGCTGATGAACATTTATCATGTGAGGGTGGAGTATCCGCAGTAGGGTGGGAAAATGAGGGAAATGCCAGATGGCAAAAGGTGCTCTCATCTGGCATTTGCCATGTGGGATCAGATAATTCATACCTTTGCCCACCCGACAACGGGATGTAGCGCAGCCCGGTAGCGCGCCACGTTCGGGACGTGGAGGTCGCAGGTTCAAGTCCTGCCATCCCGACTCCGGTCACAAAAAAAAGCCACCTGCACAGGTGGCTTTTTTTGTGAGGAGCCGGCAATGGTCAGAAACTTAGCTCCGTCTGTAAACGAAAGCGGAGATGAGGGTCTGGAGCTGTGCTTTCCTCAATATAAGAAAGGTCAGCTTGTACTTTCAGGTCATGCCCTACCACATAACGGGAGACCCCAAGGGTGTATTCATTCACTTTCGCCCTTCCCGTGATCGTTTCAGGCGTGATGGTCGTGAAGCGGCCTGCAACCTCCAGATCGTTCTTGAATATATAACCTGATTGGACCATGAAACCTTCGCCGGTGTTGAAGGAAGCGATCGCTTCACCGTTTTGATCCCACATGACAGGATAATTCGCCATTCGTTGTGCGTATTCGCTCATCAACGAAAAGCCTCCGTACTTGAAGATCAGGTCTACCACTGTATATCCCAGGTCTCTCTGGAAGGGGAGGAAACTTCCTGTTTGGCCTTCTTCCCGGATCGCGTTTTGGTTCAGGTCGTAGCTGGCTGCTATCGATAGCTTGGGGGACTCTTCTCTGTATACGGCAGCTGCAACATAATCTCCGTCGTTCGAAAAGGCTCCAAAAGGAAGGACCTCCAGCCGGCCGGTGTAATTGTACCCACCGTGATTCCCTGTAACGATGTTCCTGCCTTCTCCCTGGGAGATAGCGTAGATGTCCCGGATAAGCAGCGGGCCGAGGTGAAAATGGTGATGGACTTGTATTCCTACATCCCGGTCGAGGGTATAATTGGCATTAACGAGGCTCCGGTCCACGAATTGCAGCTCCTGGGAAGAGATAACCCGTTCCCGGTTGCCTGGTAACTTGGTCTGTCCTGCCCAAAGGGAGAGGTTGTCATGAACGTCCCATTTGAGAACGGCATCCAGGATGACGTTCGAGGCATTGGCCGTGTGGGAAGAGACCTTGTCAAGATCGGAATTGGAGAGGCCGAACTCCATTTTGTAACGGAGGTCAGGGTGATAAGCGAAACCACTGAACTTCAACCGGGCCCGGCGGACCATGAAGTTGGAACTGAGGTCATCGCTTGTCAGGCCCTTTTTCACTGGACCTTCCGCCATATACTTGTTCTGGATACGTGTTGAGAATTTCAGGTAGAAAGAGGAATCTGCCCCATAGAAAGGGAGCCCTTTGCCAAAAGTAGCCTCGAGCTTATGCTGGCTTTGAGCGGGGAAGGAGAAGAGCAAGCCAACAATAAGAAGCGGGAAGAGAGGGATGATACGTCTCATATCATAAGAGGGGTTGGTCAAGATCCCGCAAAATTAATTTTTTCTTGAACTTTTCTTAACTCCTGATAAATATGAAGAACGGCTGATGCTTTTTGGACATGCCAACGTTGACCGGGATCGAAAGTAAAGCCTGTTTCCACTCCATAGTTATGTTGAGCTTTCGGAGAACTTTGAGGGTATAACAATGCCTCTTTTTTTCATGGAAAGAGGTGCCTGACAAGGTTGTTTGGCGGAATTCCCGGCTTATCCATGGTGCTGATGGTGAATTATTGCGGTGTTCATGAGTTCATAGAGATCTTCCGGTCAAGATCTCGAGCATAGGAGGGGCATGGTCAGCAGGCATGCTGATGAGGGTGCATTGAGCCCGGCATGCCCGGATGATCAGGGATTGGGAATGAAGCGCAGGGTAAGGCTGGTGGTTCGCCTTACAGTTGGGGTAGATCCCGTCTCTTCTTCGCTAAGCGTAACGCTTGTTTGTCAGTTTTTTTGACAGTTCTCAGGATCTTCAGGAAATGTCGGTTTCAGGGCATTGCCGATATGATGGAATTTATTGGTTTGTTCCTATGCTATTGCACATTCTTCTCTTTTTGGCCTATGGCAATGGGGCTAATGATAATTTCAAAGGGGTTTCCACCTTGTTTGGAACCGGCACGACCGGCTATAAATAGGCCATTACCTGGGCCACGGTCACTACTTTCCTGGGGTCCGTGACCGCGATCTTCCTTGCCGGGGTTTTGGTGAAGAACTTTTCCGGGAAAGGACTGATTCCTGATACCCTGGTACAGTCCCCAGCATTTACAGTGTAACAAGAACTCGATACCCAAATTTTCATAATAGCTATCAAATACCTACTTTAGAGGGTGTGTTTTCAAGTAAGGCCGGAAAAGGGGTGAGTAGCGCCCCACTTTTCGGTCTTTGGTTTTCACCCTTCAACATATCCTGTTCTATGAAAAAAGTTTACTGTGTACTTTCCCTTTTGGGAACTTTTTTGGTCCAATGTTTTGTCCCCGACCCCACTTCGGCTCAATGTACGTATCTGAAAGGAGTGGTCCCGATGCCTTGTGATGGCTGTCCTGAAGAAGGTCGCCATGAAGTCCTGGTCTATAAGACCGGTTCGGATACCACCCAGTTCAAGGATTTTGAGCTCTATGCCAGTACTACCAACCCGCCTCCACAAACCCCCACTGATGATTATTTTCGGAATGGTTTCCGCGATGCAGGCCATAGTGATGTCTCCAGCGATATGAACTTTTATAATGGGGTGAGCGGATGTGATACCGACCTGATGATACCTGTGGACACTTCCACCAAGATCCCGCCGGAGTCTTATGTGATCGTAAAGCATGCCTTTTCTTCGAATGTTTCCCCGGCTTTGCATACAAAATTCCTATGTCCTGAAAAGCCGGTGTATGTGATCTACCGGGACCTGGCTTCTTACCAATTGACCGAGGTTTTCCCCAATGATGATACCGGTAACGATCCCGAGGTTTACCTTACGGCCAAGACAGAGTTTGGATGTTCCCAGACGTATTCCTACGACCCGGACAGTTTGGTGGTAGATACTGCTGATAACAACCTGGCCGGGGCCTGGGTAATGTTCGATGAGAATGGCAATACACTGGCGTATGGTAACAATGGTGAAGAGTTTCCGTTGGAGTTGCTCCTGGATGCTCCTGACGGAGCTCTTTGTGAAACGGCGATCGAAGCTGACCTCCCGTATTCAGTGAGCGGGCTTTCCACGGCACCGATGGGGAATTATTACGACCTGTACCGCCATGCTATACTGCCGATCAATGACTGTCAAACTTCAGGAGAATTGGCAGAGGGATATGAGGTGGTCTTTCATTTTGTGCCGACCTGCGATTCCGTGGAGGTTGACTTCAGTTCGGACAAGGACCGGTACTCAGCCTATTTGCAGAAGGGGTGCTACAACGGTACCTGTATCTTCAATAAGTTTTACCAATTCGGCGCTTATGGCTTTACGGAAAAGGCTGAAGTAACACCAGGGAAGGACTATTACGTGCTCATCGACTCCCGGGTAGGGGCGGATACCATCCGGACGATCGACCTGGACATTACTTGCGTGGGTGGATCGGTTCCCACCTCAGTGGACCAGGTTCGTAAAAAAGCCGGGCTTGCCATGTTTCCGAATCCCAGTACGGGGCAGGTGAACCTGACCGGCCTTCAGAATGGCTCCGTGAAGGTGTTCGCTGCTGACGGGAGGCTGGTGCAGCGGCATGAGAAAATACCCGGGAACGACTTTTCTTTTTCCCTCGACCGCCGGGGCTTGTTCCTGGTAAAAGTGCGTTCCGCCGAACAAAGTGAGGTATTCCAGCTGGAGGTCTATTAGGATCCTTTTTAGGAGGGCTTACAGGAAAGAGATCTGCCAGGTCTGCTCCCTGCTGGAAGGTCGGGGGAGTTGAACGAAGCTTCTCGCAACGATCAAGGTTTGTAAGTAATGTCATTTTCAAGACATTATCCTTGCATTGAAGACCTTTGATTTGTTCTTATGCTGTATCTGCTCCTCTTTTTGGTTGCATGCTTATTGGCATATAGTAATGGAGCCAATGATAACTTCAAAGGGGTTGCCACTTTGTTCGGAAGTGATACGACCAGCTATAAACAGGCGATCACTTGGGCAACGATCACTACTTTCCTGGGATCCGTGACCGCGATCTTCCTTGCCGGGGTTTTGGTGAAGAACTTTTCCGGGAAAGGACTGGTTCCTGACACCCTGGTACAGTCCCCGGCATTTGCAGTTTCCATTGCTTTAGGGGCTGGAGTAACGGTGTTGATGGCAACCCGGATCGGAATGCCGGTATCCACCACGCATTCGCTGGTCGGCGCATTGTTCGGAAGTGGAGTGGTGGCGGTCGGCAGTAGTTTCAATTTTGTCAAAATGGGGAGTGCTTTTCTGATCCCTTTGATCGTAAGTCCATTGATGGCCGCCGGAGTCAGTTTATTCGCCTACCTGATCTTTCGAAAGGTTCGGGTCGCTTTAGGCGTGAATAAAAAAACCTGCGTTTGTGTGGGAGAGGACCTGGTAGTTGTTCCAGCAGATAATGAAGAGAAGGCGCTGACGATGTGTTCAGCTTCCCGGGAAATGGTCAAAGTGGGAAGTGAGCAAGCGTGTGCGGACTATTATCAAGGTCGGTTTTTCGGCATCAGTGCCCAAAAGCTGCTGGATCGTGCCCACTTCTTGAGTGCCGGAGTGGTCAGTTTTGCCAGGGGGTTGAACGATACGCCTAAGATCGTTGGTTTGTTGGTGGTCATTGACGCTTTGGATATCGAGTGGGGAATGTTGGCTGTTGCTGTAGGAATGGCTGTAGGCGGGATCGTTCAGGCTAAAAAGGTGGGGGTCACTGTTGCCCGGAAGATCACCCCGATGAACCATGGACAGGCCTTTACTGCTAATCTTTTTACTGGTCTGTTGGTTACCACGGCCAGTGTGCACGGAATGCCTGTTTCCACTACCCATGTATCGGTAGGTTCTATATTCGGTATCGGGGCGGTAACCCGAAAGGCTGACACC
>CAZAYA010000016.1:24243-26758 GCA_964489175.1 uncultured Flavobacteriales bacterium | reverse complement strand
ATCGCTGCTGTAGGTGAAGCCGAGGGCGGCGTAGCCAGTATCTGCGGTCTGGATGATCGCGTTGAGGTGGTCCGACTGGGAGCCGCCGAAGCAGCTTTGCCATTCTTCATTCCCGGAGTTGTCCAGTTTGAGGATCCAGTAATCCTGGCTGCCGTTCATCCCGCAGGTCACATCCGTATCGTTGGAAGCGGAAGTGCCGCCGACGATGTAGCCTCCGTCGAAGGTCTGGGCGACGGAAAAGGCATCATCGTTCAGGCTGCCGCCCAGGTTCCGTTGCCACTCCATGCTTCCGGAGTTGTCGAGCTTCACGATCCAGTAATCGGCATTCCCCTCGTTGCCCGTGAGGTCACCATTGTTGGAATAAGCCATGCCCGAAACGATGAATCCCCCATCGGAAGTGGGTTTCACGCAATAGCCGTTCTCATCCACATCCCCGCCATAAGCCTGTTCCCATTCGATCACCGGTTGGGAAAAGGCCGGGAAGGTGAAAGCCAGAAAAGCGGTTGCTATGGACAACAGGCGCTTCATACAAGCAAGTAAGCCACTCTCAGCAAGGTACAAAGAATCCTTCTTCTGAGGGGTTAGGGGGAGGTCCCCCTTCTATTCAACGAATAGATCCCTGCAACGTTGCCGCTCAGAAAGCTTTGGTGGAGTCGGTAATTGCCTGGATCTCCTTTTTCAGATAGGGCCAGACGGTCCTGGCCACGATGCGGTGCCCTTTCGCGGTAGGGTGGATGCCGTCCGGTTGGTTCAACTCAGGATCGCCGGCCACCCCTTTCAGCAGAAAAGGGATGAAGGTGGCATCGTTCTTTTTGGCCAGTGTCGGGAAGATCGTCTCGAATTCCCTGGCGTAGTCATCTCCCATGTTCGGCGGTACTTTCATGCCGGCGAGAATGATCCGGGCCGAAGGGTTATGCTCCTTCACCTTGTCGATGATAGCCTGCAGGTTTTTTTGCGTATCGGCGGGATCAATGCCGCGGAGGCCGTCGTTGGCCCCCAGTTCCAGTACGAAGATGTCCACCCTTTGGTCCTTCAGCACCCATTCGACCCGACTTTCCCCGCCTGCCGAGGTCTCTCCGCTGAGGCCGGCATTGATAACCTGCCAATCCCATCCCAGGCTGTCGATCTTTTGGCGGATCCGGGCCGGGAAAGCCTGGTCACGGTCCACTCCCATGCCGGCGGTGAGGCTGTTGCCAAAGAATAGAACAACCTTTTCATCCTGGCTTTTATTTTCGGAGGGAGCAGCAGGGGGCTTTTGCTCTTTGGCGGCCTGTTCTTGTTGTTTTTCTACGCCACAACCTGTTAGCATCAGCATAGCGAAAAGCAAGGGAAAGGGGATGGACCATCGGCGGAAAGGCATAGGGCACAGGAGTTATGGCTGGCGGGATAAAGGTAATTTTTCTAATTTTGCTTACCGTCATGCTACCGGCGAGAACTTCCGTTTATCGTTTCCTTTCTCTCCGCTTATGGGGCAAGTTGCCTGCTCCCGTTCAACGCTCGGTTTCCCGCGTTTATGCTCGCGTTTACGACAAGCCCTGGTCCCGTCATTTCATCAAACCCTACTGCAAGGTATGCTACGATGATCCGAATTACCTGGACCAATTCCAACCGGCCAGCGGGGGAGGGCGTTACGAAAGCTTTCAGGATTTCTTCATCCGCACCTTCAAAATCCCGCCGCGCATCGAAACCGATGCTGCCTGGCCTTGTGAAGGATTGTTGTGCGAGTACGGCAAAGTAGCGGAAATGCCCCTGGTCAATGTAAAAGGGGACAAGAGGCATTTGCGAACGGTCTTCGGGGATACGGGCCACGAGATCCCGGACGATCATCACTTCGTGAATGTTTTCCTGCACAACAACAATTACCATCGCATCCATGCACCGGTGAACAGCCGCATCACCAAGATCGAACGCATCCAGGGTGAGCTGGTGGTCCTGCGGCCGTGGATCTACCCTGATGAGCCTTCCCTGCCTGCATTGCGCAATGAGCGGGTGAACGTGGACCTGGTCACCGAAAGTGGTGAAAAGTGGTACCTGTCCATCGTAGGAGGACCAGCGGTCGGCACCATTGAGATGAGCGAAGGTATGGAGGTCGGGGCTGAAGTAAAAGTGGGCGAAGAGATCGCGCTCTTCCTGCTGGGCTCCACCTGCTGCATGGCGATGCCCCGGCCGCTGGAAGCTTCCTCGGAAGGCGATCAGGTCTTCATGGGCGATCCGCTCTGATCGTCTTGCACTACCTTCGTCACCTCATGGAAGCCCTTTGGATCTTTGGCGTTTTGTTGTTCACGGGCATTTTGAGCGGTTTCTTCTCTTCTGCCCCTCTCGGTCCCATCAACCTGCTGATCGCCCATTCGGTGATCACCCGCTTCGATATGGGCCTCAAAAGTTTTCTGGCCGGCGTGATCACGGCGGATGTCATCTTTGCCGCCCTGGCTTTCTGGGGCTATTATACTTTTTTCAGCGAGAGCACCTTCGGGAAAGTGACCAGCATTGTGGGAGGCGCTTTCATAGCCGGGCT
>CAZAYA010000016.1:0-24233 GCA_964489175.1 uncultured Flavobacteriales bacterium | reverse complement strand
GCGTTTACAATCTGCTGAAGGTCTTGTACAAGGACGACCCGAACCGACCGATAAGTGAATTCCGGGAAGGGTCGGCTGCTCACCGGGTGCGGGATTTCACCAAGGGGTTGGTCCTGTGCGGCTCCAACCCCGCCTTTTTGTTGTTCTGGGTCTATGTGGCCACTACGTTGGAGAAATACGGGATCGAAGCCGTAAGTTTCGGCAAGATCGTCTGGGTGTTGGTGGGCATCGTGATCGGCGATCTGTTGTGGTTCAGCCTGTTCATCAAGCTGTTGAAGATGGGAGCCGAGCGGTTGAAGGGAAAACTGATCCGCGGCGTACGCGTGGCCATTTCGTTCTTTCTCATCGTGTTGGGGTTGTCTACGGTGGTCGTTTCTATTTTCGGTGGGGGTACTTAGTAGAAAGTATCAAGCCTGCCTGTCGACAGACAGGTACTAAGTACAAAGTATGGTACCTGTTCATGAGAACGAGTCTGGCTTTAATAGAAATATCATGAATTATTATGCTCTCGGTTCGATCATAAAAACGCTTAATACTTGATACTTAATACTGTGTACTATCATCCAAACCCAATAGAACCTGGCAAACTCATAAATTGGCCTTTGAATCATAAGCAAAATGGCTGCTGATCTGTTGGAGGAAGCGTACAAAGATCCAACCTGTCTCTGAAGACAGGAATAACCTGATGTAGCACTACCAAAGACAACGCACCAAACCCGACCCTGAAACTCTTAATACTCAGTACTCAATACTACCCCCCTCCATGCTGACCGTCGACCATCTCTCCCGCACCTATACCTCTGGAAGCCGTTCCCTGGAAGTGTTGCGGGACATCAGTTTCATTGTCCCTGAAGGAGGTTCGCTCTCTATCGTGGGGCCGTCCGGAAGCGGCAAGACCACTTTGCTGGGCCTTTGCGCCGGGTTGGACCATCCTACATCGGGAACGGTCTCTCTCAACGGGGTTTTGCTCAACGAACTCACCGAGAATGAACGGGCTGAGCTGCGGCGCGATCAGGTCGGGTTCATCTTCCAGAACTTTCAGTTGATCCCGACCCTCACGGCCCTCGAGAACGTGATGGTGCCCATGGAACTGGCCGGGAAGGGAAAGGTGGCTGAAGAGGCAGCCCATTGGCTCGAACGGGTGGGCTTATCCGACCGCGAGCGTCATTATCCCGGAGAACTTTCCGGTGGAGAGCAGCAGCGCGTTTCCATCGCCCGGGCCTTTGCCGGTTCGCCGGCGATCCTTTTTGCTGACGAGCCTACCGGCAACCTCGATGAGGAGACGGGACAGACCATCGAAGATCTGCTATTCGACCTGAACCGGGAAAAAGGAACGGCCCTGGTGCTCGTTACCCACGACCATGACCTGGCCGATCGCACCCAGCGGATCCTCCGCTTGCGCAAAGGGATCGTGGTGGAAGAAGGGGAAGAAAAGGGAGGAACGGCACAGCAGGAGGCATGAGCAAAGGGAAAAAGCAGAACTGGCGCTGGTATTTCCGGATGGCCTGGCGGGACAGCCGCAGAAGCCGGTCCCGCTTGTTGTTGTTCGTTTCTGCGATCGTTCTGGGCGTGGCGGCGCTCGTCGCCATTGATTCCTTCCGCAACAACCTGGAAACTGAGATCGATGAAGAAGCCCAGGCTTTGCTGGGCGCTGACCTGGAAGTGGAAAGCCATTCCCCTATCCGGGAGGATACGCTTGAAGTGCTGGACACCCTTCAGGCCCGGCGTTCCCATGGGAAACAGTTCTTTTCCATGGTCTCTTTCGCTGATAAAGGGACCCGGCTGGTCAACATCAAAGCCCTGGAAAAGGGGTATCCGTTCTATGGAAGCATCGAGACTATGCCGGTCGATGCAGCGGATAAGTTCCTGGACCAGCAGGGAGCTTTGGTCTCCGGTACGCTTTTAACGCAATACGGAGTCTCTGTGGGGGATTCGGTAAAGGTGGGACAGCTTTCCTTCGAGATCGTGGGGAAGCTGTTGAAGATGCCCGGCCAGACCGATTTCTCCAATGCCATGGCCGCGCCCGTCTGTATTCCATTGCAATACCTGGAGCAAACCGGCCTCATCCAGAAAGGGAGCCGGGTAGAGCACAAGATCCATTACCAGTTCACCGGGGTGGGGAACAAGGAAAAGCGAGCTGAAAAAGTCCACAAGGCGCTGGATAAACTGAACATCGACCACGAAACGGTGGCTACCCAAAAGGAAGACACCGGAGAGGCCTTTTCCCGCCTTACCGGCTTCCTCAACCTGGTCGGTTTCATCGCGCTCATCTTAGGGTCTATAGGTGTGGCCAGCTCGGTCCACATCTACATCCGGGAAAAGCTCAGTATCGTGGCCATGCTTCGCTGCATTGGCCTGAAGGGGAAACAGGCCTTTATGATCTTCCTGCTCCAGGTGATGGGGGTCGGCCTGATAGGAGCCCTTACCGGAGCAGTACTCGGCAGCATTTTCCAGTTGTGGTTGCCGGATCTGCTGCGGGGTTTCCTGCCCTTCACGATGGAGACCCGGCTGGCCTGGTCGAGCGTGTTGTTCGGGGTCGGTACCGGTCTCATCATGAGTTTTCTTTTCGCGTTGTCCCCGTTGCTGGCGGTCCGGAACGCTTCCCCTTTGCAGGCGATCGGTTCTTTCCATGAAGAGCGGTCCCTTGCCCGGGACCGCTATCAGTGGGTTGTTGCCGGTGCAGCCCTGCTGTTCATCCTGGCCTTTGCCTGGTGGCAGCTGGAGGGGATCCTGGGCGGGTTGATCTTCACGGGATCGGTGGTGCTGGTGCTGGGAGTGCTGGCCGGTACGGCCCGGGGGATCATGTATCTGGTCCGGCGTTTTTTCCCGGCTTTCTGGCCTTACGTATGGCGACAGGGGTTGGCTAACCTCTACCGGCCCAACAACCAGACCCTGGTACTGGTGGTGGCGATCGGATTGGGAACGGCACTGATCGCTACCCTCTTCTTTTCGCAGCAGTTGTTGTTGCGGCAGACCGAGGTCACAGGAGCAGGCAATGAACCTAACATGATCCTGTTCGACATCCAGCCAGAGCAACTGGAACCCACGCTGGAATACACCCGGAAGAAGAACATGCCCATCAAGCAACAGGTGCCGATCGTTACCATGCGGTTGGAGCGCGTTAAAGGGAGACCGGTCGGCGAAGTGCGGAGCGATACCACGCTCGATATTTCCGGATGGGTGCTGGACCATGAATACCGCGCCACATACCGCGACTCGCTGATCGATACCGAAAAGCTGGTCGGGGGTGAATGGGTGGAAAGGGTGCCCGACGGGGCTGATACCATCCCGATCTCATTGGAGGCGGATGTGGCATCCGACATGAAAGTGGAGGTGGGAGATCCCTTGACGTTCAATGTGCAGGGGGCCTTACTCAATGCCAAAGTGGCCAGTTTGCGGAAGATCCAGTGGCGAAAGGTGCAGACCAACTTCCTGGTGGTGTTCCCTGCCAACGTGCTGGAGCAAGCACCCAAGACCCATGTTATCGTAACCCGCATCGACAGTACCCAGGACAAAGGAGTTTTTCAACAAGAACTGGTCCGGATGTTCCCGAACATTTCCGTGATCGACCTCGGGCTGATCCTGGACACACTGAACACCGTGCTGGATAAGATCTCTTTCGTGATCCGCTTCATGGGGATGTTCAGCATGCTTACCGGAGTGCTGATCCTGATCGGATCGGTGATCCTCAGCAAGTACCAGCGCATCCAGGAGAGCGTGTTGCTGCGGACCCTCGGGGCGGTCCGCCGCCAGATCCTTGCCATCAATGCTATCGAGTACTTTTTTCTGGGCAGCATCGCTGCCCTGGCGGGCGTGCTGTTCGCCCTGATGGCCACCTGGGGGCTGGCGATCTTCCAGTTCGGGGCTGTCTTCCGGCCGGGTCTGCTATCCATTCTGGGGCTTTATGGGACCGTTACGCTCCTCACGATGCTTATCGGCATGGCGAACGTGCGTTCCGTGCTGAACGAGCCGCCATTGCAGATCCTAAGGAAGGGGGGTTGATAGGAAGGGAGATGCCAGATGGCAAATGGAGGGGCTGAACGCCGCTCTTCTATTGTTTCTTGATCGTAGGCTTATTCTAAGCGCTCCCACTGGTGCTTCCACAGGAACACTCAATGGGACCGGGAGCTGGTTGGCCTTGAGAAGCAGCATGTATCTCCTGCTTTTTGCATGAAGCGTTCGAACCCTGTTATTTTTGCAACTGCTATGATGTTCCGTTCTCATTGGGCGCTTGCCCTCCTGTTCTTACTGTTGGTCAGCCGGTCGCATGCGCAGGACCGGCAACAAGAGCTGCGGGATTTCAACGAAGAACGGGTCCGGATCTCCCGGAATGGTATGCTGGTGTTGGGCGGCTGGGCCGTGGCCAATATGGGAGGAAGTGCTGTGGGTTGGGCGACCGCCCGGGGAGAAGCCAAATACTTTCACCAGATGAATGTTGTGTGGAACGTGGCCAACCTCAGCATCGCTTTGCCGGGTTATCTCGGTTCCCGGGAGGTTCCGGAAATGGGGCCTCTGGCTTCTCTCGAAGCCCAAAAGGGCCATGAGAAGATCTTCCTGTTCAATGGAGGCCTTGATGTGGGGTACATCATGGGAGGGTTGTACCTGAGGGAACTTTCCCGGAGGTATCCAAAGCATGAGAACAGGTTGATGGGGTATGGCAACTCCCTGGTGGTGCAGGGGGGATTCCTGCTTGGGTTCGATGCGGTGATGTACTTATTGCACCGGAGCAATGCGCAAAAAAAGCTGCAACCGGTACTGGACAGGGTCGAGATCGGGGCGACCGGCCTGAGGATCATTTTTCCCCTTCCCGGACAGCATGTTCGGTCACCCGGAGCTGCGCTGGCTTTCTATTAATTCCGTCCCGTATGCCCGAACCCTCCGGCACCTCGGTCCGTGGTATCGAGCTCTTCGACTTCCCGGAACGTCACCTTCTCATGCCTGGCGACCACCATCTGGGCGATCCGTTCGCCGTTCTCCACGTCGAAGGATTCGTTGGAAAGGTTTACCAGCAACACTTTGATCTCGCCCCGGTAATCGGCATCGATGGTGCCGGGCGTATTGAGGCAGGTGATCCCTTGCTTGTAGGCCAGTCCGCTCCGGGGGCGGATCTGCGCTTCATGACCCGGGGGAAGTTCGATGTACAGACCGGTCGGGATCAAAGCTCTTTCCAGCGGCTCCAGCTTGACCGGCTCTTCCAGGTCGGCGGTAAGGTCCATCCCGGCGGCCAGTTCGGTCTTGTATTCGGGAAGGGCATGTTGGGAATGATTGACGATCTTGATCTCCATGGTCACGGGGGTTCAGGGTTTGAGGGACAAAAGGCCGGGCCGTTCGATCCGCCAGGCCAGGGTGATGAACAACAGGAACAGGATAGTATGGACAGTGTATTCCAGCCATTGCTCCTGTAGCGGGAGCCACCTGCTGATGAAATAGAGCAGGAGCGCCCCACCCAGGTACAAAGCGACCTTCCGAAGGTCATAAGGGATCCGGTAATACCGCCGTCCTATCAAAAAGGAGACGATGGCCATGCTTGCATAGCAGGCCAGCGTGGCCCATGCTGAGCCCACATAGCCCAGTTTCGGGATCAGCAGGTAGTTCAGGATGATGGTGATCACAGCACCCATGACCGAAATATACGCTCCGAAGCGGGTTTTCTCGGTCAGTTTGTACCAAACGGAAAGGTTGTAGAAAATGCCCAGGCAGATGTTGGCGAACAGCAAGATCGGAACGACGGTCAGTCCTTGCCAGTATTGTTCATTCTGGAGGAAATGTTTGATGATGTCCAGGTACAACAGGACTCCCAGGAAGATCGCGGCACAAACGATCACGAAATAGGTCATGACCCGGGCATAGATCTGTTTAGGGTCTTTTTCCTTTTCCTGGGCGAAGAAGAACGGTTCTGCGGCATACCGGAAAGCCTGGATGAAAAGGGTGATGATGATCGAGACCTTGTAACAGGCGCCATAGATACCGACCTGGGTCAGGGCAGCTTGCTTGCCGACCTGGTCGAAGAGGATCCTTTTGAGCATGATGCGGTCCAGGGTCTCGTTGATGATGCCGGCCAGTCCGGCCACGAGGAGGGGCAATGAATAACGGAGGAGGGTCTTCCAGACCGTCACGCTGAAATTCCAGCCGGCCCGGAGCATGGTGGGGATCAGCAAGCTGAATTTCACGATGCTGGCGATCAGGTTGGCAATGAACACATAACCCACGCCGATATCATGGTCGTAAAAGGTTTCCACCCACCAGTTCGACTCCCCCTGCAAATACTGGGGCATCAGGTATCCGATGAAGAAAACGTTCAGCCCGATGTTCACGAAAACATTGGCGAGGTTGACCCAGGCGAAACGCTTGGCTTTGTTCTCTTCCCGCAGGCGTGCGAGGGGAATGGTGGCGATGGCATCCAGTCCTACGATGATCGCGAACCAAACCACATATTCCGTATGGTTCGGGTATTGAAGCCATTCAGCCACGGGCAACCGGAAGATCACCGAGAGGAGGATGAAGATGAAGGACGTGGAGAGAAGGGAGAAGAGAGAGGTGCTGTAGACCGCATTCCGGTCATGGTCCTCCCGGGAAGCATACCGGAAATAAGCCGTTTCCAACCCGTATGCGAGGAGCACTACCAAAAAAGCCACATAGGCGTACATTTCGGTAATGATCCCGTACTGTTCGGCCACGAACCGGGCTGTATGCAATGGCACCAACAGATAGTTCAGGAAGCGGCCGATGATGCTGCTCAGGCCGTAAATGGCCGTTTGGCCTGCAAGTTTCCGGATCGGGCTCATGGATGGGCAAAGGAACAAGAACAGCCCTTTTCGTGGAGGGCCTGTTCGGTCCCGGTGTGGATGGGTACAGGGTTAGTTCCCTGAAAAGCTCGGTTTGCGTTTTTCGAGGAAAGCCGAAGTCCCTTCTTTGAAGTCCCCGGTGCCAAAGCACTCGCCAAAGCCTTTCACTTCTTCCTTGAAACCGTCCACTCCGGCAGTGTAATTGGCGTTCACAGAACGGATGGCGATGCTGATCGCCGTTGGGGAATTCTTCATGATGGCGCCAGCGATCTCCCGGCATTTGCCCATCAGTTCTTCCTGAGGAATTACATGATTCACCAACTGATATTCCCGGGCTTCTTCAGCTTTGATCATACCAGCGGTCATGATCATTTCGAAGGCTTTCCCTTTTCCCACTAACTGTGGAAGGCGCTGTGTTCCTCCATAGCCGGGGATAACACCGAGGGAGGTTTCCGGAAGGCCCATTCTGGCATTGTCGGAAGCGACCCGGATGTGGCACGCCATGGCCAGTTCCAGTCCTCCTCCCAATGCAAAGCCGTTCACGGCCGCTATTACAGGCTTGCTGAGATGCTCGACCTTATTGAAGAGTTTGTCATGGCCATCCTGGCTGAGTTGTTTCCCTTCTTCCACGGAAAAATCCGAGAATTCCGAGATGTCCGCACCAGCAACAAAAGCTTTTTCTCCGGCCCCGGTCAGGATGATCACTTTCACTTCTTCGTTCTCTTCTGCTTCCTGCAGGGTTTGCCCCAGTTCGCCGATGGTCTCCCGGTTCAGGGCGTTCATCTTATCGGGGCGGTTGATGGTAATGGTCAGGATCCCTTCTTCGGCGGAGGTGAGAAGGTTCTTCGTAGTTTGGCTTTGTTCCATGTCTTGGTGGCTTTGAGGTCTTCCAAAAATAGGAAGAGTTGAGGATCCCTTCGGAATGATCGGTGTTCTTTCGCTGGTTGAACATTTGAAAGCTGCCTCAGGCTTTGCCCGCAAAGCTGAGCAGGTGGTCCATGAATTCGTTCGGAGTTTCAGCATGGATCCAGTGTCCGGATGCTTCGATGGTTTCCAGGGAAGCATTGGGGAAAAGTTCATGGATGGCCGGCAGGTCCTCTTCCGATACGTAGTCCGACCGACCTCCGCGGAGGAAAAGGACAGGCAGTTCAGCAGGATGATGGGTGGCAAGCGGAGCATTGATGTTAGAGAACTGTTCCTTCAGGACCGGCAGGTTCACCCGCCAGCCAAAGCGGTCCTTTTTGGGCCGGTAGAGGTTCTTGAGCAGGAACTGGCGGATGGCCGTTTCAGGGATGCTTTCTTCCAGGGCCTTGTCCACTTCTTTTCGGCTGCTCAGGGTTTCCAGGTCTACGGAAGTCATAGCATCAAGGATGGCCTGATGGCGCATAGGGTATTGTTTGGGAGCGATGTCGACCACCATCAGGCGCTCCAGGAATTCCGGATGGTCGAGCGCGAAATGCATGGCCACTTTTCCGCCCATGGAATGGCCTACCAGGATGACGTTCTCCAGTTCTTCATCCTGGAAAAGTTCGTGCACATCCCCGGCCATGGAAGGAATGTCGAAAGTATCGCTGTGGGGAGAATGGCCATGGTTGCGCAGGTCTACAAGGTAGACTGCGAAATGCTCACTCAGCTTTCGCCCCAGGGTCTGCCAGTTGTCCGATGATCCGAACACGCCGTGCAGGATCACAAGGGGTTGGCCTTCGCCGGTCCGGCGGTAGTGGAGTTTCATGGGTGGGTGGGTTCAGGTATCATGGGTCAAAGGTCACGCTTTTTGTCTGTATTTGGGCTGTCAGGTTCTTTGTAATGCCGATCGAGCCTTGAAATGAACTTACCCCGATCGGATATTATATCCACAGCAGTTCATCAGTCCCATGCCCTATTGTTCCTTTTCTCTGTCCGGCCTTTCTTCGCCAAAAGATAGCCAGGGGCTGTACAGGCGTGCTGGTACTGCACCATACCTTCGGGGAGATCGTTGTTCCTCCGGCCGGAGAAGCGGTCGTTTCACGGCCGGCGTATTCGATCTACAAGACAGGGAGGCGATGATCCGGTCGTGGAGGAAAGTAAAATGCAAAGTCAGGTAATTTCTTCCCGCTGGTATCAACCGGGAATGGGGCCTGGCAGGATCCGCAACTGGGCAGGCTTCTTGAAAAAGCTTCCGTCTAGCTTGGGAGAGCTGAATGCCTATGCCAAACTTGTTCCGCTCCTGATCCGGCAGGAAGGTAAAATAACAGGAGCAGATATTTTACTTTTAGGGATGAAAGTAAAATAAAGGGCTCCACTATTTTACTTTCGTATAATATCAGGTAGGTATCCTGGCCTTTCAATACTTTTTCTTCCCCGGCACCACGCCGCGCACTCCGCCGGTGGGGTCTTTTACATCTCCTTCGTAGCGGAGGATGAGGTGGATGTGGGCATGGAAAATGGTTTGGCCGGCTGCCTGGCCGTCGTTGATGCCGATGTTGAGTCCGGCCGGTTGGTATTGGGCGGTCAGTTGTTCCCGGAGCTCGTTCACCAATTGCCAGCAGGCGGCCTGTTCTTCCTGGTCCAGTTCAAAATAGCTTTTCACATGCCTTTTGGGAAGAATGAGGGCATGGCCCCGGGAGACCGGATAGCCGTCCTCAATGGCTCTGGCATGATCGTTCTCTTGGAGAACAGGGCGGTCGGGGTGGCAGAAGGGGCAGGGCATAATATTAAAGTAGTGGGATAAAATTATTAGATTTCCGTCTACTTATTCTGGATGGAAACAAAACATTTCAAGTGGGTTACTCAGATCATTGAGCGGGAAAGCAAGACGGCTTCCTATAAATTTGCTTTGATCCGGGCGACCATCGATATATCCCAGCAGCATGAGCATCATGTGGAGAATTTGGGGGATGGCAGGGTAGGATTTCCTACCGGCCTTTTGATCGAGCGGTGGTTGATGTTCTATTATCCGATCTTGGCTCACGAGAGATCTCGCCTCAAACAGACCAGCAATCCAAAGATGGCCTTTGAAAATGAATTTTTGGAGATCATTGGTTTTTATCGTTCCCGAGGTGGATTCCCTGTTTTCTTTAATGACATAAGGACAGGGGATTATCCGGAGAGCATTCATGATGCTATCCATGAACTTGTCAAGAAAGTCCATGATACGATCCGGAAGCAACCGATGAAATACATAGGATCCTCCCTTTGGCGCAGCCATTACGCATTGTATAATGAAATACACCCTCGTGACAGGATGTCCAGGAATGTTTCTCTTGATCTTGAAACATTGATCTCGTCTTTTGGAAAATTTAGTATTCCCAGATGGTTTTATGAAACCCTTCGGGTAATGGGAGGCTTTCTTGCAGGACAAGAGTCTCTTTTGGTGAGATGGGCGGAATTTACTGCTGGTTTGAACCAAGAAGTTGACAAATATGAAGCCTTGACTTGTCTGATCGAATCTCCCGAGGTGGAAAGGAACGTTTCGGAAATAAAGAAATTATTGGGAAAACAGGAGAACTTGCATTGCATTTGGAGCGATAAACCGATACCCAATGGAAAATTGGACATTGATCATTGTATCCCTTTTTCAGCTTTTTGGAACAATGACCTTTGGAATCTTTTACCTACACATACTGCAATAAATCTTAAGAAAAGCAACAAGATCCCAGATCCTGATTTTCTGGAAAAGCGTAAGAGACCCATACTTGAATATTGGGAAGAGCTTGAGGAAGATCAGGAACTCCACTCAAGATTTTTGGAGGAGATGAACATTTCCCTTTTGGGAAGTTCTGCAAGTAAATGGAATGGGCATTATCTTGATCAAGCCTTGGTGAATCTTCAAAATAAGTGTGATTTCCTTATCAGAGAAAGAGGGATGGAGCCCTTTTTTATTTAAAATTTTTGAAAAATAAATTTTCCCCTTATAAAACTCCGTTGTCCCTTTTTTCTGCTTCTGCAAGGCAGGTCCTTCACCGATCCAATGGTACTACTATTTCTGGTAAGGGATAGTAAGGAGCCAGGAGTGAGTGGGCGTGAATCGTGACTGGCGAGTAACAGCCCACCTTCCTCGATCGATTCCATTTATTGGGTTCCCTTCATCCCGTTTAAGGCAAAGGGAAAAGAAAAAAGACGGTTCCGGGCCACCTATTCGCTTGTCGCTATTCAGGCAAGGTCAAAAGAGCCCTGTTCCCTGTTTACCTGCCTGCCAGCAGGCAGGCTCCTCACTGCTCACTCATTTCCAATTCCTTCTCCAACTCCTCCGTCAATTCCAGATTATGGTACACCGTATCCACATCATCGAGGTCCTCTAAGGATTCGATGAGGCGGAGGATCTTTTGGGCGTCGTTGACGTTGAGGGGGGTGGTGGTGAAGGGAATGCGTTCGAGCTTGGCACTTTTGGAAGTGATACCGAGCTCTTCGAGCTTGTGGCGCATGGTGCCGAAGTCCTCGAAGGTGGTATAGGCGAGGAATTCCTCATCGTTCTCCACCACGTCCTCGGCACCGCCGTCGATCAACTCCATTTCAAAGGATTCCTTGTCCATTTCGCCCATGTCCTCCCTGGCAATGGTGAACACGCCCTTGCGCTCGAAGAGGTGGGCGAGGGAGCCGTTCTTGCTGAGGTTGCCGCCGTGTTTGGTGAAGGCGGACCGGATGTCGGCCACGGCCCGGTTGAGGTTGTCGGTCATGGCTTCCACGAAAATGGCGATGCCACCGGGGCCGTAGCCCTCGTAATGGGCTTCCTGGAGGGAGCCGCTGTCTTCGCCTGTCCCCTTCTTGATCGCCTTCTCGATCTTGTCCTTGGGCATGTTGGCCCCTTTGGCGTTCTGGATGGCTGTTCGGAGCGGAGGGTTGTCCTCGGGGTTCGGTCCGCCGTCGCGTGCGGCGATGATGATCTCCTTGGAGATCCGGTTGAAGATCTTGGCTCTTTTCTTGTCCTGCGCACCCTTGCGGTGCTTGATGTTCGCCCACTTACTGTGACCAGCCATGGCCCTGCTGCTTTTGGTTTTAGGTTAAAGGTAGCAATTGTGGATGGAAAGGGAGATGCCAGAAGCCAGACGGCAAATGGGCCCAAAAAAGGGAAAAGGAAAGTCCTTTATTTACAGGACAGGATGAGCTTTAATTTCCCATTTGGCTTCTGCCATCTGGCATTTGCCTAAAAACCGATCAACTGCACCCCGATGGTAAAGGGATACAGCTCTGGTCCGGCATCCCTTAGGAAAAGGGTGGAGAGGCCGTATTTGGCGAAGAGGGTCACCTTGCCGTATCCGGCCCGGGTGATCAGGCCGTACTTGAAGGGGTTGAGGTTGAAATCGTTCCGGGTCGTGCTTTCGTAAACGACGTTATCGATCTCATAGGATTGCTTCAGTTGCGACCCGATCCGGAGCCCTCCATAGATCCCGCTGGCGAGGTGGAAAGAACGGTCAGGGTTTTGGCTCGTATTGAATTGCAGCATGAGGGGCACTTCAAGGTAAGTGGCCTTGAACTTGTTCTTGTCGTAGTCGATATCGGGATAGGTCTCGCCCCACACCCTTCCTTCGTTGGCCATGATCTGGACTTCTTTGCGGAGGGCGTAGGATTTGAAGTCCAGTCCAACGCCGGTCACCAGTCCGACGTATTCCCGGTAGATCGGGAGCCGTTGTTCAAAGATATTGATACTGAGACTGAAAGAGCGGCCATAGTCCAGCTCCATGAAGGAACTTTGTTCGGACAGTCCCAGGGATTGCTTGTTGTTCATGTAGCCGTTCACGCCGAAGTCGATGCCGCCCCACCAGGTGATGGCCTTTTGCTTTTCCCGTTCGGTGGTGTCACACCCCTTGCAGCCATCGTTCACGGCCATGATCTTGTATTTTCCCAGGCGGAAGCGGGAGGTATCCTGTTTTTCTTTCTCGATCTTCTGGCCGGTTCCGTGCAGGGTGCCGGTACAGAATAGCAGGGTAAGCAACAAGGTACGCATGGTCATTGGGTTCTTTTGGGTGGAAGCATGGCGTCTTGAAGGGCCATACCGCGAATTTTATCGGTCTCGCGAATATTCGAATTTTCCGATAGAGAACGTCATTTCCCCATCTTTCCTTTCATACCGGATGTTATCCCCGGTGATCCGGGCCAGGCCGGCTGCGAGCATCTCTCCGACTCCCGGCTTTTCCCCTTGGAAGGCGGCCGGGCCGGCCTCGGGCATCAGGCGCCGGGTGAGCTCTTCCTTGAGCCAGTCCCTGGCTTCGGGGTATTCGATCTTTTTTTCCCTGGTTTCCGGGAAATTGAGGGCTACATCCGGGACCGGTCGCCGTTCTCCGGCCATGGCGATCGCATCCGGGGCCTTGGGAGTGGGGAGCATCCGGACGGGCTTTTTCGCCATTTTCCGGATCTTGGTGACTTCCGGGGATTGCGTAACCGGGCGGGAAGGTTGCGGTTCCGGTTGAGGGTCCTTCTCCGTGTTTTGGGTTTCCCGGGAAGGGGTTGGTGCCTCTTGTTCGGGTTGTTCCGGAGCAGGGGTTTCCTGTTCCGGAGCGGATCGTTCGTTCTGGACCGGTTTTTCTTCGGCCACGGTGGGATCATCTTCCGGCAACAGGGGTTGCAGGAGGAAGGCCAGGGCCACGATAGCAGCGGCTGCGGCAGCACTCCGGAACCAGACCACGCGGCGGTCGGTGCCTTTTTTCAGGGCGCTCTTGTCCGGGCAAGCGACGGTTTTGGGTTCCAGCCGGGTCTTTTGATAAAGGTTCCGCATGCGGCGAGCATCCGGCGACTCTTCCAGGACCTTTTCGAGTTCTTGCTGCTCTCCCTGGTTCAGGTCGCCTTCCAGCTCTCCGATGAGGAGGTCGTCCAGGGTATGTCCGGAGAACGTCCGCTTCAGGCGCTCTTTGGAAGGGTGGGCTACCGGTTCATGGGGCAATTCCACCCACTGGAAATCCTCCAGTTCCTGCCGCAGTTCCGGGTGCTGCTTCAGGAACTCCTGAAGGTCGCGCCCCTGTGCTTCGTTGAGCCGGCCTTCAAGGTGATCGAGGAACCAGGCCTCGTAGTTATGTCGGTCGATGTTCATGTCAGATCACGGCTTCTATGCTGCCGATGTATTGTTGTAATTTCTTTCGGCCCCGGTAGATGTATACCTTGACCTGCGACTCGTTCAGCCCGGTCACCTCTCCGATCTCCTCGTAGGAGTAGCCTTCGTAGTCCCTCAGCATGATGACCGAGCGCTGGATGTCCGGGAGCTTTTGGATCGCCTGTTCCAGGATCTCGCTCAGATCGGAATACTGGGCTCCTTTCGTTGCCGGGTCGTCCTTCACCACTTCCAGTTCGGTCTCGAACTTGTCCTTGCGGATCTGATCGAGCATCGTCGTGTAGGCCGTTCGGAACAAATAGGCCTTGGCCTTGTCTGCCTCGATCCGGTCCACTTTGCGCCAGGCTTTCTCGAACGTATCCTGTACGATATCCATCGCCTTGTCTTCCTGCCGTATGTTCTTCAGAACGAAACGGTACAGGTTGTCGGCGAGCCCGTCGACGCATTTGTTGAACGCTGAAGTTGTCATGAGATCCCGGACATCTCTTCAGTATGACGATCGGTGGGGAGAAAAGTTACAGGGAGGTGGAGGGAGATGGCAAATGGGAGATGTCAGAAGGGGAGGTCCTTGATGCCTTTTGGCTGCTCTGGTGGCTCGGAGACCTGCTTCTTGCTTCCAACGAACAGATGTTCCCCGGCCGGGAGGTATAATTCCCCCCGATTTTAGGATAGCATCCGCTGGCTCGGTGGTGGACCTCCCCACGGTGGTTTCGACTCCGCTCAACCACCTGTCCGGCCTCGCTCAGCCAACTCCTCGCTAGTGGCTCCCCTTCTTACCGTTTACTGTTTACTCCCCCACACGCGTATCCGCCGGATCACAGCTGCCCCTCCTCACTGTTTACTGTTCCCAGTTCACTCAACTCTCCTCGCTAGTGGCTACCCGTCAGTCTTCATCCAACTGCAACACCGCCAGAAAAGCCTGCTGCGGGATCTCCACCTTGCCGACCTGGCGCATTTTCTTCTTGCCCTCTTTTTGTTTCTCGAGGAGTTTACGTTTCCGGGTGATGTCGCCTCCGTAACATTTGGCAGTGACGTCCTTCTTGAGGGCCTTGAGGGTCTCCCGGGCGATGGGTTTGGTGCCGATGGCGGCCTGGATGGGGATCTCGAACTGCTGGCGTGGGATGAGCTCCTTGAGCTTGGCGCACATCTTCTTGCCGAGTTCGTAGGCTTTGTCGCGGTGGACCAGGGCGGAAAGGGCATCCACCCGTTCGTGGTTCAGCAGGATATCCAGCTTGATCAGATCGGAAGTGCGGTAGCCGATGGGGGTGTAATCGAAAGAAGCGTAGCCTTTCGAGAAGCTCTTCAGTTTGTCGTAGAAGTCGAATACGATCTCGGCCATGGGCATTTCGAAGGTGAGCTCCACGCGTTCCTGGGTAAGGTAGACCTGGTTCTTCACTTCGCCCCGCCGTTCGATGCACAGGTTCATGATCGGGCCGATGTATTCACTTTTGGTGATCACCTGGGCACGAATGAAGGGTTCTTCCACGTAGTCGAGGTAGGAAGGGTCGGGAAGATCCGAGGGGTTGTGCACTTCGATGGTCTCGCCACTTTTGTTGTAGGCGAAATAAGAAACGTTCGGTACGGTGGTGATCACGTTCATGCCGTATTCCCGTTCCAAACGTTCCTGGACGATCTCCAGGTGGAGCATGCCCAGGAAGCCGCAGCGGAATCCGAAGCCCAGGGCTGCTGAAGCTTCCGGCTCGAAGACAAGGGACGCGTCGTTGAGGTGGAGTTTCTCCAGGGAATTCCGGAGTTCTTCGTACTCGTCGGTGTCTACTGGGTAGACCCCCGCGAAGACCATAGGTTTCACATCCTCGAAACCTTTCAGGGCTTTATCGGCCGGCCGGTCTTTGTGGGTAATGGTATCCCCCACCTTCACCTCTTTCGCATTCTTCACGCCGGAGATGAGGTACCCGACGAAGCCGGCACCGATCTCGTCCACGGGAAGCATCTTGAGGCCTAAGTAGCCGATCTCCTCGGCTTCTGTTTCCACGCCGGTGTTCACGAACTGAAGCTTATCACCTTTGCGGATGGTCCCGTTGAACACCCGGAAATAAGCTTCGATGCCCCGGTAGGGGTTGAAAACGGAGTCGAAGATCATGGCCTGGAGGGGGGCATCGGAGTCACCCACAGGGGGAGGTATCCGGTCGATAATGGCCTTGATGATCTGTTCCACACCTTGCCCGGTCTTTCCGCTCGCTCCGATGATCTCTTCCTCGCTGCAGCCGATCAGGTCGATGATCTGTTCCTTGACCTCTTCGGCCATGGCGCTTTGGAGGTCCATTTTGTTGAGTACGGGAATGATCTCGAGGTCGTTCTCGAGGGCCTGGTAGAGGTTGGAGATGGTCTGCGCTTCGATGCCCTGGGTGGCATCTACTATCAGCAGAGCTCCTTCGCAGGAGGCGATGGAACGGGAGACTTCGTAGGAAAAATCGACGTGGCCGGGGGTGTCGATAAGGTTGAGGTAGTAAGGCTTCCCTTCGTACTCGTATTTCATCTGGATGGCGTGGCTCTTGATGGTAATGCCCCGCTCGCGCTCCAGGTCCATATCATCGAGGGTCTGCTCCTGCAATTCCCGTTCACTGATGGATCCCGTGTATTCCAGTAGCCGGTCGGCCAGGGTGCTTTTTCCGTGGTCGATGTGGGCGATGATGCAAAAGTTCCGGATGTTGTCCATAGGCTGCAAAGGTAAGCGGTTGTGCACAATACCGATGGGTTGGGGAGGGTCAAAGGGGTTGAGTGCAAAGTATTAAGTATCAAGTATTAAGAGGGGGGCTAGCAGGACGAGAGGGCTCGGGAGTATTGAGGAGATTATTCAGAAAAGTGTGTCATTTTTTATTCCAGACCTCAACCTCTCATCTCCCTTTGACCTAATGCAAGAGGCTGGGTACTTTGTACTTAATACTTGATACCTGTCTGCCGACAGGCAGGCTTAGTACTTAGTATCCCCATCTTTCTCCCCCACCAACGCCGCCACGTACTTCCCCACGATGTCGAACTCCAGGTTCACCTTGTCTCCCTGAGCCAGCGCCCGGAAGGAAGTATGATCGAAGGTGTAAGGGATGATGGCCACGGAGAACCGGCCGGGTTGGCTATCCACCACGGTCAGGCTCACGCCGTTCACGGTGATGGATCCCTTGGGGACGGTCAGGTGTCCGGGATGCTGCTCATAGGCAAAGGAGAAAACGTGGCTGCCCTCTTCCTGGTGAATACCCGTGCATTCTGCAACAGTATCCACGTGGCCCTGCACCATGTGGCCGTCCAGGCGGTCGCCCATTTTCAGGCAACGTTCCAGGTTCACCGGGTCTCCGGTTTGCAATTCGCCCAGAGCGGTCTTGTCCATCGTTTCCTGAATGGCCGTAACGGTATAGGTGGTTTCGCTCAGCTCCACAACGGTGAGGCAGGCTCCGTTGTGGGCAATGCTTTGGTCGATGCTGAGTTCAGGGGTAAAGGAGGCTTCGATGCTGAGGTGGCGGTTCCCGCTTTCTTCCCGGACCTGCTGAACTGTCCCCACTTCCTCGATGATCCCCGTGAACATGGAATTATTTGGGTTGGGTGTGCTTTCCGTCACGAAGAAGTTGGAGTTGTCCTTTCAGGACGACTTCTTCGATCCCATTAAGGGTGGTTTGATCCACCTTCACGACGTAATAATAGACGCCTTCGGGTACTGGTTCGCCACTTTTCCGGTGGGTGCCGTCCCAGAGAATGTCCGGATCCTCGGTGTGGAAGACCACTTGCCCCCAGCGGTTGTAAATATCCATATCGATCTTGTCGATGTAGCGATAGGGGAAGGGGATGAAGCGGTCGTTATTCCCGTCGCCGTTCGGGGTGAAGACGTTGGGCAATTCATATTCGGGACAGTTGTCCACGCATACCTGGTTGCCCCTGGCGCTTTCATTGTTGTTGGAATCCACGGCGGTCGCTTCGAAACAGCCGGCGATGTTCTGGAGGCTGCCATGGGTAGTGGGGGTGTCCTGAACAGCGACCGACTTCAGGAAGGTCAGGCTGTCTCCTTTCTCCGGTGCATAGTAGACATTGAAGCGGGCCACGTCGTTCTTGCAGGTGTCGGGATAGGCGAAGGATAGGGTATTCTTTCCTGCTTCGCAATCGGCATCAACAGCAACTCGTGGTGGGCATGGAGGGGTAAGGTCCATCGGCTTCTTGCAGTTCTTTTGGGAATAGTTGTAAATGGGGTTGACCAGACCGCTGGAGTTGTATTCTCCGATGGTCTTGACGTAGTAGCAATACTCACGGCCGTTGACCAGTCCACTGTCGATGTAGCTCGTGCTTTGGGTGGAATCGAGGAAGATGTACTGGCCAGTCGTGGTGTCCAGTCTATAGATCTTGTGGCGGTAATTTGTCCAGGGCACATCAGCTTTCCAGGAGAGCTCCAGTTCCTGGTCGTCTGGGCTTAAACTGAGGAAGGGGGAAGAGGCCGTAGTGGTTTCCCCCACGAACGAATTGTTGCTGTAGAGCTCGATCCGGTAGGTATTGGCATGGTCCTGCGTATTGTGGGCGGTGGAATCGATGAAGGTCGTATCCGTTCCAGCCAGGGAGTTGCTGGTCGGGGTGCTGCCGATCAGGGTAGTGCCCGAGGTGAAGCCCGTATCACGATAGATCTTATATTGATAAGGGCCGGGATATTGGGTAATGGTGTCCAGTTCGGTGGGCATGCCCCAGCGGACCGTGTCGATGCCATTGGTAGGGTCGGTCTTGCCCACGCTGGCATGGGTGATGATGGGGACGTCCCTTTTCAGTTCGGTACATACTTCGATCGAAGCGTAGCTTTCAGCGCCGTCCGGGAATACGGCTACGATCATATAGCAGTACCGATCACCATAGGTCAGGTCATCGCTGTCGGTATAAGTGGTGTCGTTGCGTCCGTTGGCAGCGCCGATCTTGGTATACCCTGTGGATCCGGGGACCCCTGTTTGGCAATGGTCCGGAACGAATCCGGACGAATCCTTCCGGCGGTAGATGTCATAGCGGATCGCGTGCAGACAGCTGTCTTGTGAACAATTGTAATTGTTCCAGGAGCAACTGTCGGGTGACCAGCTCAGTTCGATGTTATTTCCCGAAGGCTGGGCGGAAGGGTTTTTCGGAGGTGGAGCCACGACCCTGATGAAAAAGTTCTCATAACCTTTTCGGGGAACGGGCAATCCATTGTCCTCGGCAATGAAGGTAACGAGGTAGGGATCCTTTTGTACATGGTTGCAGGTAGTGCCCCATACGAAGCGCCCACTGACCGAATCGATGTTGGAAACGCCATGGGGGAATATTGCTGAATCCGGATCTTCCCGGAAGGGGTCTCCCGTGGCTTTGAGCTTGATGGTCTGGCCCGGGTTGGGGTCGGTAGCTGTGACCAGGAAGTCCAGAGAGTCTCCAGCGACCACGCATGTGTCGGGGATCTCTTTGATCTCGGGAGGATCGTTGTTGCAATCCACCACTTTGATCTGCATGTCGCGGGTAACATCACCCACTTTGGCCCCGTTGCGGTACTCTTCGATGTGCACGGCAATGTTGTATTCTCCCTGTTTTTGGGGGCTGTCCCAGCAGAGTTCGCCGGTAGCTTGATCGATGGTGAATTCATTGTCCGCCCCTGGTTCCACCTCGTCGGGGAAACGGTAGCTGGGCAATTCCTGGCAGTTCTCCCCCCGGCATTTCACCAGTGAATAGACCAGGCTGTCCCCGTCAGGGTCCCAGGCGCCCAGGTTCAGGCAGTATTGGTCCCCGAAGCAGGTCAATTCGTTGCAACTCCGGTTGGAGAAACGGACGGAATTGTTGTGCCCGAAAAAGGGGGAGATGATCAGGGTGGTCCGGATGCAAAAGGAGGTATTGACGGAATTATTGATGTTCACCACGCCTGAGTTCCGGTTGGGGTCTTCCATGGAGATGGTGTATTGCCCGGCTCCGGAATAAGTATGGCGGGCTGTGTATCGGTTCACCTGGGCATCGTCGGGGAGAAAATTGATGTTGTCCCGTTTCACGCTGTCCTGGCTTCCATCTCCCCACCGGAGTGTTATGTATTCCCGGTCCGCCGGTGCACTGGTCTTGGTGCAGGTGGTCACGGTCACTTCATAGGTGTTCCCCGAAATATGGCGGTACGTAATATCCCCGGCCCTGTTGTGCGTTCCGAAGCTCAGAACAGGAAAAAGCAGCAATACCAGAAAGAGGATCGACCGGGGCATGGGTTCGTATAAGTCCAGTACATACGAAAGTACGGAAGATCCGGGATCCCCGTTTCGATCCATCTGAAAAATAAAGGGGTCCTTTAAAAACCCTAAATTTGCTCGTCCTTATCGTCCCATCGATCCTCATGCCCATTACCCCCGATATCCTGTCCGCTTTTCCATCCGACCGGACGGTCATCGTTCTGTTCCGTGATGTTGAACAATTCCGGGGATCGCCCCTGGAAGGCCTGGAAGCAACGATCCGCGACCAGGTGGAACGTCGCCGTGGATCGGCCCGGGTCGATCGGGAAGAAGGGCTTTGCCTGGCTTATCAGGTCCGTGATGATGACGCTGCCTCTGGCCGGGAAGCGATACGGAGATACGGTGTGAAAGCTTTCCAGGTCCTGGAAGAGGTCAAAGCGACCCGGGTGGCCGTGGTCGATCTGACCGGAGAAAGGACAACAGCGCTCTTCGACTTGACAGAAGGGCTTTTGTTAACGGCCTACCGGTTCACGAAATATTTTTCGGAAGCCTCTGAACGGGAAATATCCCTGCAAGAAATCGGCCTTTACCGGGAAGAAGGGATCCTTGCAGAAGAGCTCCGGGAACTCGAGGCTGCTGTCAAAGGCACTTACCTGGCGCGCGACCTGGTGAACGAGCCGCTTTCCTTTCTTACCGCGGTACAATTGGGCGATAGTTTGCGGGAAGCCGGAGAAGATTCCGGATTCCGGGTGGAGGTGCTCAACAAGCCCAAGATCGAAGCTTTGAAGATGGGGGGACTGTTGTCCGTGAACAAGGGGAGCGTGGATCCGCCCACCTTTTCCATCCTCGAATGGAAGCCGGAGAATGCGGTGAACGAGAAGCCTTATGTGCTTGTGGGGAAAGGGATCGTGTACGATACCGGGGGGATGAGCCTGAAAAGCACACCCGGGTCGATGGACAAGATGAAAGCCGATATGGGAGGGGCCGCTGCGGTTGCCGGGGCGTTCAAAGCCCTTGCTGAAGCGGAGGTGCCTGTTCATGTGATCGGCCTGATCCCGGCCACGGACAACCGTCCGGCAGGCAATGCTTATGTACCGGGGGATGTTATTCGCATGCATGATGGCAGCACGGTGGAGGTGATGAACACTGATGCCGAAGGGCGTTTGGTCATGGCGGATGCGCTTACTTACGCCAAACGTTACGACCCGGAGCTGATCATTGATCTGGCCACGCTGACAGGTTCGGCTGCGGGTATTTTAGGTCCTCATGGAATAGTGAGCATGGGAACGGCTGGTGGGGAATGGTTCGAGGCCCTGGAGGCCAGCGGGCAGAATGTATACGAGCGCGCTGTTCGGCTTCCTCTTTGGGAGGAATATGCGGAGTTGATCCGGTCCGACATCGCTGATGTGAAGAATGTCGGGGGCAAGTATGCCGGAGCTATCGTAGCCGGCAAGTTCCTGCAGCGTTTTGTGGAGGCTCCGTGGATCCATCTGGACATTGCCGGGTCGGCCATTCTCGATCAGCAAGACCAATACAGGAGCAAGGGTGGCTCGGGTGTGGGAGTCCGTCTGTTGTACGATCTTTTCAAAAACAAGGCCCAGTTATGAACACAGCTTCGGAGCAACCGGTCAGGGTCGGTATCAGCATCGGCGATCCGAACGGGATCGGACTGGAAGTGATCCTGAAAGGATTATCGGATCGGCGCATGCTGGAGCATATTACGCCGGTCATTTACGGGTCTTCCCAAGTAGTTTCCTATCACCAAAATACCCTGGGTCTGAAGGATCTTCCGGTCGATACCATAGAAGATGTGGAGAAAGCGAAACCCGGGCGGATCAACCTTTTGAATTGCTGGGAGGAGGATGTCAAGCTTCGGCTGGGTAAGGAATCCCGGGAAACAGGGAAATATGCCATCCTTTCCTTCAAAGCGGCCGTGGAGGATCTGGCGAATAGCAAGGCGGATGTGTTGGTGACCGCTCCGTTCAGCAAACATGCTGTACAGAGCGATGATTTCGACTTCCCTGGCCATACCGAATACCTGGCCCGCTATTCCAATATGGACGAAGCCCTGATGTTCATGGTGAGCGAAGGGTTGCGGGTAGGGGTGGTGACCGGCCATGTGCCGTTGGAACAAGTGCCCGGGATGATCACCGAAGGCCGGTTGACCAGCAAGCTCGAATTGATGTTGAGCAGTCTGGAGCGTGATATCGGGATCCGAAAGCCGAAAGTGGCTGTTCTGGGGCTCAACCCCCATGCCGGGGATCATGGATTACTCGGACGACAGGAGAAGGATGTTATCATCCCTGTCCTGGAGCGGATGCGGGAGCAAGGGCATGTTGTGAACGGACCATTCCCTGCCGACGGGTTCTTCGGCTCTTCCGAATTGGGAAAATACGACGGCGTGTTAGCCATGTATCATGACCAGGGACTGGCTCCTTTCAAAGCCCTTTCCTTCGACCGGGGCGTGAATTTCACGGCAGGCCTTCCAGTGATCCGTACAGCCCCTGATCATGGAACGGCCTTCAACATCGCCGGCAAGGACCAGGCTTCCCCGACCTCTTTCCGGAATGCGGTTTTACTGGCATGCGACATTTTCGAACAGCGCAGGTTCGAACGGGCTGTTTCGGCCGATCCCCTTCAGTCCCAAAAGGGTTCCCCATATATGAAGCAATAAGCGATCCGGGCGGGCGCCCGGGTTTTCAATTAGCAGATAATTTCATACATTTGCGCACCCTTAAAGGTGTTTTGAACTGAGTATGAAGGAGGAATTCAGCATACCGGTAACGGGGCTGAAGGACGGGGAGCATCATTACGAATTTGCTTTAGAGGATACGTTCTTTGAGCATTTTGAGAATCCGGAGGTAAGCCGTGGGAGTGTGACGCTGGAGGTGGTGTTGACCAAGCGGGCCACCATGATGATCCTTGACCTGACGTTCCGTGGAACAGTGCATTTGCTGTGCGATCGCTGTTCGGTCTTTTTTGACCAGCCGGTCGAGCATGAGGATCGCCTTATCGTCAAAGTGACCGAAGAGAATGAATTCGGCGGGGAAGAAGATGTTCTAGTGCTCGACCCCGAGGACCCGGCGATCGATCTTGCCCAGGAGGCCTATGAAATGGTCATGATCAGTATCCCGCAGCGGCGTGTTCACCCGGAAGGGCAGTGCGATCCGGATTCCATCGAAAAGCTTGAATCACTGAAAAGGGAGAAGAACGACGGGTTGAAGGGGCGGACCGAAGAAGGGATCGATCCCCGTTGGGAGGCTTTGAAAAAGCTACGATAAAGCTGTAAAGATCATAAACAAGAGGAGAAATGGCGCATCCGAAAAGAAAACAGTCCAAAACCCGTCGGGATAAGAGAAGGACCCATGACCGGATCCAGGCCCCGAACATCTCTTTCTGTCCTACTACCGGGGAGCCTCATCTTTATCACCGGGCTTACTGGTACGAAGGAAAGCTCTATTACAAGGGAAAAGTGGTCATGGAAAAGGAATCGGCTGAATGATCCGTCGCCCTTATTGGCCGGATAATTCCAAGCTGTATTCCTTAACCACACGGAACAGTGGCCGAGGCTGTTCATGACATTTCCTTCTTGTCAGTATGAGGATCGCGGTTGATATCATGGGAGGGGACCACGCTCCGCAGGAGACTGTTCGCGGAGCGGTCCTGGCGAATGAAGAATTGCAGGAAAAGGACGAACTCATCCTCGTCGGGGATCGCGACCAGATCCTCGCCCAACTCGAACAACAAGGTGCTGACCCTGAACAATTCCACATCCAGCATGCTTCCGAGGTTATCGGTATGGCCGATAACCCTACCCGTTCCCTGAACAACAAGAAAGATTCCAGCATCGTCAAAGGCCTTGAGTTGCTCGCTTCCAGGAAAGCCAATGCCTTTGCAGGGGTTGGTAATACCGGGGCCATGTATGTAGGGGCCATGTATTCCGTTAAGGTGGTCACCGGGATCATTCGCCCTTCTATTACCGCTATTCTCCCCAAAGAGGACGGAGGCTTCGGGGTGATCCTCGATGTAGGCGCCAATGCCGACTGCAAACCTGATGTACTCAACCAGTTCGGGATCCTCGGCTCTCTTTACGCAGAACACGTTTATGACATCGATGACCCGAAAGTGGCGCTGCTGAACATCGGAGAGGAAGACAAGAAAGGAAGCCTGCTCACTCAGGCTGCTCATGCCGCTATGAAGGACAGCAAGGACTTCAATTTCGTGGGCAATATCGAAGGCCGCGATCTGTTCAACGATAAGGCTGATGTGGTCGTT
>CAZAYA010000015.1:1419-27941 GCA_964489175.1 uncultured Flavobacteriales bacterium | reverse complement strand
TGTGTTGCGCCAGATCGAAGAGATCACGCAGCGGGTGGCGGTGGAGCTGGAAACCGTTGGTCTTCTGAACATTCAGTTCGCCGTTAAGGATGGAAAGGTCTATGTGATCGAGGCCAACCCCCGTGCTTCGCGTACCGTTCCTTTCATTGCCAAGGCCTACGATGAACCTTATGTGAACTATGCGACCAAAGTGATGTTAGGGGAAAAGAAGGTGAAGGATTTCAACTTCCAACCCAGACGCCGGGGTTATGCCATCAAGATCCCGGTGCATTCCTTTGAGAAGTTCCCGAACGTGAACAAGGAGCTGGGGCCGGAAATGAAATCCACCGGTGAAGCGATCCGCTTCATCGAGAACCTCGATGATCCTTTCTTCCGCGACGTTTATGCCGAGCGGAACTTGTACCTTAGCAGGTAGTATGGTCGAAGCCAGCCTTACAGGAGTACTCAAGGTGTTGTTCATGATCATCCTGGTGTTCTATCTGATCCGGGTGGTTTCGCGTTTTGCGCTTCGTTATTATGTGAAGAAGATGCAACAGAAGATGGAGAAAGAAAAGTATCAGCGGCAAAAACCGGGGTATAAAAGAAAGCAGCAGGGAGACGTGACCATCGAATACAGAAAAGGAGGGCAAAAGTCCGGCAAAAAGAAGAATGATGATGGCGATGATGATTATGTGGATTACGAGATCGTCGATTAATGCTACCTTGAGGCCTTGACCGGCTGTTCATGGAACAAGTCATCTTCATAGTGGGTGTTGGGCGCTCCGGGACGACTCTCCTTCAAAGCATGCTCAATGCCCATCCTGAGATCTGCTTTACTCCCGAGACCCATTTCCTGAAAAAATTCCTCGTCCCTGCCCTTCGCAGGAACAAGTCCGTTACGGTCCACATAGCGGAGAAGTTGAAGGCTGACCCTGGGTTGGCCCGGACTGGCATGGATATAGAACGGCTGGTTCAGGAGCATATGGAACAGGAGGCTTCTCCCGGGTTTGCTTCTTTTTTTCGCCAGGTGTTAGAGGCCTATGGAAAAGCGCAGAACAAGAGCAGGGTGGGGGACAAGGACCCTCTGAACATCGAATACTTACCCCACATCAGGAAAGCTTTCCCGGAAGCTTATGTGATCCATATCATTCGGGACCCGCGGGATGTGATGCTGTCAAGGCTTCGGTCGGATTGGGGCAGGAGAAGGCCGCTGCTCGCTCATATCTGTGAATACCAGGCCCATCTGGAAAAGGCTCGCCGGGAAGGAGAAGCTTTGTTCAAGGAGTGCTACCTGGAAGTATCTTATGAAGATCTGGTGAATGACCCTGAGATCATCTTGCAAAAGCTTTGCAAAGGGCTGGGGGTTGCCTACGATGAGCAGATGCTTCAATACCAGGAGAAAGCCCGGGCATTGGTAAAAGAAGGGGAAGAACAATGGAAGGGCAATGTGTTCAAACCTGTTCAGAAGGGGAACGTGGGAAAATGGAAAGAAGGTTTGAAACCTCATCAGGTTCGGACCATTGAAGCCGCTCTGGAGCCAACCATGCAGCGGACAGGATATATACCTGTTTCTGGAGGGCGAAGATGGTCGAGGTTGCTCACGGCATTGCCATTATGGTTGTGTCGGATGGCTTTTGCATTGAAATCCCGCCAACAAAGAGCAGAATGATCTTGGTATGGCCCGCTTGCAACTGATCCTCACCTGCGACCATGAGCTTTTCGGTAATGGAACCGGAGAGGTGGGATCGTGTATGATAAAGCCGGCCGAGAAGATGATGGACCTGTGTGAAGCCAACGATGCCCGGATGACCTTCTTTTTCGATGTTTGTGAATATTGGGCTTTCCGGGAAGTCCAGGACCAGGGAGGATTTTCGGGGGATGAAAGACCAGCGGACCGCCTGGAAGAGCATCTCCGCAGTATTATGGAACGGGGGCACGATGTGCAATTGCACTTTCATCCCCAATGGCTACATTATGAATATAAAGGAGAAGAGGGGTGGGAGCTGGACTACCGGATGTGGCGGTTACCCGAAGTGGAACAGTATTGGCAAGAGGGAGGTGCCGCACCGTTGGAAGAGTTGTTCAGAAGGGGTAAAGAAACCCTTGAGCAATTGCTTCGGCCAGTGAATTCGAATTACAGGTGTGTAGGCTTTCGGGCAGGGGCATGGAGCATTCAACCTGAAGGCAAAGTACTGGAAGCAATGCGCAGGCAGGGTTTTTCATGGGAAACAACAGTAGCTCCCGGAAAGTGGTCGGAGGAGGACCTGACGAAGTACGATTTTTCAACTACTCCGCAGGAGGAGCCTTATTGGAAAGTAAGGAAAGAAGTATGCCGACCAGATGAAAAGGGTACGATCACAGAGTACCCCATTTTCACGGTCCCGGTTTCAGGATGGAGGAACGGGAAATATACCCTTTTGAAATTATGGAAAAAAGTCCCGTTCAAGCCAGAAGAATGTGAAGGAACGGCTGCATCAGCTCCCCCTCAAAGAGGGGTATGGGCAAAATTGCTGAAACTCCGGCAGGCTTTTCAGTCTGGTCATCGAATGTTCAATTTCACGGACGGGACCACTTTCGAAGAGATGAAATTCATGACTGAAGCGGCCTCCAGACAATATCAGGATCGGGAGGGAGTTGTTCCCATCGTTCTGATCGGACACTCCAAGACCTTTGGGAATGAAGGGGAATTTGAAAAGTTTTTGGAATTCATCACCAAAAGAGCTGATATTGAAATAAGCAAACAAGGGATCAGGACCGGATGAGAGGCCGGTAAGCCTGCCTGGAGAAGAAAGTCCTGCAGAATGTTCTCCCCTGGATCTCTTATCATTGTTGTGCCTTGTAATATGTCCAAATACATATGCTCCAGATCGTTCAGCACTTGAGATCAGGGAAGATCCTGACCGAGGAAATGCCGGTGCCCCAATGCCCGCATAATGGTGTATTGATAGAGGTAAAGAATTCTTTGATCAGTGCAGGCACGGAAAGGACCCTGGTGGAAAATGCCAAAGGGAACCTCCTGGCCAAAGCCAAGAAACAACCCGAGCAGGTACAGCTGGTGTTGGATGCCGTTAAGAACTATGGCATCAAGGAAACAACACGCAGGGTAAGTGCAAAACTCGACTCCCATAAACCCTTGGGGTATTCAGCATCAGGAGTAGTCCGGGAGTCCAGGTGTGATGACTTTCGTCCGGGTGACAGAGTGGCTGCGGCAGGAGCCGGATCAGCCACGCATTCGGAATTCATTGCTGTTCCCAGGAACCTGGTCGTTAAGCTTCCCGATGAGGTTTCTTTTGAGGATGCTGCTTATACCACGGTAGGTTCGATAGCCATGCAGGGGGTTCGAAGGGCTGAGCCGACGCTTGGGGAGAACATCGTGGTCGTGGGGCTTGGATTGGTCGGGTTGCTTACGGTACAGTTGTTAAAGGCCGCAGGGTGTTATGTTATCGGTATGGATATCGATGAAAGAACCCTTCGGCTGGGAGAAGAGTTCGGATGTGACCTTACTTTGAAAAGTTCTTCTGAAAGCATCGAAAGCGTCCTGTCGAATTGTAATGGGTATGGGGCTGATGCAACGATCCTGACGGCCAGCACCCCGAGCGACAAGCCGTTGCAAATGGCAATGGAAATGACGAGGAAGAAAGGAAAGGTCGTGGTCGTTGGAGCTATTGGTTTGGGGCTGAAGCGAAACCCCTTCTACAAGAAAGAGATCGACCTCAGGATCTCCTCCAGCTATGGGCCCGGTCGTTACGATGCCTTTTACGAAGAGGTTGGGAACGATTATCCGTATGCTTATGTGCGTTGGACCGAGAACCGGAATATGCAGGCTTTTCTGGACCTGATCGCTTCCGGTAAGGTCAATGTCAGTAAGATAACGACCCATGATTTCGATGTTCAGGAAGCATCCAGAGCATATGCCCTGCTCACAGAGGGTTCGGAGGAACATCTGGGGATCCTGTTGAATTACCCCGACAGGGAGCAGAAATTCACTACGCTTGTCAGAGCAGGAAAGCCAGGAGTGCAAAAGGACATCATCATAGGCTTTCTTGGAGCGGGACAGTTTGCTCAAAATTATTTATTGCCCCCTTTATCCAAAGAGGATGTCACCCTCAAAGCGGTGGTGAACGCGACCTCCACCAGCTCAAAAGCGGTGCCGTTCGATTTTGAATGGGCCGGGACCGGTCCTGACGAAGTGCTTGGAAGGGAAGATATCAACACTATTTTCATTGCTTCCCGGCCTGATTCACATGCTGAGTTCGTCATCAAAGCACTGGAGAACAACAAGCATGTTTATGTTGAGAAACCGCTTGCTGTGAACAAGGAGCAACTGGAACAGGTGAAACAGGCTTATGAGCAAGCCGGTGACAGACAGCTGATGGTGGGCTTCAATAGAAGGTTCTCCCGGTCGTTCGAGACCATCAGGGAATTCTTTTCAGGCCGAAAAGAACCGATGATCGTCAAGTACAGGGTCAATGCTGGCCATGTACCTGCTGAACGTTGGATCCATAGGATCAGAGAAGGAGGAGGGGGAAGGATCATCAGTGAAGCCTGTCATTTCATTGATATCATGCTTTTTCTTATCGGGAGTAAACCGGTCAGGGTTCATGCGGAATCCCTTTCCGGAAATGCCGAAGCCAAACCGAATGAGGATAATATCGTAGCCACTCTCAAATTCTCCGATGGTTCGATGGGCGTGCTGGAATATTTTTCCAATGGGGACAAAAGCCTCGGCAAGGAGTATTGTGAAGTATACTGTGGGAATACAGCATTGGTGATGGATGACTTCAAAGAGGTCAGAGTACATAGAAATGGCCGGGCAAGCAGCAAGAAAATGGATACGGATAAAGGGATCGGGAAGGAAATGAAGGAGTATGTTCGAGCGCTCAGAACGGGTGATCCATTAATAATCTTTGAAGACCTTTACCTCACTACGCTGATCACCTTCAATATCCTTGATTCACTGGAAACAGGGAAACCAGTAGAGATCGGTGAACAGGTACAGGCGTGATAGCTTTCTGGATATGAGTTTTTGGTTCCGTCCAGAAGTCCCCATGGCCGTAGGAATAGGATCGGGAAATGAAGAAAAAAGTAGTTTTCATACCCGGTGGAGGAAGGATCCGGGTGTACAAGCTCGCTAAATCCTTAAAACAGGATGACAGGTGGGAAGTGATCCTGTTGTGCAGTGAAGGATGGTATGATGAAGCGCTTTTTGACGGGGTTTTCGATAAGGTGTTCTTCTTCAGAAAAAAACGCTTGTTCGATGGTAATAAGTACGCGAAATACTTGCAGGAAAAGTTCTTCTCTGGCCGCCAGGAAAAACTGATCCGGAAACTCAAAGCATTGAACCCCGACCTGGTACATGCTCTTTCCGAGCCTTACGGACATATCGAGGCTGTATTGAAAAAAACCGATTATCCTGTTATCCTTAGCGATGGCAACGATTTTTCAGGAATATCGGAGGGAGTCGAGGATCTTGATCCAAGGGTGCGGCAACGCGAAAAATTTGTTTTTGAGAATGTTCATGGGATCTGTCATAAAGGGCCAGGATATGAATTGGAATATTACCGGGAGCATGGCTATAAGGTCACCTCTCCGAATATCCGATGGTTCGATCACTGTGACGAGGACCTGTTTGTTGATCCGGGACAGGTAGAACGATTGTCTCAAAAAGATGGGGAGATCCATCTGGTATATACCGGAACCGTATCGGATGACCCTGGTAAACGGTATGTCAATTACATTCCTTTGGCGCGCGCCTTGAACGATCAAAAGGTCCATTTGCATATTTATTCAAGCCCTCAACAAGTAAGCACTCATAAGCGTTACAAAGCACTTGACCGGGAATTGCCTTATTTCCATTTTCATGCCTCTGTTCCCTACTCGGAATTATCCATGGAAATAGCTCGGTATGATTGGGGTTTGTGGTGGCATGAGCCTACCGGGGAACGGAGAGCGACCATTCATAAACAAAAGGTAGCCATTGGCAACAAGATGTTTTCCTATCTTGAAGCAGCTTTACCCATCATTGTTGGAGATCATAATGGAGGAGGAAGACCTTTGATCGAAGAAAAAGGGATCGGTATTACGATGAACAAAGGGGATTATGCTACTTTGGGAAAAAAGTTGGAAGAAGTTGATAAGGAAAAAATGGATGAGAATGTTATAAAGGCCCGTAAGGAGTGGTCACTCGTTGATAATGGAAAGCGGCTAACGGATTTTTATGAAAAGGTATTGAAGACCCATGAAAGGGAGTAGTATCTGGGAATTCTATCGGGAAATATATGCTGATAATAAGTTCAGAATATCCGGTAAACGTTCTATCATTCAAGACATTATAAAATTTTATAAAAACCGATTTTACCGTCAATTCTATGAAAAGAAGCTTATCAAAGAGTATTTCGGTCGGGAATACCCTTTGATCTTCATTTTAGGAGTACCAAGATCAGGGACGACTTTTCTGTCTCAGATACTGATCGATGCTTTTCCGATAGGGTATGTGAGCAATTTCATGGCAGCTCATTGGATGGCTCCTATCTATGCATTGCAGAAAAGGAGGGAAGAACAGGTATCGGGAGATCATGATAAAGCAGAATTCCGTTCGTTCCTTGGGAATACATCTGGCAAGGACGCTCCTCATGAATTCGGGTATTTTTGGCAATACTGGATGAAACATCATGGAACCGATGAACTTACGGGGAAAGCTCTGGGAAAGATCCCGTGGGAAAAGATCCGGGAAGAGCTTTACGGACTCTCATCTTTTTATCAAGCTCCTCTCCTTATCAAGAGTGTGAATTTTGTCAATTATATCGTGCCTGAAATACACCAGGCATTTCCCAACGCATATTTCCTTTATTTGGAGCGACGGCCTTCTGATACCATTGCTTCCATCCTTAAGGCCCGGGAAGACCGGTATGGAAGCCGAAAGGTATGGTGGAGCATAAGACCGCGAGGATACAAAGCTTTGAAAAGGCTGCAACCTGAAGAACAAGTTGCTTTTCAATATTTTTACACAAGACGGAGGATCGAACAAGGGGTAAGTAAGCTCTCCACACAGCAATGGATGCGGGTCCGTTATGAGGATTTGGTCGGGCAGCCTCAAAGAGTGTTGGAGAAGGTGGGGGAGCTTCCCTGTTTTTCGAGTTTATTGAGGAAGTCTCCTGAAAGGAGTGTGAAGAGGGATCGGAATAGGAAGGAACATAATGACCGCATCGAAGAAGCTGTGTGGAAGTTCGGCAATATGACCCTAGAGGAATTGCAAGCATTCAATAAGCGTTTGAATGAATAAAAGCCCTGTTAAAAAAATTGTTGCGATCACAAGCATAGGTTCCACAGGAGCGATCAATGTGGTCAAGATGCTTCGGTCGCAAAGTAGCTATGATGTTCGGTTGATAGGATTGGATGGTTCTGGGTATAATCCGGGGAGGTATCTGACGGATGCTTTCTATCAGGTTCCTATGGCTCATTTGCCTGGTTATATTGATGAAGTGGAAGCCATTATCGAAAAAGAAAGGGTTGACCTGCTGATTCCTGTTATGGAACAAGAAGTGGAGCAGGTCGCAACTAGGAATGAAGAGGTTGATCTCCCGGTCATTTGCCCATCTCTGGAAACGGTGCGAAAATGCCATGACAAGGAATCTATGTCCCGTTTCCTTATGGAAAAAGAGATCGATGTTCCATCCTTCGTTCCCGCGGAGCAGGACCTTGCCTATCCTTTTTTGTTAAAGCATAAACGAGGAGGAGGATCGAAAGAGGTATTCAAAATAAATTCGGAAGAAGAGAAGAACAGGATGATCAAGGGCAGGGAAAAAGACTTCTTTTGCCAGCAGATCATCGAAGGCCCGGAATTTTCCGTTGATGGATTCGTAAGTCCTTCCCAGGGGTTGATCGGAGCGGTTCCTCGTATTCGTTCAAGTGTTAAGAACGGTCTGGCTGTTCGGTCGGAGATCGTGGATGCTCCCGGTCTTATCGCTCAAGTGGAAGATATTGTTAGGTTGCTGGACATTACAGGTCCTTTCAATATTCAAGCAATAGAGAAGGAGGGGATCTATTATTGCTTTGATGTTAATCTCAGGTTCGGAGGAGGTGCTATATTATCCATGAAGGCGGGTTTGAACGGGCCTTTGATGATGTTGTCCGATATGATGGGGGATACGGTTCATTATGCTGGGTATCGGCGATTGAAAATGTTAAGATACTGGGAGGAGATCTTTCTCGATGAAGAGGAAAATATGTTTTGATATGGATGGAACCCTGGTGGACCAGTCTGAAAGGTTCTATCAGGTATACCATACGATACTGGAAGAAGAAGGAGGAGCTCCTCTTCCCAAGGAGGAGTATTGGAGTTGCCGCAGGAATAAATGGTCCTCCCTTTCCATATTACAGTGGACCGGTGATGAGAGGTTGTACGATATCTTCATTGCCAGACGGACTAGCATGATCGAGGGGCGAGAGTTCCTGATCTTGGATCACCCTTTCGCAGGTGTGAATGAATTACTTCAGCGTTTGCAGAAGAAGCATTCCCTTTATTTGATCTCCCTCAGGAATTCGAAAGAGAATTTGTTGTGGCAGCTGGAGCGGTGGGGGTGGTCATCCTGGTTCGAAGAGGTGCTGACCGCTGATGCCTTCGGTTCCTATGAAGATAAGAAATATCTGATGGCAGGACTTGGATTACAGAGAGGAACTAGTTTAGTGATCGGGGATACGGAAAGCGATATCAAAGCCGGAAAGGAGCTGGGAGTGGTTACAGTAGCTGTTTTGAGTGGGATGCGGGAGCGAATCTACCTCGAGCAACTTGGTCCTGATCATTTAACATCGGATGTTGCGGCTTTTTTTTCGGAATTTTGCTATATAAGCAACTGTTAAGCTCTTTCACATGGATTTATGGGGTCATAACATAGATAATAGAGAAAATGTAGTTTTGCCTTTAATAAGGGGTTTACTTCAATACGATCAACAATGGGAAAAATATTCATTACCGGAGGAGCCGGATATGTAGGAGCTGTTCTCACCCCGAAATTGCTCGATAAGGGATACGAAGTGACCGTCATCGACCAGATGATCTATGGTGAGGAAGTCTTGCCCGATCATCCCCGGCTGACCAAGGTCAAGGGAGATATCCGGGACCAGGAACTCCTGAAAGAACATATTCCCGGTCATGATGCTGTGATCCATCTGGCCTGCATTTCCAACGATCCCAGTTTCGAGTTGGATCCTACCTTGGGTAAGTCGATCAATCTCGATGCATTTGAACCCTTGGTAAAGATCGCCAAAGAGAATAGTGTGCAGCGGTTCATTTATGCCTCTTCTTCCAGTGTGTATGGGATCAAGGATGAGCCGGAAGTTACCGAGGATATGAGTCTGGAGCCGCTCACCGATTACTCAAAGTTCAAAGCGGAATGTGAGCGGATCCTGAACAGTTACCAGTCTGATGACTTCACGACCCTTACCATTCGCCCGGCTACTGTTTGCGGTTATTCTCCGCGTCTCCGGCTCGATCTTACCGTGAACCTTCTGACCAACCATGCTGTGAACAAGGGAAGGATCACGGTATTCGGCGGGGAGCAAAAACGCCCCAATATCCACATCGAGGACATGACCGATGTTTATCTTTTGGTGCTTCAATTGCCAAAGGATAAGATCGCGGGAAAGATCTACAATGCAGGATATGAAAATCACAAAGTGAAGGACATCGCTCAAATGGTCAAGAACGTGGTCGGGCCTTCCGTGACGATCGAGACCACGCCGAGTGATGACCAGCGTTCTTATCATGTCTCCTCTCGCAAGATCAAAGAAGAACTGGGGTTCATCCCTCAACACACCATTGAAGAAGCTGTTCAGGACCTGGTGAAAGCCTTTGATGAGGGCAAGATCCCGAATGCGATGGAAGACGATGTGTATTATAATGTTAAACGGATGAAGCGTTTGCTTCAGGAAGCTTGATATGGGGCTTCGCCCGGTTTTCATTCTCGGCCCACACAAGTCTGGTACGAGCCTTCTTCGCAATCTTTTCGATGGTACCTCTGCTCATTTTGTTTGCCCGGTGGAGACCCATTTCTTCCGACTCATGGGGCGATGGGTGGATTACGACCTTCGGCGGAATTTCCCAGAAGAACTGACAAGAGATCAGTTGTACGGCCGTTTTGTTCAGCAGGTCCGTTATTTGAATGAGCGGTCCAATGTCTTGGGAGATTCCGATCTCAGGGGAAAGTTCGACCTTTCAGCTTTTGAAAAGGAGTTTGCCAGATTAGAACAGGGGATGAGCGACCGGGAGGTGATCGAACTTTATTTCAACGCCTTGTACCGCTCCCTTTTCCAACAAGAGATGAAAGAGGAAGGCGTGATCCACAAGACGGTCGGCATGGCGGAACATGCTATGGAATTGAAGAAGATCTTTCCCGAGGCCCGGTTCATCCACATCGTTCGGAATCCATATGCCAACCTAGTGGCTTTTAGAAAATTCAGGACTTACAATGGTCCTTATCCTTTGATCAACCGGTTGATCGCTTCGCTTTACAACAATTTCTATTTCCTTTACAAGAACCAACAGGTGCTGGATGATTATCATGTTCTTCGGTATGAAGACCTTGTGTCTTCTCCTGGAGCTACCATGAAGAAACTTTGTGAGTTGATCGGGATCCCCTTTGAAGAGAACATGCTTCGCCCAACCTCCCTCGAAGAAGATTGGGCGGGAAATAGCTCAAGTGAAGAACCTTTTCGGGGAGTGGACAGCGGTCGTTTGGAAGCATGGAGGAAAGAGATCCATCCTCTTGAAGCATACTATGTGAAGCAATGTTTCCCGACCATTCTACGGGATTTTGACTACGAAGCCTTACCACCGATCAAAAAAACAGGGGCCCTGAGGCCGGCCAAAAAAGAAACGCTTGTTCGTTATGTGAATAACAGGGCATATGCGTTATTTACCAGAAATTTTTAATGATCATTAATCCCATGCTGATATGAGAAAAACCCAGGCGATGATCAAATTGCTGCAATATTTGATCA
The DNA here is from genome assembly GCA_964489175.1 of uncultured Flavobacteriales bacterium. Lineage (GTDB taxonomy): Bacteria > Bacteroidota > Bacteroidia > Flavobacteriales_D > CAYVSK01 > CAZAYA01. The sequence goes on along the minus strand of CAZAYA010000015.1, from coordinate 16,964 downwards.
GGGATATCAGTCCTGTGCGAAAATTGCTGTTCAATCATGTTCGGGAGGAAAGCAGAAGAGAATACGTAGGAAAGAAATACGGGATCGAGACATTGCCCTATGTCGACCTTTTGGACCTGTTACCGGATGGCCAGGAATCGATACATCATTATACCTTCTTAGAGGGTACTTCCAAGGTGACGGATATTGCTCTTATCAAAGCTTTGTGCAGGAGATCCGAGGATACTGATTTCCTGGAAATAGGGACCTGGCGGGGAGAAACCATTGTTAATGCTGCAGAAGTATCGAAACATTGTGTCTCGGTCTCTTTGCCTGATGAAGATGTGAAGGCCATGAGAGGAGAAAATATCGCTAACATGCAGCGCATGTTCAGTAAGGGGTTATCCAATGTGGAACACATCCATCATGATTCCAAAACTTTTGACTTTAATAGTTTAGATAGAAAATTCGATGTGATCTTCATCGATGGGGACCATAGTTATGAAGGGGTGCGGTCGGATACCGAAAATGCTTTCAAACTGTTGAAAGATGAACATTCCGTGATCATCTGGCACGATTTCACGAAAGGATTCGTGAATTTGAGATTCCAGGTTATTGCAGCAGCATTGGATGGTTGTCCGGACAAAGAAGCCCGGGAAAAGGTGTTCAGGGTTTCCAATACGATATGTGGGGTTTATTTGCCTGATCAACAGCCTTCTGAAACGGTTTCCCACCCCCATATTCCTGACAAGATCTTCGAAGTTTCTTTAAAAGGAAGAAAGCTCTCATGAAAGTCCCTTACCTCGACCTGCCTGCCCAGCACCAGCCCCTGAAAAAAGAGATCCTTGCGGCAGTGGAAGAGATCCTGGATTCCGGGCAGTTCATCCTCGGCGAACCTGTTGCTTCTTTTGAAGGCCGGTTCGCTGAATTATGCGGTACCCGGTATGCCGTGGGAGTATCCGATGGGACCGAAGCCCTTGTCCTTTCGATGAAGGCCCTGGGGATCGGAGAAGGAGATGAAGTGATCACCGTGTCCAATTCTTTTTTAGCGTCAGGAAGCTCCATCATTCTGGCTGGCGCAGAGCCGGTGTTCGTGGATGTGCGGGGGGATATGACCATGGATCCGGAAAAGCTGGGGGAAGCCATTTCCCCCAGGACCAAAGCCATCATGCCTGTTCATCTGACCGGCTTACCGGCTGATATGGACCCCATCAACAACATTGCTGAAAAATATGGGGTTGCTGTTATTGAAGATGCGGCTCAGGCTTTCCGGGCAGAATACAAAGGGGAAAGGGTCGGTAGCTTGGGCGACCTGGGTTGTTTCAGTCTTCATCCACTGAAGAACTTAAGCGCTTGTGGGGATGGTGGGGTGATCACCACCGATGATAAGGGGCTGTACGAGTATTTGCTCAAAGCCCGGAACCACGGATTGAAGAACCGGGATGAATGTGCTTTTATCAGTTCGAATGCTCGTTTGGACGCCTTGCAGGCTGCTATCCTCAAGGTAAAAATGGATCATTTGCCGGATTGGGAGGCCAAAAGAAGGACGGTCGCTGAGACCTTCCGGAAAGCCTTGCATGAAGTGGTAAAAGTGCCTGAGGAAGGGCCGGACCGAAAATGTGTTTATCACACCTTCGTGATCCAGTGTGAGCAAAGGAATGCTTTGATGGAATTCCTTGGGAAAAAGGGGATCGACACCAAGATCCATTATCCTGTCCCGATCCATCTACAGCCTCCTATGAAGGCATTGGGGTGTCGATCAGGTGACCTTCCGGTAACGGAGGAGCAAGCAGGAAGGATCCTTTCCCTTCCGGTATATCCTGAATTGAAGGATGAACAGATCGAATATATTTGTGAGACGGTGAAGGGGTTTTACAGTTAATGAAGAGCGGAGCGGGAGCAACGTTTTGAACAACAGTCTTCAAGATATCGGGCCAACACCATGAAAGCACTTGTAACAGGAGGATGTGGATTTATTGGTAGCCATATGGTGGACCGGCTGCTCGATGAAGGGTATGAGGTCACCGTGATCGACAACTTGGCTACCGGGCGCCCCCAAAACCTGGACCATCATAAAAAGAACCCCGAACTGGCGGTTCACTTCGAGGATATTGCCGACCATGACACCATTGCCCCATTGTTCAAAGGCGTGGATAAGGTCTTTCATCTGGCCGCTCTCGCTGACATCGTTCCTTCCATCGAACGGCCTATGGAGTATCACCATTCCAATGTCCAGGGAACGATCAGTGTGTTGGAAGCCGCCAGAAATGCTGAGGTAGGGAGAATGGTCTATGCTGCTTCTTCTTCTTGTTATGGGATCCCGGATCATTACCCTACACCTGAATCAGCTGATATTCGTCCGGAATACCCCTATGCTTTCACCAAATACGTGGGAGAGGAGTATACCATGCACTGGAACAAGATCTACGACCTGCCGGTTACTTCCCTTCGTTTCTTCAATGTCTATGGGCCCCGTTCCCGTACATCCGGTACATACGGTGCTGTTTTCGGAGTGTTCCTGGCCCAGAAGATCAATGGGAAGCCTTTCACGGTAGTGGGGGATGGTACCCAAACCCGGGATTTCACCTATGTCACCGATGTGGTGGATGCCTGCTTTACGGTATCCGAACAAGATCAGGTGATCGGTGAGATCATGAACGTGGGAAGTGGTAATACATACAGCATTGATCGCTTGGTCGAATTGTTGGGGGGAGAAAAGGTCTACATTCCTAAAAGGCCGGGAGAACCGGACCAGACCTTTGCCGATATTTCCAAAATACGTGACAAGACCGGTTGGGAACCAAAAGTAAGTTTTGAAGAAGGCGTCCAGGCCATGCTGGACAACATTGATTACTGGAAAGAAGCCCCTGTATGGGATCAGGAATCTATCGCAGAAGCCACAAGGGATTGGTTCAGATACCTTGGTAAAGAGGAGCAGCAGACTTACGGATCATGAACAGCCGGGACAAGATCTTATCGCTGGAAGAGCTTGGGCAGCATGCTGTACAGTTGAAGCAAGAGGGCAAGAAGATCGTTCATTGCCATGGGGTTTTCGATCTGCTGCATCCCGGTCATTTCAAGCATTTTGAAGCGGCCCGGAAGTTCGGGGATGTACTGGTGGTAACCCTGACCGAAGACAAGCATGTCAACAAGGGACCTGACCGGCCGATCTTCGATGAGAACCTTCGGGCTGAGACCATTGCAAGTGTTGCCTTTGTGGATCATGTAGCGATCAATCATGCTGCCACGGCCATTCCTGCCATTGAGGCTGTCCAGCCGGATTTCTATGTCAAAGGACAGGATTACAAGGATAAAGGCGGCGATGTTACAGGTGGGATCTACAAGGAAAAGGAAGCGGTGGAACGCATAGGGGGCGAACTGGTCCACACGGAGGAAGTGCAATTCAGCTCCTCCAGGCTCATCAATCGCTATTTATCTCCGCAGGATGAAGAGACTGAGTCCTATTTGTCAGGGTTCCGCGATAAATACAAGTTCGAGGAGCTCAAGGAGCGTTTTGATGAGATCGCAAACTACAAAGTACTGGTGATCGGGGATATCATCCTGGATGAATATCAGTTCGTCAACGCCCTCGGAAAAGCTTCCAAGTCTGCCACCATTACCGCTAAGATGCTCGATAAGGAGCTGTATGCCGGAGGAGCCTTGGCCGTTGCCAATCACGTAGCCGATTTCGTAGGGCGAGTCACGTTCCTTTCTACCTATGGCATCAATGAAGGGAAGAATTACCTGGATTTTATCCAGTCTCACCTTCACAAGAACGTGGAATTCAAAGCCATCCATACACCTGACCGGCCCACAACGCTGAAGCGGCGGTTCGTGGATCGTGTATTCAAGCACAAGCTTTTCGAAGCCACGGAGATCGATGATTCACCGTTATCCGGTGAGCCACGAAAGGAGTTCCATGATTTCCTGGATCAGGTGGAAGGAGATTTCGACCTGGTTTTGGTCGCTGATTTCGGACATGGTCTCCTGGATCCCGACAGTGTGGAGAAGATCGCCGGGAAGGATTTCTTTTTGGCCGTGAATGCCCAGACCAATAGTGCCAACAAGGGGTTCAATCTTTTGACGAAATATCCCCGCTGTGATTATTTTTCAATAGACAAGGATGAGGCCCGGTTGGCGGTGCATGATAAGTATAAAAGGATCGAGACCATTCATGATGAATTGATGGCCTATAACGGGGCAAAGCTTAGTTCCATCACCCTGGGAGTGGATGGTTCTGTGGTTTCAGATCAGGCAGGGACGCGTGCTTATGCTCCGGTATTGACGAGTGAAGTGGTCGACACGATCGGTGCCGGAGATGCTTTCTTGTCCATTACATCCTTGCTGGCACGGAATGGTGCTTCTGAAGAGGAAATGGCTTTTGTAGGGAATGCGACCGGAGCTATGGCCGTCAAGATCCTTGGGAACAAGAGTTACATTGAACGTACGTCTCTGCTGAAATACCTCAAAACCCTTTTGTCCTGATGTTGATCAAGAATTACATCGACCGGTTCTCTGAAGTCCTTGAGAAGACTTTGATCACAGACCAGCAGGGGAAAGAACTGGAAAGAGACGAAGCTTATCAGGGACTGGTCGGACAGCTTGAAAAGATCCGGGAGGACAAAGGGAACCTTTATTTGGTCGGGAATGGGGGGAGCAGTGGGATCATTTCCCATGCTTCGGTCGATTTTCTCAATACCTGTCATATGCGGGCGGTCCCGATGACGGACAACAGCATGTTGACTTGCTTTGCCAACGATTATGGGTATGAGAACATCTTCAGCAAACCTCTTGAAAAGACCATGCAACCGGGGGATGCGCTTCTGGCCGTGAGCAGTTCCGGAACCTCCCGGAACATCGTTAATGCTGCTGAGACAGCTAAGAGCAAAGGCGCTTTCGTTTTGACCTTCTCAGGCTTTAAAGCCGACAATCCTTTGCGAGCAACCGGCGATACCAATTTTTGGTTGGATGCCTTGGATTACGGGCAGGTGGAGTTAGGGCATGCGTTACTCATTCATATATTGACCGATGAATTGAGTGAGCGCCTTTAAAAGGTCACTCAAGAAGAGCCCCTTTTTTGGATCTCTTCGAATTCCTGAGGGTAGAACAGCCGAAAGTCAAGCTCATATATTTTCGCGATCTTTTTTTTCTGTTCTGACGAGAGCTCTTGGTGACCTCCTTTTTTTCTGGTACGATTTTCATGGAAAACATTCTCCAGCGAAGCACCCAATAACCCGAAAAGGGTTTGGAGATCCTTATTGAAACTTTCGTTCCTCCCAAGAAAATCGATGTTGTTCAGGTCTATTAAGCGGTGTTGTGGCCGGATATGGACGTCAGCATTATTGATGTTCATCTCTTCTGCAAAAGCGATAAAGCGGTCGATGTTCTGCATTTTTTCATGTTCAGAGGAGGAGAATCCAAAATAGTTCTGCTCTACTACTTTATCACGCCAAGCACTCTCGAACCTCTTTATGGGATTCCTTACGAATGCGAATTTTAGGTAATCCTTGAAAAAAGGCCGGTAATAGCCAGTGGGAGAGCTGTATATATGTTCGCCCCCCGTGAGTTCTTTTAAATGTTTATTGATGGTTCGGCTTCCACATTTAGCGACCCTGAACCAGAGGAACTTGTATTTTTCACTGTAGCATAATTTATAATGTTCCGATGAAAAAGGGGTTATTAAATATTTATTCAGATAGAAATGGAAATGGTCTCGCATATTGATCGGTTTTGCAGCGCTGATCGTAAGATGCAACTAAGGAATATTATCTTCTTTTCAAGAATCTTTTGTAAAGGGATCCTACCAGATCATTGGCATCTTCTGAAGTTTTCAGGAAATAAGTGATAACGCTGAATAAGATCAACGCGACCCCTGATCTTAGGATAATATCGACCAAAGGGTCCTCTGTTTCGGGGATCCGGGTACTGAAGAATAGAACGATACCCCCTGTCAGGAGTCCTTTTAGCGTATTAAGTGTGAAGGGAAATAACCCTTCTGATAGCCACAGGAACAACAATTGGACCGCGTTGATGAACCCTAGTGAAATAAGACTTGCCAATGCTGCTCCCTTGATCCCATAGGGAGGAATGAGCCAGTAATTTGTAAGGAAAACGAGTATGATGAGAAGAGACGTGAAAGCCAGGTTCCATTTGTAAAACCGGGAGAACATGATGATCTGTCCATTTGGGCCGGTCATCATGCCAATTAATTTGGCAATACCAATTATCAAGACCACGGTTTTTCCTTTTTGATATTCTTCTCCATTCGGGATCAATTGGTAAAGATCATCCAGGTTGATCCAGATCCCTATCAATAGCAGGCTACCTATCAATAAGAGGTTCGTTGATGATCTTTGATACAGCTCCCTGATCGAATCAAGGTCATTTTCCTTTCTGGCTTTAGCGATCGGGGGGATGGAAATTTGCAAAAGAGCTCTTTTGGGCAGGTCGATCAATAGACCGATCGAAAAGGCAATGCTATAGATGCCGGTTTCACTCAGATCGGTATATGCGCCGATCATAAGATTATCGATGTTCTGGACAAGGACTCCTCCAAGAGAGGCCAACATGGAAAATGCCCCGAATTTCACCATTTCCTTGATCCTGAAGTTCTTGACCCTTATCTTACGAAAGTCCAGATGCAGATGCCCAAGAGAACCGATATACAGGAGAAGCAAGGTCAGGATCGAGAGGTAACATATAAGGAGTCCTTTTATCAGGCCATTTTGCTCAAAAAAGCTTGTAAAATAGAGTAATACAAGAGCAGCTAACAGGATCCTAAGAACAACGACCTGAAAGAATTTTGGGACTACAGCGCGCATTAGAGCCTGGGAATAAGAGCTTAATATTCTGTAGTAGGCAATGGTGAAAGCCAAGGGGATGACATAGGGAAAATAATCCACCCAAAGTGGGGATGAATCTTTATAAACTTCTACGAAAGGGTCATTGAAGACCCATAGAACCAACGAAATGAGCACCCCACTGATAAGAGTGATAAGGAGGATCAAAGGGAAAAAACCATTGTGTTGCGATCGCTGATTCTGAAAATAGGGGAAGTAGCGTATAATGGTGTTGTGTGCTCCTAAAGGGAGGAGAATGGCTAAGAGTGTAGAAGCGCTTATCATGATCCTGATCAGGCCGATCTCTTCCGGCGTGAGGCAATAGGGAAAAATAATAAGGACATTGAGATATCCGGCTATCACCCCGAATAGGAACAGAAATGAGATCTTGATGCTCTGTCTTCTGACGATTCCCACAATTCTCTATCGTGTTGGTTCTGGTTGGAGCGGAAAGAACAAAAATATCCATATAATGGATCTTAATGGCATAAGAGAACTCCGAGACATTGTTCTTATCTTGGATCCCTTGCTGTCATGGGTTTCCTTGCTCGATACCATCTTTGGAATTACCCTCCCGGTATTCTCCTCCGAAAGATCTTCACTCGGGGGAACGCCTATCTGAAAAAACCTTTCAGAAGAAAAAAGGCCCTTAAGCAGGACCCCAGGCAAAAAAATCCTGTGATCGCTATCGCTCCTGGTAGAACAAAGCTTCCTTCTTTGCCATTGAATGGTTGGGACCGTGGAACAGGAGAATTTCTGTGGCAGGCCTACAAAGCTCATCGTTTCGACCTTTTGGGAACTGGCTGGATTCCCTGGTCCTACGATGCAAAAGCGCTGGGTATGGAAGGGTGGAAGTACGATCAGGCCTTGAGGATCGATCGTTTCGACGGGGAAGGTCAATGGTTGAAGCAGGTGGTTCGCCGGGAACACTGGGAGGCTTCGGCCCATTTATGGCAAATGATCGATGACCCGGATTATCGCCCCATCGATTGGCAGCGGGACATGAAAAGCGGATTTCGTTGGGATGCCAGACAATGGGGACAAGATCAGGGAAGGCTTGCCAGGGGATGGAAAGGGGCTGACCCCAAACTTCCTATCGAACTTTCCCGGTTGCAACATCTCCCGAGGATGGCCTTATTGAGCCATTTTCTTCAGAAGGCTCACCACGGGGTGCGGGAGTTCCGGTCCCAGGTATTGGATTTCATGGCTGCGAATCCACCAGGAATGGGGATCAACTGGCATTATTCGATGGATGTGGGGATCCGCCTGACTAATCTGTTGGTAGCTTTTGACCTCTTCAGATCGATCGATGAGGAAGGAATATTGGACCGGGATTTTCAACGGGTCTTTGCAGAAGCAGTGGTTCAACATGCGGATTTCATCTCCAGGAACCTGGAATATCAGGATGGGCTTCCCGGGAATCATTACCTGTTCAATATAACAGGCCTTCTTTTTGCAGGCACTTTTCTCGAAAGTACTCCTCTTTCAGACAGTTGGGTGAGAAAAGGGGTGGAAGGCATGATAAAGGAGTTGTTCAGACAATTCTTTTCCGATGGGGGGAATTTCGAAGGCTCGACCGCATATCACCGGCTTGGACTGGAAATGATGCTTTGGTGCAGTGCTTGGGTCATGGGAGAGCAGGATCGTTTGAAGGCGATGGGATGGAATAAGGAGGTCAGGCTTCCTTCGCGGTCTTTAGGGACATCCCAGAGGGTATTGCGATCCACGGCCGGAGATCCTTTGCCCAAAGCTTTTCGGGAAAGATTGTTCAAAGCTGTAGCGTTAGCGGAGACCTTGACCGCTCCCAACGGGGAATTTCCTCAGATCGGGGATAATGACAGCGGTTGCCTCTTCAGGTTAACGCCGGTAGGGGCGATGATCACGAGCGAGCAGTGGAAAGAAAGGTATGGTGTTAAGGGGGGAAGAGGCATGAAAGCTTCGGTCTTGTTCGATGAAAACCTCTTGGAACAGGGAACCCTCTTGTCGCTTGCATCAGCTTTGTTCCAAGATGACAGGCTTCAGGAATGGCAAAAGCAGTTCCCTTTGGAAGGGAATTTGGCCGGCCAAATGAGCGGAGCTATCGATCGGTTTCAACGGGATGAAGAGCCTATTCCGACACAAGTGGGGACACCTTCTTTTGATCGGTCAGGATTATCGGTCGAAAAAAGCGTCACCCTTGAAGTGCCGGATCTTATCCCAGACCATGGCGAATGGGGGCTCTTTCCGGGAACGGGTTGGTACGTGTTCCGAACGGATAGGGTCCATTTGACGGTCAGTGGGAGTACTGGCATAGGGATCCGCCATACGCGGGGCCATGTACATAACGATAAACTTTCCTTTACGCTTTTCACCGAAGGAAAAGAACAGCTCGTTGATCCCGGTTCTTATGTTTACGGAGCATTGCCTGAAGAGCGGAATCGCTTCCGGAGTGGAAAGGTGCACAATATACCGTGGGTGGAAGGTGAAGAGCAGGATCGTTGGACAGAGGACCCTGGTGGATTGTTCTTTTTGGCTCCGGAAAGTCGTTGCACATTACTGGAAACCGGACCGGCTCACCTTGAATTAGGGCTGACCTTTCGTCATGTGCGGCAAACCAGGAAATTCATCCTGAAAGAAGGGGCATTGCGGATCGAGGATCGTTCGAACGTTCCTTTTGAGCAGTGCTTCAACAGGGGGGAGTGTTATTCCAGAGGATATGGGAAGAAAATGATGGGTAAGCCCGGCGTATGAAGAAAGTATTGATCATCACTTATTATTGGCCTCCGATGGGAGGAGGAGGGGTGCAGCGTTGGCTGAAATTCACTAAATACCTCCGCGAATATGGTTGGGAACCGGTGATCTTCACCACGGAAGGCGGGAACATTTCCATTCGGGATGAAAGCCTTTACCGCGATGTTCCTGAGGATGTGGAAGTGATCCGGGAGCCTATTCGTGAGCCCTATGACTGGTACCATCGTTTGCTCGGCAAGAAAAAAGGAGAAAGCTTTCATGCTGGATTCGTGGAGCAGGAAGGAGAACAAGGGAACAGTTGGATCAAGCGTTTCGCCCTCTGGGTGAGGGGAACGCTTTTCATCCCTGATGCGAAGATGTTATGGATCCGTCCCGCATCCCGGCGCATTTTGCGCTACTTGAAAAAAAGTCATATCGATGCGGTCGTATCGACCGGCCCTCCTCATACGACCCACCTGATCGCTAAAAAAGTGCGGAATAAAACAGGACTCCCCTGGCTGGCAGATTTCCGGGACCCCTGGACCAACATCGATTGGTACCAGCACCTTGACCTGGGGAAATGGGCGGACCAAAGGCATCACCGATTAGAAAAAGAAGTATTGACCCAGGCCGATAAGGTGGTAACGGTCAGCTGGAGCTGGGCGGAGGATTTCCGGGAGATCGCAGGAGTGCCAGTGGAAGTGGTGACCAACGGTTATGATGAAGAGGATTTCAAAAAGTGTGATGACACCCCCCTCACAGAAGCTTTTACGCTGACCCATGCGGGGTCTTTCAACAAAGACCGTAACCCACATACCTTGTGGAAGGTGCTTGGAGAGCTTTGCCAGGAGGATGAAGGATTGAAGGAAGACCTCAGGATCCGGCTGATCGGTCCGACGGATCATACGGTCCGGCAGGGGATAGAGCAGAATGGTATGAGTGATAACCTTTTGATGATCGATGGCCTCCCCCATGAAGAAGTGATCGAACATTTGTGCAGCTCATGGGTGCTGCTCTTGCCCCTTAATGATACGCCCAATATCGGCGGGGTTATTCCCGGTAAGTTGTATGAATATATGGGAGCTCACCGTCCGATATTGTGCATCGGAAAGCCGGATGCAGATGCGGGCAGGATCATTCAGGAAGCCCGGGCTGGTACCATCACGGATTTCCGGGAAGAGGTGGCGTTGAAAAAAGCCCTTCGGAACATGGTCAAAGGATACCAGGCAGGAAAGCTGGAAGTATCATCCGAAGGGGTGGGGCGATACAGCCGGCGGAAACTGGCCGGACAGGTTGCCCGGGAGCTGGATGCTATCTCGGGTTAATCCTCGACGGCCACTTCCTTTTCTTTTTCACGAGATCGATCCCCTTTGCGGTATTCATAAAAAGCTCCTCCGGCGATCAGGGCCAGGATCAGGATAGAAGAAGCGAGTGAGATCTTTTCTCCCGTATAGTAACTCTTGGGATGGAACTTGAACTCGACTGTATGTCGCCCTTTCGGCAGCACCATTCCCCGCAAGGTGTAATTCACCCGGATATGGGAAGCTGGTTCTCCGTCGATGAAGACTTTCCAGTCTTCGCCGCTTCCTTCATAGTAGACTTCTGAAAAGACGGTGAAATGGGGGCCATCTTTGATATCGGTCTTATAGGTCAGACGGTTGGCCCTGTACTGTGTGAGGTTGATCGATGATCCTTCATCGAAAGAAAATGATCGATCGCTCATGTATGGTTTGAACTCCTCGTTCACGATGGTGGTCTTTGAAGGATCAAGGTCATTGAGGCTTTTCATGGCAGCTTCTGCATCAGGGACCCATTTCAGGCCCTGAACGAACCAGGCATTGCCCAGGGCCTGGTTGTTCCACTGGGCCCGTTCCTGTTGTCCCTTTTTCTTCTTGGCGGGAACAATGAACCATTTGGTGTTCAGCATATTAAGAACGTTCCGGTTCTTTTGGCTCAGCTGCCTTTCGATAAGATCCTGGTAGCGGATGAGCTTGGCCGCATGATAGCCTCCTACTGAACGATGATGGTAAGAGGTAAGGGCATCCGTAAAAGGATTCTGTACAGCCAGGTTGAGGACCCGGAAATGCGGGTCGCCGGATTCCTTTTTGTAGTTGAGGATGGTCCTGTCTGCTTGAGTGGTCTCGTAATAAGTAGCGAATTCATTGTTCTCTGTGAAGTGGCTTTCGTTGAGGTAACGCTTGTCCACGACCCACAGATCGATGAGCACCAGCAACCCGACCCCTGCGAGCAGAAGCGTTTTGCTTAGCTTTTTCTTCAGGAAGCCCCAGATCAGCAGGAAAGCCAGCAAGATGAAGACGAGGGACCGGAAGGCACTGCTTTTCAGCATAGCGGCCCGGTCTTCCCGTAAAGCATCCATCGGGAAGCCCTGAGAAGCATAACGTTGGTCAGAAGGACCCTGGAAGCTGAAGAAAGCATCACCAGCCACAGCAAAGAGCAGGCAGAGTCCGCCGGTGATATACAGGGCATACTGGACTTTTTTCAGGACCTGTTTCGGGTAGTGTTGCTGCCGGATCACCTCGTGCAGTCCAAGCATGCCTAATAGCGGGGCTGCAAAGCAAACGAGGGTGAGGATCATGGAAGGCGCTCTGAATTTGTTGTAAAAAGGAAAATGATCGAACATGAAGTTGTTCAGCACAGGAAAATGCTTTCCCCAAGCGAGCAGAATAGCAAAGACCGCTATGGCCAGGGTCCACCATCGGACGGGTTGTCGGACCAGGAACAATCCGGCGAAAAAGAGGAAACAGATCACTGCACCCAGATAGGTGGGACCTGATGTGAAGGGTTGGTCGCCCCAATAGGTGGGCATGGACTTCATGATCTGTTCGATCCGTCTCTCCGGGGCTCCTTTCTTACGGAAAACCTCTGCAGTATGAGAAGAAGTACTGAGTTCCTGTTGGGAAGCCCCTCCGTGGAAATTCGGGATCAGGAGGTTAAAGGTCTCGGCCTTGCCATAGCTCCAGCGCATAGCGTAGTCCTTGTTCAGACCAGAGGATCTTTTGGTTTCATCCTTTTCCAATGGCGAGGAGCCTCCCCGGATCGTTTCCTGGGAATAAACATAAGTGGACCAGATACTGGAAAGGTTGGGGCCGACAGCCAGGATCCCTGCAATGAGCAGAACGCCGGCACTCATCATATAGGGTTTGAGTTTTCCGGCTTTCACTGCCCAGGCTCCTTCCGTGATCATCAAGATCACGATGAGCAGGGCCAGGTAATAGGCGATCTGTAAGTGGTTCGACCCGAGGGCGGCGGCAACGGTGAAAGCGGTAAGAGCACCCCCTAACAACCATTTTCCCCGGAGGGCGATAACGATAGAAGCAATGCAGGGAGCGATGAAGCCGATCACACGTAACTTCCCTGTATGGCCAGCCTCAAAGGAGATGATGAAATAAGTGGAAAAGGCAAATGCAAAAGCCCCGATGAGACTGATCCAGGGGCCGGTCCTCATGACCATGAGGAGAATGAAAAAACCCAGGAACAAAGTGAATATAAGCCCCAGGGATGCGGGGAAATAAGGTTTCGTTAACGTGTTCTTGACGTCTTTGATGAGGTTGGCGGGATATTTCGTGCTCATTTGAAAGGTGGGCATCCCTGAGAACTGCGAGTTGGTCCAGAGGGGTTCTTCCCCATGCTTTTCCCGGTGTTTGTAGATCTCCTGAGAAGTAGCTCTGGCCCGGATGATATCCTGCTGGGCCACTACTTTCCCATCCAACACGGGTTGGAAATAGGCGAAAAGGATAACGATGAAGGCAGCAAAAGCCAAAAGGGTGGCGGTCAGCCTCGATGAGAGATTCATATAGCGATCGGTTCTGATTCCTGGGACTTCCTTCCGGAAGCATTGTCAAACATAATATTTATCGAAGCAAGAACAAAGATGGTATTACTCCCACCGGGACAGGTCCAGGTGAGGAAAAAGGGCTTTTAAACGCTGGTTATCAGGAGCATAATACCGATCCATTTCTCTTTTAAGGGCCTGTTCTTCTTCGGTGATGGAGGGGGCTTTTCCGGTATTGATCTTCAGGTACAAAGGCAGGAGCTTTTTCTGAATGCTGTTCGGCAAATAGGATTGCAGTTGATTACCGAGTTGATGGAGCCATTTGTTCTTAACGGTAACGGTCGGGTTCCGCTGACCGAATTCATATCCCTTATAGAAATCCGGATCAATGTCCAGGTCCTTGGCAACTCCCTTCATGAACGCCCGGGGATCTTCTTGCATTTCCTCGAAAAGATAAACGCGGATGTTTTCTTTACCGAAAGCTTTGACCCATTTTTCCAGATGGTCAGCATATTTTACGGCTTCCCGGTGATTCAGCTCCCATTTCAGGTCATTGTTCTCGATGTCAAGGTATTCAGCAAATGATAGGTCGATGATCTTGCGGCGATAACGGGCGAATTTGTAGTGAGAATAAAGTTGGTCGGATGGCTTCCGGAGAATGAACAGAATGCTGGGCAGGGGGTGAAAGCTGGAAAGGACCTTGACGGGTGTTTTTTCAAAAAAATAACGAGGGGTGGCTTCCAGCCTGACTGATCCCTGACCACAGTGCCGGAATAATGAGGAATAGCTTTCCAGTCCATGTTCATGAATGTTGAGGTCCCGGTTGTGTTTGTTGATGTTGTCCCTGAGAAAGTGGGTTTCTTTTTTGCGGGAAGGACAGACCTCGGGGTGATCAGCCAGCCAGAAGAACAGGGAACTCGTTCCGGATTTCGGTGCACCTGCAATGACCGTATGGGGCATTACAGAAAAATGTTCAGGAGTAGAAGACATTGCAGCGAGAAATCGGGTTTAATAGCTAATGAAGAACGGCTCGCTCCGGGGCAGTTTATCACATCCTGATCATGAAAGATCCATTTTCGAATAGAGGGCATTCTTCCGTTTGCTTCTATATCCCTTTCCTTCCTTATTATTGTTGCTTTCAAAGATACATCATCCCCAAAATAGCTTTTCAAAAGAACCTGGTATGGGGGAGTGTGTCGAAATGGCTCCTTAAGTCGTTTTTCATTATCCTTGATGATCCCGGTCTCTTGAAAAGGAGTTTGATCGGAAATACAGGCGGGGCAGGTATAAGGGTTTGAAAAGGAGAATGCTCCGGTTAAGATCATCTCTGAAAACCATACAGGAACTACTTCTACGTGATCAGGGTCGAGGGCGAGAGCCCTATACCGGCTCCCTGACCCTGCTCCGCTGATCAACCCAGTGAGCGCAACACTCGTGCCGTTTCATCCAGCATGTCATCGTCGATGTCCAGGTGCAGGACCATTCTTACCCGCTGAGGCCCGAACGGTACGGCTTTGATGTTGTGATCGGCCAGATCCTGCAAAAAACGATCGGAGGGATATTTCTCTTTCAACCGGAATACAACGATGTTAGTTTCCACTGGCAGTAGTTCTTCAACATAGGGAAGCGCTTCGATCACCTGTCCAAGTTCAGCAGCCCTTTCATGGTCTTCCCGTAGCCGGTCGATGTTGTTCTCCAGTGCATAAAGGCCCGCCGCTGCTATATAGCCAGCCTGGCGCATGCCTCCTCCCATCACTTTTCTTTTGCGGTGGGCTTCCCCTATGAAGTCTTTGCTCCCGACAAGGACCGATCCTACAGGAGCTCCCAATCCTTTGGAGAGGCAGATGGAGATGGAATCGAACGGTTCGGCATGAGCAGCCGCGGAAGAACCGGAAGCAACCACGGCATTGAACAGGCGGGCTCCGTCCAGGTGGTGACGCAAGCCATGTTCCTGGCAAGTTTCCCCTAGCTTTTGGAGGATGGCCGGGTCATAGTAACTTCCCCCGCCCATGTTGGAGGTGTTTTCGGCGATCACCAATCGGGTGCGGGGAAAATGGGCATTGTTGCTGTCATTGATATGAGCTTCGACCTGCTCCGGGGAGATCCGGCCCCTGTCGCCTTCCACGGTCCGGGTCGAAACCCCGGAGTGAAGAGCCATGCCGCCCCCTTCAAAATACCGCATGTGCCCCCCTTCAGCGCAAATGGCCTCATCGGCGGGCCTTGTA
>CAZAYA010000015.1:363-1409 GCA_964489175.1 uncultured Flavobacteriales bacterium | reverse complement strand
GCCATGCTCCGCACAGGAAACCCTGGAGGAGATCGAAGGGCAATACAAGGCTGCTTCCTTGCCGAGCAATTCGGCAGCTTTGGCTTCCAGAGCATTGATGGTAGGGTCTTCTCCGAAAACGTCATCTCCCACTTCGGCCTGGCCCATGGCTTCAAGCATATCAGGAGTAGGGCGGGTGACAGTGTCGCTGCGTAGGTCTATGGTCATAGGAATTAATTGATACCTTGGTTACCGATCCTTAATTTTAACAAAATTCTCGCGAAGTCTTGTTCGCAGCTCGTTTGATATTGCTTTTGATCTTGCTGTTCCTGGGGGGCAGTCTCCCTTTGAAAGCTCGGGCAGGCACCTCCCTGAAAGCTTGGGTCTTCTTTACCGATAAGAATGGCGTTGCTTTCGACCCTCAGCGGTATTTCTCGGAAAAAACCCTTCAAAAGCGAAAGCGGATCGGCATTCCCCTTCGTCAGCGATCCGACTACCCGCTGCAGGAAAAATATGTGGCCAGGGTGAGTGAGCTGGCGGACTCGATCACCGGAAGGAGCCGATGGTTCAATGCGGTTGCCTGTTATGGGGAGGAGGAGGATTTCCGGAAGATCGCCCGGCTTCCCTTTGTTCGAAAAGTGGAGCGGGGCTCTTATCATCCCTGCATCAGTTCGTATGGGAAGGAGAAGACCAAGCCGTTCGATACCACCCTGACCGAACGCCAAAGGGAATTGCTCCGCCATCAGCTCCTCCACATGGAAGGGGAGGTGTTCCACAGGAAAGGATATGATGGGAAAGGGGTTCGCATTGCTGTTTTTGATGCTGGCTTTCCATCGGTGGACCAAAATCCGGCCTTTGCCCACCTCCGGGAAGACAACAGGATCATCGCAACCCATGATTTCGTGCAGGGTGATGCCGGGGTTTACGATCACGGTACTCACGGTACCAAAGTACTTTCCTGTATTGCCGGGCGGATCGGTGGCAAAGACCTTGGGCTTGCAACTGGGGCGGAGTTCTTGCTGGCCCGTACGGAACGAATGTTGTGGGAGCCTTTCTCCGAAGAGGAG
>CAZAYA010000015.1:0-353 GCA_964489175.1 uncultured Flavobacteriales bacterium | reverse complement strand
GAGAACTGGCTGGAAGCCCTGGAATGGGCGGACCGGCATGGAGCGGACATTATCAACAGCTCCCTGGGCTATACCTATCACCGCTATTTTCCGGAAGAAATGGATGGGCAGACCAGCCTTGTGGCCAGAGCCGGTAACATGGCTGCCCGGAAGGGAATGTTGGTGGTCAATTCTGCCGGGAATTCAGGACAAGCAGAATGGAAAGTGATCGGTACGCCGGCTGATGCTGACAGTGTGCTTTCAGTAGGGGCTGTGGACCCTTCAACAGGCATGCACGCTGCCTTCAGTTCCTTTGGTCCTACGTCGGATCAACGGATGAAGCCTAATGTTTGTGCTTATGGACATGTGATCGC
>CAZAYA010000014.1:13924-28234 GCA_964489175.1 uncultured Flavobacteriales bacterium | reverse complement strand
CCTGTCTTTCAACCAATCCTTCATCAAGCTTACATGCAATCCCACTTCTTTCAGCAGTTCGTATACCTGTTCTGGATGGGTGCCATATATGTCTGCTGCTCCCAGACCATGCTCGAAGATCACGTAAGGATGGGACCTTTCCAGAATTTGGCGGGCTCCTTTCAGCACCTGGTATTCCCCGCCTTCCACATCGATCTTGATGAGCCGGATGGGCAGGTCGGGGGGGAGCATGTCGTCCAGCCGGGCGGTCTTCACCTGGATGGTACGATCTTCTTCCACTTTGTCGTATTGGCGTTTTTTCAGGCCACTGTAGGCCGGGTCAGTGGTGACCAGATTGAAGGATGAGGTTCCGTTCTTGTCGCTGAGGGCCAGTTCTTGTACATGGCAGCTTTTCCCATAAGTTGCTTCCAACCGGCGGGCATATTCTGGAATGGGCTCAAAGGCAAAATGGTGGCCTTGAGGTGCCCTGAGCAGGAATTGGTCCAGGAAGACGCCCTCATGAGCCCCCACGTCCACGCAATTGGAAGCCGGGGTCAGGACAGCTTTCATGATCCTTTTAGCCTGCCGGTCGTACTGTTGATTCCGGGTCAGGGCGACCGGAGAATATTCCAACCCTTTTTTCAGCAACGAACGAGATCGGGAGAGCATAGCGGATGTTCTACAGGCAAGAAGTCCGGCCGCCGTCTACCGGAACATTGATGCCGTTGATGTAACTGGCTGCAGGGCTGGCGAGAAAGGCGATGGCACTGGCTGTTTCTTCCGGTTCTCCTGCTCTGCGGAGGGGGACGGTGGCCATCATTTGTTCTGTGACCTCTTTTAGGGGCTTGCCGCTGTTTTCGGCTTTTTTTTCCAGAAGGCTGCTCAGTCGTTGGGTATTGGTCGGGCCGGGCAGTACATTGTTGACGGTGATGTTGTGCGGCCCCAATTCTCCGGCCAGGGTCTTGGCCCAATTGGCCACGGCTCCCCGGATGGTATTGGACACTCCTAGTCCAGGGATGGGTTGCTTCACAGAGGTGGAGATCACATTGATGATCCGGCCGTAGCCTTCTGTTTTCATGCTCGGTACCAGGGTCCGGGCCAGTACCTGATTGCAGATCAGGTGTTGGGTGAAGGCTTTGCGGTATTCTTCCGTTCCGGCTTCCAGAGCAGGTCCGCCGGGAGGTCCGCCAGTATTGTTGATCAGGATGTGGGCCGGGCCATGGTCTTGCAAATGTTGCTGCATCATGCTTTCGAGTCCTTCAGGGTCAGAGAAATCCGCTGCAAGTATATGATGAGCATCCCCAGAAGGTGAGGGCAATTCTTGTTTTACTGCCTCGAGTTTTTGGGCATTTCTCGCGACAAGGGTGATCGAAGCCCCCAGCGATGCCAGCTCTATAGCTGTGGCTTTGCCGATTCCCTGGCTGCTTCCGCATACAACAGCTCTTTTTCCGATCAGGTCGAGGTCCATGGGATGGGATTTGGGACAAAAATACGAGATCACGGCTACTCGCTACAGTTCCTTTTTCAGAAAGCAGTTTTTGTTAACTTGCCGTTCTCCGAACTGAAAATCTGATGTTATGGCCATTCAGAGCCCTTTCAACCTACAGCAGTGGATCGAAAAGAACCGGGATCTGCTCAAACCTCCCGTAGGGAACAAGAACCTTTATCCTGAGGGCAGCGATCATATCGTGATGATCGTTGGAGGCCCGAATGCCCGGAAGGATTATCATTACAATGAGACCGAGGAGCTGTTCTATCAACTGGAAGGGACGATCACGGTGAAGATCCAGGAAGATGGGAAGGCAAAGGATATCACGATCGGTCCCGGCGAGATGTACCTGTTACCCCGTAAAGTCCCTCACAGCCCGATACGTCCGGAAAACAGTGTGGGATTGGTGATCGAAAGGGTTCGGGAACCGGAACACCAGGATGGACTTCAATGGTATTGTGAACAATGCAACCATTTGTTGTTCGAAAAATATTTTCCGCTCACCAATATAGAAAAGGACTTCTTACCGGTATTCAAGGAGTTCTACGCTTCCGAGGAACATCGGAGCTGCGACAATTGTGGGGCGGTGATGGCGAGTGATGATCGTTTTGTTTGAAGCCGGCTGGTCCCTTTCCTGTCGTTTTCTATATTTGAGGCCAACAAACAAAAATCACGGATCATGAAACGGACACTATCATTACTGCTCATTGCTACGCTTTTCATTCTTTCTTCTTGTGGGGGTTCTTCTGATAACAAAGCCAAAGAAGAGGAAAATGCCAAGGAAGAAGTTGAAAAACTGATGGACGACAAGGCTGACAAAGCCATGGACAAATTGAACGAAGAAGAAGGGGAAAAAGGAGAAAAGTCTTCTATGGAAGAAAAAGGGGAGACGAACGGCGATGACAAGAAAGAAAAGAGCGAAGAAGACAAGAAAGAAAGTGAAAAGGAGACCAAAAAGAAAATGAAAGAAGGAGACAAAAAGGGAGAAAAAACAGGCACCAAGAAAAGCTTGTAAGCCCTTTTATCATCTTTCAAGCGCCCGGCAAGAGCCGGGCGCTTTTTTTTGTGAGTTTGTTCAAAAACTGGGTGATTTTTTCTTTACTGCTGTTATTAGAGTTGGGTAATGCTGAAAAGTCTCGTGACTTCATTATTTCCATTTTGATCGGTTCTGTGTACCGGCAAGGGATGATAGAAGAAACTGGTGGGCCATTCCTTTCTGCCATTTGGCATCTCCCTCATTTCCCCCGCTGCTCCCTGAAAAACCGCCGCAACAATTCCCCCGCTTCCTCCGCCATTACGCCGGTCTTCACTTCGGTCCTGGGATGGAGCAGGCCGGGATCGGTAAGGGTGTAGCCTTTCTTTTCATCCCTGGTGCCATAGACCACCCGGCCCATGCGGGTCCAGTAGAGGGCGCCAGCACACATCACGCAGGGTTCGAGGGTAACGTACAGGGTACATTCATTCAGGAACTTGCCACCCATGTATTCGGAGGCAGCCGTGATGGCTTGCATTTCAGCATGGGCCGTGGCATCCGTGAGTCGTTCGGTGAGATTGTGAGCCCGGGCGATGATGGTATTCTCCACGACCACCACAGCTCCCACTGGAACCTCTTCTTCTTCATAGGCTTGCTCGGCCTCCTGGAAGGCTTGCTTCATGTAATGGTCATCCGACTGTACGGTCAATGTCATGGTCGCTCAAGGTCGTGGTGATCCCCCGGAAATTGCTTACTTTTATAGCTGATGACGGCCGGGCCTTTTTCCGGTATCTTGCGGGAAAGACGTAGCCGTTCTTGTGTAATCCGGACCCGAAGGATCGCCGGGATCAAACGCTTTTTTTTATGCTCCGATCACATACTTGCGGTGAGCTACGGCTCGAGGACGAAGGTAAGAAAGTATCGCTTTGCGGATGGGTGCAACGCTCACGGGAACTGGGAGGCATGACCTTCGTGGATGTGCGCGACCGGTACGGGATCACCCAGCTGGTGTTCGACCGGAACGAAGGATCCGTCCCTGAAGAGCTGGTCAAAAGCCTCGGCCGGGAATATGTGATCCGCGCTGAAGGAATGGTGCGGGAGCGGAGCAACAAGAACCCGGACCTCCCCACCGGCGATATCGAGATCGATACAGGACATCTGGAAGTGCTCAACCCCTCCCAGGTGCCTCCCTTCACCATAGAAGATGAGACCGACGGTGGTGATGAACTGCGCATGCGCTACCGCATGCTCGACCTGCGCCGGAACCCGATGCGCAAGAACCTCGAGCTGCGCCACCGCATGGCCATGGAGGTGCGCCATTACCTGGATGATCGCAGCTTCCTGGAGATCGAAACCCCGGAGTTGATCCGATCCACTCCCGAAGGTGCCCGCGATTTCGTGGTGCCGAGCCGCATGCATGCAGGCGAGTTCTATGCGCTTCCTCAATCGCCACAGACCTTCAAACAGTTGCTCATGGTCAGCGGTTTCGACCGCTATTTTCAGTTGGTGAAATGCTTCCGCGACGAAGACCTCCGGGCTGACCGCCAGCCGGAATTCACCCAGATCGATTGCGAAATGGCCTTCGTGGACCAGGAAGACGTGCTGCAGGAATTCGAAGGACTGGCCCGCCACCTCTTTCGCACCATCCTCGACCAGGATCCCGGCGAATTCCCGCGTATGACCTACGATGAGGCCATGAAGGCCTATGGCACCGACCGCCCCGACCTCCGCTTTGGCATGCCGTTCGTGGAGCTGAACGAAGTAGCCCAGGGGCACGGCTTCAAAGTGTTCGACAGTGCCGAACTCGTGGTGGGCATCAATGCCGAAGGCTGTGCCGGATACAGCCGGAAGCAACTGGATGTGCTAACGGACTTTGTACGCCAGCCTCAGATAGGAGCCCAGGGATTGGTGTACGTCAAGTACAACGAGGACGGGTCGTTCAAATCTTCTGTGGACAAGTTCTTCGGGGAAGAGCAATTCCAACGCTGGGCCGAAGCCTTCGGAGCTCAACCCGGTGACCTGCTGCTGATCCTGGCCGGAGTGGCTACCATCACCCGGAACGCTCTGAGCGAACTGCGCCTGGAGATGGGCAACCGACTGGAACTGCGGGACCCGGGTAAATTCAAACCCCTCTGGATCACCGATTTTCCTTTGCTGGAAAAGGACGAAGAGACCGGCCAATACCATGCCCTCCATCACCCCTTTACTTCCCCCCGGAAAGAAGACATCGACCAGCTGGAAAGCCGTCCGGAAGAAGTGAAAGCCAATGCCTACGACATGGTGATCAACGGCATGGAGATCGGCGGGGGGTCCATCCGGATCCACGACCGGTTCGTACAGGAAAAAGTGTTCAAAGTGTTGGGCTTCTCCCGGGAAGAAGCGGAAGAGCAGTTCGGTTTCCTCCTGAGCGCCTTCGAATACGGCGCCCCTCCCCACGGAGGTGCTGCTTTCGGCTTCGACCGCTGGGTGGCCGTGTTCGCCGGTCATTCTGATATCCGCGATTTTATCGCATTCCCGAAGAACAACGCCGGGCGCGATGTGATGATCGGGGCACCATCATCCCTGCCCCCCGACCAACTAAAAGAACTCCGCCTTCAGGTAGAACAAAGGGAAAAGATCCCCGGAGAAGAATGAACCATGCGCTTCCGCCAGGCCCCATACCTCTTCAGCGTATTGTTGCTGCTCCTGCTGGCCGGCGGATGTACACCTTCCACTCCTCCTGAAAAACCGGTATACCTCCATGGACGGATCCTCCAGAGCGACCAGCCCAAGATCACTTTCCTGACCCAAAAACATCCTTACAGTTACGAAGACACCATTCTCGCCCATGTTCTGCTGGACGGGGAAGGGCACTTCCGCACTTCCTTCCCTATGCGGAAAAGCACTTATGCCCGGTTCAGCTATGGCGACATCACCCGGACGATCTACCTGACCCCCGGCGACAGTCTTCAAATGAACATGAACACGGAGAACCCGGACAAAACCCTTTGGTTCGACGGAAAAGGGGCCGTTCCGAACAACTACCTACAAGACAGAAGAAGCCTGCTCGCCACGCTGGACAAGGAACACAGCTTCGGCATCGAAATGGATACCGCCAATTTCCAGGACATCGTGGACATCAAACATGCCATGCTTAGAGAGTTTCACGACAAATATTTCGAAAAGCACCCGAATGTTCCGGAACAGTTCATCGAACTGGAAGAACAACGCTCGACCTTTACCTGGGCCCGGCGGAAATTCAGCTATCCCAACATCTACAAGTACCAGACGAACAATGATTCGATCGTCTTCAGCGAGGAATACTGGAACTTTCTTAACGAGATCGACCTCAATGACCCCCGGAACCTGGATATTCCGGTATTCCTGAAGTTTGCTTACGATGTGGCCAATAAGTTCGCTCTCGATCTCAAGGAAAACCGCTCCCGGCGGAGCATCTCCTACCGGGAATTACTTTTCCGTACCATCCGGGACGATTTCAACGGGGAAGTAAGGAATGCTCTGCTGACCTATTTCATGCTCCAGCAGTTGGAGTTCGGCAGCCAAAAACAGAACGAACACCTGATGAAACAATACAAAAAGACCATCAGGGATGAGGAGCAACTGGGTTACATCCAGCGCAAGATGAAGGGCAAGGAAAGGACCGCTCCGGGAGCTCCTGTCCCGGAATTCGCCTACCCGGGACCGCAGGGAGATACCACCCGCCTGGCGGACCTGTCAGGCAACTACCTCTACATCACCTTTTGGGCCACCTGGTCGGAAAGCTCCCTGACAGAGCTCCGGTACCTGCACAAGCTGGCCCGGGACAGCTTCCCCAACCTCCGCTTCGTGAGCATTTCCGTGGACCGCTCCCCGGACGTGCTGGAGAAGTACCTGGAAAAGAACAGCGTTCCGGGGACCATACTCTACGCCGGCGGGATGAACGCTGATCTGATCCGGATCCTTAAGATCAGGGACATCCCCCACTGCATCCTTGCCGACCCGGAAGGGAAACTGCTCAATGTGGATGCTCCTAAACCTTCCGGGACCGCCCGGGCGGTCATCCGGGAATACCTGGAAGGGAAACGGTCCTGACCACTTGCTTTTTCGATCCTTCCCTGATTTTCCGCTACGGATCCTCTATCTTTGAAAAGAACAAAGTTCCGGCTTGAAAGCCGGTTATGATGCGATCATCCGATCTTGAGCCGTTGTCGATCATGTGGTTCAGAAGGCTTTTGAAGCGATTCCTGATCTGGCGGATGAGGCACATCTCCCATCAGAACTTCGTTCTGATCCTCAGCGTGATCGTGGGCATCACTTCGGGCATCGGAGCCGCCATCATCAAGAATTCGGCTCACATCATCCAGACGCTCCTGACCAGCGGCTTCGCCCGGAATTATCACAATTACCTCTATTTTGCTTATCCCCTGATCGGTCTGCTGATCACGGTCACCCTTATCCGCTACCTCATCCGGAGGAATGTGGAACACGGCATCCCTGCCACGCTTTATGCCATCTCCAAACAAAACAGCATCATCGATCGCCACAACACTTATTCCTCCATCCTCACCAGTGCCGTGACCGTGGGTTTTGGAGGGTCGGTCGGACTGGAAGGCCCCACGGTGGCTACCGGAGGAGCAATGGGCTCCAACCTCGCCTCACTGTTCCGGATGGACTACAAGACACGCACCTTGTTGGTGGGCTGCGCGGCAGCAGGAGCGTTATCCGCCATCTTCAAAGCTCCGGTGGCCGCCATCGTCTTTGCCATCGAGGTGATCATGCTGGACCTGACCACAGCGTCCCTTATACCGCTCCTGCTGGCCTCCGTATCGGCCGTGATCACATCCTACCTCTTCCTGGGAGAAGGCTACCTGTTCCATTTCACCCTGCGGGATGAGTTCCTGTTGCAACACATTCCTTTCTATATCTTCCTCGGTATTATCACTGGCCTGATCTCCCTGTATTTCCATCGGGTTTACTTCGGCATCATGCACGGGTTTGAACGGGTTCGAAATCCCTATAACCGAGCCTTGATAGGAGGAGTGGTGTTGGGCATGCTGATCTTCCTCTTTCCTCCCCTCTACGGGGAAGGCTATGACATCATCAATTCCCTGATCGAAGGGCATTATTCGGATGTTCTTCATGAAAGTCCCTTCTATCAATGGAATGACAACATCTACATCATCCTTCTATTCCTGCTGGCGATCGTTCTGCTGAAAGTGGTGGCTACAGCGATCACCTTCGGCAGTGGCGGGGTTGGAGGTATCTTCGCTCCTACGCTTTTCATGGGAACGACACTGGGCTTCATGTTCGCCAAAGTGTTCTCCTATTTCCGCATCGTATCCCTTTCGGAAAGCAACTTCGCCCTGGTAGGTATGGCCGGATTGATGGCGGGGGTGTTGCATGCACCGCTGACCGCTATTTTCCTCATTGCTGAGATCACCGGCGGATACGAATTGTTCATACCCCTGATGATCGCTGCGGCCATTTCCTATTCTACTGTGAGGGTGTTCCGGAAACATTCGGTCTACACGGAGCAACTGGCCAAAAGGGGCGAACTGATCACCCACCACAAGGACAAGGCCGTCCTGTCTCTGATGAGCCTGGAAAAAGAGATCGAGAACGATTTCCGAAAAGTGCATCCCCGGGACACCCTGGGAGACCTGGTCCAGGAGATTTCCAAGTCAAAACGGAACCTGTTCCCGGTAGTGGATGATGAGGACCGATTGCTTGGTGTTGTATTGCTCAACGATGTGCGCAACATCATGTTCGACAAAGACCGCTACGATGAAGTGAGCGTGCATGAGCTGATGACCGTTCCTCCCGCCTTCGTGGACATTGAGGAGGATATGAGCCATGTGGTAGAGAAGTTTGAAAAAACAGAAGCCTGGAACCTGCCCGTGATCCAGAACGGCAAATACCGGGGCTTCGTTTCGAAGTCCAAACTGTTTTCCGCTTACCGGAACCTGCTGGTGGAATTCTCCGAAGAATGAAGAAGTCGGCAGCCCTCCTCTTTTTGTTCGTTGTAGTCTTCCTGCTCCAGGGGATACTTGCTTACGGCCAGGGTGGACTCTCCCGGGAAGTCCAACACGAGGACGATTCCCGGGCATTGGTGACCGTTACCATTCGGGACTTCCCCACCCATGGGTTCGCCCAGTTGTCCGACACCCTGCCGGAAGGATGCTCGGCAGAGCCGGTCCAAAGGTCCGGCGGCCACGTGAAGGCCCTGAAGAACTATTTCAAGCTGACCTGGGTGGAAATGCCCCGAACCCATCCCCTGCAGGTCCAATATCGGATGACCTGTTCTGATGACCGCCAGGAAGGTGTGATCAGTGGAGGCTTCCAATGGGTGAGCGCCGGGAAGGAGAAACGATGGTACCGGGAAGCCACCACTTTCCAAAAGCCAGCCCCAAAAGCATCTGCCCGACCCGATCCAAAAGAAAAATACACCGTCCAGTTAGGAGCCTTCCGACAAAGCCATTCCCAAGCATTCTACGAGGAACATTTTCAACTCTCCGGCCTGGAAGTGTACCGGAGCAATGGAATGGACAAGGTCCATTCCGGTCGTTTTGCCACCCAAAGCGCTGCTAAAGCCCATCAAAGGGAACTAATGGGAAAGGGGGTGTCGGGGTTCGTGACGAAGATGCCGTGAACTTCTACAACAGGAGCAAGACTTACTTCAACACCTCCGGCATCTTCTCCCTGAAGCGCTCGAACCGCGGAACCGATACCTGCTGCACATAACGATCATTCGGATTTTTGCGGACATAGTCCTGGTGATGTTCGCTTGCAGGATAGAAGCCTTTCAGGGGACTGATCTCGGTAACTACCGGCTCGCTGTATTCCCCTGAACTTTCCACACTGTCCCTGGCTTGTTCGGCGATCTGCTTTTGCCGGTCATCAGTGTAGAAGATGATGGAACGGTATTGGGACCCGAAGTCCGGTGCTTGCCCCTGTGTGGTAGGGTCCTGGGAAGCATAGAAGGCCTTGACGAGGGTTCGGAAACTGACCTGCTCAGGGTCGTAATGAACCCGCACGGCTTCCGCATGGTTCGTTCTACCACTGGCTACTTCCCGGTAATCAGGATCCTTGACCTTACCCCCTGCAAAGCCTGAAACAGCCTCCTCCACCCCTTTCACGTTCTCATAAATATGCTCCACACACCAAAAGCAGCCGCTGGCAAAATAAGCGGTCTCCAGATCGGAAGTTTGAGAAGTAGGATCCTCTTCCGGGCTACCCGCATTGCAGGCTGCGAACAAAGGAAGAAGCAGGAATATCAAGGAAAGGGAACGTAGCATAACAAAAAGGTCCGTGATCTTAAGCAAGATACGGACCTTTTGCCTGAACTGTCACTCTATTCTTCCGGTACCAGTCCCTTGAGGCTCCGGGACGGTTTTTCCTTTTTCCCTTCCTTCAGGAAATGGTCGAACCAACGGAACTGGCGAAGGGAGTAATCGTATTGATGCGTAGGATCGCGGTAGCCATGCCCTTCACCGGGATAGCGAACCCACCGGAGCGGCACCTCAGGTTTTCGCACCTTGATGTGCCGGAACAATTCCATGGATTGCGCCGGATGAACCCGGGTATCTTCCTGACCGTGGGTGATCAGTAATGGCGTTTGTGCCTTGTCCACGTGGTAGATCGGGCTGCGCTTGAGGTACTTCATCCAGTTCCCGTCCCAAATATACTCGCGGGCGTGGACCAGGTACAGTTCCATGGGGATATCGCTGGTCCCCCATTTGGAGATGTTGTTGCTGATACCGAAGTTCATCACGGCCGCAGCGAAATGCTCGGAGTACCGGGTGGCCATCCAACCGGTAGCATAGCCTCCGTAGGAACCGCCGGTAACACCGACCTTCTCCTTATCGGCAATACCCTGATTGATCAGGTATTCCACACCATCCACGATGTCATCGTACTCCTTACCGGCGGCATCGCCCTGGCTGGATTTGAGGAATGCTTCCCCCCGACCAGTGCTACCGCGATAATTGGGGCAGAACACGGCATAACCTTTGGCCGCAGCCACCTGTCCGGGACGGCTGTAATAGGTCACCCAGCCATTGTTCAGATGGGATTCGGGGCCGCCATGTACGTAAACGATCAGCGGAACAGAGGCTCCTTCTTCGTATCCCACCGGCTCGATCAGAATGCCTTCGATCTTCTTACCGTCACGAGCTTCATAGGAAATGCTGCGTTGTTTTCCGAATTGCCGGTCGGCCATCCATTCGTTGCTGGTGGTGACCCTTTCAAGATCATCCCCCCCTGTACGGATATACAATTCCCGGGGGTGTTGGGCCCTGGTGACGATGAATGCAGCATTCTCATCATCCACCTGGGCAAACCCCATGAAGATGGTGTTGCCGGGTCCTTCGATGTAACTCAGGTCAGAGCCGTCGGCCTTGACACTGCCATAAGCCCTTTGAGTGCCTTTGCTGGCGATGAAGTGAATGCGCCCCTTTTCAGTCCAGCGAATGCCTTCGAATTTCCCTTTGTAATCGGGTTGGATGTTTTTGATCTCTCCTCCGCCGGCGGGGGCGGTCAGGATACGCCCGGCGATACCGTCATGGATATCAGCACCACCGAGCATGGCGATGGTCTTGCCATCGGGGCTCCAGCGAAGATCGGCGAGCTTGCCTTTCTGCTCGATCTCGGTAAGGATTTTCCCATTGGAGGTTTTCACTACATGGACGGTCTGGTACATGTAATGATCGTCCACCCGCGGCGTAGGTGCCACGGAAAGGGCCAGCTTCGAATCATCTGGAGACCACCGGGTCGTGTATACCGTACCTTCTACCTGCATTTCCACCGGTTCCTGGTCCGGTTGGCTCACGTTGGCTACGAAGGCACGAATGTTCTTTTGTCCTTCTTCATAAATATCAGGCTGCTTGGGAAGCGGTTCTTCCTCCTTTTCTCCCTTTCCGCGTTGGCGGTATACGAATTGGTCCCCATCAGAAGCCCATTCAAAGGAATAGGCGCGGCCGTCGAACCGGTAAAGTTCCACGGCTGTACCCCCATCGAGTGGGAGTTCATAGATCGCGTTCGATTTCTTTTTATCCCCGGAAGCCAGAAAGGTCAGACTCTCATGTCCGGGACGGAAACGGACATTGCTGAAGGAACGGTCCCGGTAAAGGCGCTTGTCTTCCTCTTCCACATCATACACATAAAGCTGCTTACGATCATTCTCCCCTTTAACGGGGTCTCCCGGAATAGCAACGCTATAAGCTACGTGGGAAGCGTCCTCGTTCATATGAACACCGATCACGCGCTTGGTGCGGGCCACATCCTCGACGGTCAGCCCTTGCTGGGCATGACCTGGAATGGATGAAAGGGCCAGAAAGACAGCAATGACGGGAATGAAGAATATTCTGCTCTTGATCGGATCCATGACAGGGATTTTTTGTTTAAGATCTCCGAAAATAGGATTCTTAACGGAGGCATGCAAGGGATCGGATGCTTCCTCCTTCAGGGGCCGGTTGGATGGGTTTCGGTCTGGCGGAACAATCGCACTCCGAGCGTGTCCATGACAGGACTTTCTTCGTACCTCTCCGGTACCGGGCAAACCCCATCCCGGACCAGAAAAAAAGGAAAAGAAGCTTTAGTATCCATACTAAAGCTAATATACCCCAGCCGGTAATAGTAGGCCATTAATCCCCAATCTTTGACCAGAGAAGGACAGGTCCCGATGGTGGTATGAGCGGGGACGTGTTCCAGGGTCGCCCTGACCGCGGTAATGTGGCGTTCATCCCTGCCTGTCCGGCCGATAAAGAAAACGGAAGCACCTATTCCCGCCGCCAGCAAAAGCATCGCTCCGCCTTTCAAAATGACCAATGATCGTACGTTCTCAGAAAGTTTTTGCATCCAAGATCTCAGCAAAGGATGAAGAAAGAGAGCTGTGCCCAGGGCCAGGAAAGGCAAAGCAGGGACGATATAAAAACCCCGCTGCTTGAGCGATATCATGAGCGGCAGCACCCCTGAAACAGCCAGGGCCAGTAGTATTCTTCCGGCAACCCGCTCTTGTTCCCCTGCCTGTCCGAATAAAGGAATGCGATGTCGGCGGGCCATCATTATTCCGAACAACACCAAACCAAGAGCAGGCAGCCATTCCCGTATCATCCTCCCCACGATGGCCCAACGGCTGCTCACCGTCCCTGTGCTTGCAAAACTCTGGACCAACTGTTCCTCCCAATAATGATGAAGATATTCTCTGAACGCCGGAATGAAGAGGAATAAACCCACCAATGGCAGCGCGGTTCCAGTCGTCATCCAAAAGGTCCGGCCGGCCACTCTTCCAAAACCATCTTCCCTGCGGAACAACCACCACCAAAAAGGAAAGGACAAAGGGAAAAGGGCCACAAGGCCTTTGACCAACATCCCAGCCGAAAGGCACAGGCCACCCAGGAACCACCAAATACCCCGTTGTTCCTGCCCTCCTCTGATAGCCATCAACACTGCACAACAAAGGAAAATGCCCAGCGTGTTCTCCAGCATATTGTTGGCATAACTCCAAAAGACCAGAGGAGTGATGACCCATAGCAGTAAAGGAGCCCATGCCGTGCTCCGGTGACCGGATAGCCGGTACCATATCCTGACCATCAAAAGGCCGGTCAACACCATGGTAAGAAAGGAATACACCCTTTCCACCCACAGATGATCGCCGAATGCCCGGAAGAACAAACTTTGTAAGCCCAGCGCCAGCGGTGGATGTTCATAGAAACCGGGATGCCATGTTAAGGAAAGTGAAGGCGCCCAGAAGTTCCCTATGGCCTCCGACATGTTCCGTGCAACGGTGGCATAGATCGAGCCGTCCATGAACATACCCTCCGACCATAACTGAGGGGCGGTCAATAATAATGCAAGACCGATAACAGAGGCGAAAAAGAAGGGGGCAGGATCATGACGGAACATGCCCGAAAATAAGGATCGTAACTTTAGCAAGGACCGATCGTTGTGCCACCGGCTCCCATCCATGCAAAAAGCGATGAAGCTGTTCACCGACAAGTTCTTTACATTTAGACTGTTCAAACTGACCAAAGTTACCATGCTTATGACCCGCCAAGCCTTACTCCTTGCCATAGGGGTCCTCATCACTCTCACCGGTTTCGGCCAGACAGCCGTGAACAACCTGGACTTTGAGAACTGGAATACGAATTCTCTCCTGAACCGGCGCATGCCCAACGGCTATCTGGCCCTGGAAGCAGCGGAAAACACCGCCGACCCTCAGAACGGATCAAAGGCCCTGGAATTGATCGTGGATACCGCCCAGATTCCCGGCATCATTGATGATACCGTAGGATTTGCCCTTACCGAACCCAAAGAGCCCTACACAGGACGGCCTGATACGGCAACTGGCTATGTCCGGTACAATTTGCTCAATGATGATACGGCTTCGATGGTCTTTGAGCTGACCCGTTGGGACCCGAACACACAAAGTGCTGATGTGGTGGGAAGAGCATCCCAACAATTCTATGGCAACCAGGGGTCATGGACACAGGTGGACCTCCCATTCCAGTATTTTTCCTGTGCCAAACCGGATTCCATCTGGATCCTGTTCACTGCTGAATCAAAATATTTCTTCGGCCAGGGAACTGCAAGTATGGGCAGTGTTTTTGAAGTGGACAACTTCGCTCTTCAGGATACCACACCGCTCAGCCTGGATAGCATCCTCATCGAGGATGCTGAGTGCGGAATGACCAACGGTTCCATCAGCATTTATGGTTCCGGTGGGATTGGTGATCTGGAATACAGCGTCGACAGCGGATCTTCTTATACCTCCAACAAACATTTCACAGGCGTGGCTGCCAACCAGTACGATATCATTCTTCGCGATCAGCTAGGTTGTGGCATTCTCTCCACCCGCTATGTCGATACCACCGAAATCCCTATGTCCCAACCC
>CAZAYA010000014.1:0-13914 GCA_964489175.1 uncultured Flavobacteriales bacterium | reverse complement strand
GTAGATATCTACAACGGAGGATCGGTGAACTTCGACGGTTCTGCTTCGATCGGCAGTACGTTCGACTGGGACTTTGACGATGGCAGCTCCCCCTCTTCACAAGCTTCCCCCAGTCACACCTATTCTAACATCGGCTCTTACCAGGTAAAACTGACCATGATCTCGGGCAATTGCTCGGATACGGATTCGGTCAAGGTAGTGGTGGTCAATACCACCTCCATCGAAGAACATGGCAAAAAAGCCCCGCATTTCCGCGTAACCCCCAATCCGGCGACCGACGGTTCCACGAATGTTGTGCTGGACGAACTGACCCAGGAAGGAACCCTGGAGGTCCGGGACCTCAATGGCCGACTGGTCCGGCAACAAACCCTGCAGGATGCGCAGCGGGTCAACCTCGACCTGAACGGACTCGACGCCGGGGTTTATCTCATCAAGGTTTCGGCCCGGCAAGGGGTCACGACCAGTAAGCTGACAATAGAACGCTGACCAAGGCCGGTTTCCGAACGAAAGGGGCCCTTTATCTTGGGGTCATGAAGCTTAGCCGGACCTGTCTGGTTTGGCAAAAGAGGTCCTTAAGCACGCTAACTAAGGGCCCATCATCCCAGGGGCTTCGACTCCGCTCAGCCACCCGTCCTACCCACCTCTAGGGGGATCCAAAGGAGGCCCCTGAAAAGTCTTTGCACCGGGAAAGCGATCTTCTTCAGGAATAATAGCGAGCGTAGAGATCGGTGATGATCCCATCGGCCAGGCCGATCTTGGGCACGATCATCTTCTTCACCCCGGCCTCCCGCATCACGGTGAGGTAGATCTCCGAAGCCGGAACGATCACATCCGCCCGGTCCGGCTTGAGGTCGTGGACCTCCATCCTTTCCTGGTAGTTGAGCTTTTTTAGTTCTTCGGCCATCGACTCGAGCTTCTCCAGGGAGATGGGTTTGTTCTTTTTTCCTCCTGAAAGGGTGAGAAGTTTGTTGATGTTCCCGCCGGTCCCCAATGCACTCATTCCGTTCCCTTCCTTCCGGAAATCACTCACCCAGTCGCGAAGGGCCTGCCAATCCGCTTCGGTTACTTTCCCCTGAAGGATCCTCACGGTACCGATCTTGAAGGAATAGGTCCTCACCGGCTCACCATCCGACAAAAGGGTGACCTCCGTACTCCCTCCACCCACATCGATGTAGAGCAACTTGCTATGCTCCTTGTCGGTCTGCTGCAAAAAAGTCTTGTAGATCAGGGTGGATTCGATGTCTCCTTCGATCAGCTCAATGTGCACCCCTGTCCGGGCCTCTACGGCCTGGACTACTTTCTCACCATTGGAAGCCTCTCTCATGGCAGAAGTGGCACAAGCCCGGTAATCCACCACCTCATGAACCTCCATAAGCAACTTGAAGGCTTCGATGGCCTTGATCAACTGGCGCAGTTTATGATGAGAGACCTCACCCGTGGAGAAAACGTCTTCTCCCAGGCGGATCGGAACTCGCACAAGGGAGACCTTCTTTACCGGGATACTCCCGTTAGCCTGGGCCACACTTCCGACCAGCAGCCGAATGGCATTGGAGCCGATGTCGATCGCAGCGAATTTCAACGAACATAAAAAGGTCCTCAGGGATGAAGGTAGGGATTTCCATCGCCTGTCAGGTAGCGGTGGACGGGGAAAGGATCAGGAACTTTTCAACAGCTCATCCAGCTCGAGACTGGTAACTTCAGGTTCTTTTCCACGGGCCACTTCCTGGAAATACTCGTAAAGAGCATGTTGAGAACGTACTTTATTGCCGTCCTCCTTTCGGTAAGGATTGGTACCCCCCTCTTCCAGGACCCGGGCTTTGATATCATCCTGCAACTGGATGCTGAGCATGTCGCGAAGCACTTTCCGGACCTTTTTGTCGTATACCGGCGTGATCACTTCCACTCTTTTGTCGAGGTTCCGCACCATCCAATCGCCCGATCCGATGTAGATCTTCTCCTTCCCTCCATTCCCGAACAAAAAGATCCTGGAATGTTCCAGGAAACGATCCAGAATACTGATGGCCTGAATATTCTCACTCATCCCTTTCACCCCAGGTACGAGGGAGCAGATGCCACGGACGATGAGCCGGATCTTCACGCCTGCCTGACTGGCCGCATAAAGCTTCCGGATCAGTTCCTCATCCACCAGGTTGTTCATTTTAAGGATCATGTAAGCCGGTTTTCCGGCCCTGGCATTGCGGATCTCGCTCTGGATCAGCTGGCCGAACTTTCGGCGGGTGTTGATCGGGGATACCAGAAGGTGGGAATACCGATGGACCTTGTAATTGTTCTTGAAGAAATCGAACACCTTCCAAACCTCTCGCGTGATCCTTTTGTCGACGGTGAGCAGGGAAGTGTCGGCATAGAGGCGGGCCGTTCCTTCATGGAAATTCCCCGTTCCGATGTGGGCGAACAACTCTTCTTTCCGCCGCTCCTTCCGGGTGATGAGGATCAGTTTGGAATGGACCTTCAACCCTTCCACGCCGAAGATCACCTCTACGCCTTCTTCCTGCAGTTTGTTGGCCCACTGGATATTGGCCTCCTCATCGAAACGAGCCCGCAGCTCCACCACGGCCGTCACGGCCTTGCCGTTCTTGACCGCGTTCACCAGCGCATTGATCACCTTGGAGCGTTTGGCCACGCGGTACAGATTGATCTTGATCGAGGTGACCTTGGGGTCGATCGCCGCCTCCCGCAGGATGTCGATGATGTGGTCGAAGGTCTGGTAGGGGTAGTTGAGCATGATGTCCCCCTCCTTGATCCGGTCCAAATACCGGCTGGGATGGTCCAACTCCGGGCTTCGCGTGGGGGGAAGATCAGGGTACCGCAATTCCTCCTCTCCAATGTACGGGAACTTGATGAAGTCTTTGAAATTGTGGTACCGGCCGCCGGGAATGATGTTCTCATCCTCTTTCAGCCGGATCCGGTGGATGAGGTATTTGTACAGGTCCTTCGGCATCCGCTTGTCGTAGATGAAGCGGACCGGCTGTCCGACCTTCCGGTTCTTCAGGCTTTTGGATAGCTTATCGATGATGCTCTTGGAAATGTCCTCGTCGATGTCCAGTTCCGCATCCCGGGTGAGCTTAATGGTATAGGCTTCGATCTTATCGTAATTGAAAAAGGCGAAGACCTCGTGCAGGCAATAGCGGATCACATCGTCGAGAATGATCAGGTTCTTTTGCCCTTCTTTTTTGGGCGGCAATTCAAAGAACCGGGGCAATAGCGGGGACGGCACTTCGATCAGGGCATACTTGGGATCCTTCGGATTATCCTTGTTGTACAGTTTGATCGCCAGGTAGATCGCCCGATCCTTGAGCGTCGGGAAATGCTTGATATTGCTCAGCATGATGGGGACCAGGGAGCGGCGCACCTCATTTTGGAAATAGGCCTTGACAAGCGCTCCTTGTTCCTTGTTGAGTTGTTTTTCACTCAACAGAGAAACCCCTTGTTCACGGAATTCTTTGAGGATCTCATCGTAAATGCTCCCGAACTGGTCCCGCTGGGCAAGTACCATTTCCTTGATCTGGTCCAGCAAGACCTCCGGGTCTTCCCCGAGCACGCCCTTGGCGTTCTTGCCCAACCCGACCATCCGCTTGACCGTGGCCACACGGACCCGGAAGAACTCGTCCAGGTTGTTCGAGAAGATCCCGAGGAAACGCATGCGCTCGATAAGCGGCACATTGGGGTCGGAAGCTTCCTGCAACACCCGTTCATTGAAGGAGAGCCAGCTGACCTCCCGGTTGATCATTTCGAATTTGGGGACCTTCGGCATAAGGAAAAGCGAAAATACGAAAGTTCCTGCCCGGCAAAGAAGCCGGATCCGGGCTCATTCTGTGTTAAGCGAATATTAAAAAGTAGAGTAGCGCAAGAGCGTGAGAAGGTCCTGACCGACCCCGGAACGGCCAAATGCAACTGAACCGGCATCTATCAAATGCTGCCGAAGGGTGGGGAAGAACAATGGACCGAGCCGGTAGTGATCGGGGAATAGTTCGCGGTCCCAATGGCAGGTAGCTCCTGCCCAGTCGCTATCTTTGCCCCATGGATCGATCCTATGACCTCATCATCGTTGGAGCAGGACCTTGCGGGTTGGCCACGGCGATCGAAGCCACAAAGCGGGGCCTGAGCCACCTGGTGATCGAGAAGGGAAGCATCACCGAATCCCTGCGGAACTACCCCCTCCGCATGCATTTCTTCTCCACGGCCGAGAACATCGAGATCGGCAACGTCCCCTTTCCTACCTCCAATGTGAAACCCTCCCGGATCGAGGCCATGCAGTATTACCGCAAGCTGGCCGTCTACTTCGACCTCAACCTGAAGCTTTACACAGAAGTGACCGGCCTGGAACAACAAGAGGGCAGCTTTAAAGTAAAGACAAAGGAGAATCGCTACGAAGCGAAGAACGTCGTCATCGCCACTGGCTATTTCGACCTCCCCCGAAAGCTGAACGTGCCCGGGGAAGAGCTGCCCCACGTCAGTCACTATTACCGGGAACCCTTTCCCTATTCCTGGACAAAGACCGTGATCGTGGGGGCCGGAAATTCCGCCATCGAAGCAGCTTTAGAACTCTACCGCCACGATGTGGACGTGACGATCGTCCACCGGGGCAATGACCTGAAAACCACGGCCAAATACTGGTTGCTGCCTGACATCCGCAACCGGATCCAAGAAGGCAAGATCAAGGTCAGGTTCGGTACCACCGTAAAGGCCATCGAACCCGGGCAGATGACCGTCCAGGACAAAAAGGGCAATACCGATACCTTACCCGCCGATTTCGTGCTGGCCCTCATCGGCTACCTTCCCGATGCGGATTTCCTGCAAAAAGCCAGGCTGGAAGTAAACCCCGACGACCTGACCACTGCTTTCGACCCGGAAACCTATGAAACGAGCATCCCGGGACTATACCTCTGCGGCACCGTTACCGCCGGCGTTCATACCGAACGGGTCTTCATCGAGAACGGTCGGGAGCATGCAGTAAGGATCGCGGAGGATGTGGCGGGGAAAGTGAGGTAGTGAGGTAGTTAGATAGTTAGGTAGTTTGGTGGAGAGAGGGGTTGGATGCAGGGGGGCGGACCCTTCGGCTCCGCTCAGGGACCTGCTTCAGTTTCCCTCTGGGGCTCTTCCCGGCATTGCAAAGGAACCCCCTTGGGTTTAGGTTGGAGAAGTCCCGGCGGGAGGGAAAGGTGGCTGAGCGAAGTCGAAGCCTCCGTGGGAGGCAAGGTTGATCCCAGAAAGGGAACACGTTATGAGGAAGAGCCCTCTATTCTTACTGAAATGCGTATCATTTCGACACCTTGCCAAGCCAGGAAGCTTTTCCGAAGCACCCTTCATCAAAGCCTCCTTTTTCTTCCGGGTCCACCGCTGAACCTGTTTCTCCCGTTGAAAAGCTGCATCGATACCAATGAAAGCTTCATAATACACCGATCTTATAGGAAGACGATCTCTGGTATAATTAGCTCCTGTCCCGTTCTGATGCTGAAGAATTCTTGCATTCAGATCCCGGGTGCTGCCGGTATAATAACTGCCATCCGAACACTCCAGAATGTACATGTATCCAGCCATGAAAAGCCCCCTTTCAATTCTTCAAGAAAGGAAAGCAATAGATCGCTTTTCAGAGCGATCGAAAAAGTGATAAGGTTGTGATCTTGTTTGGGAAATTGAAGAAGGGAATCACCGGACCCTTCGGCTCCGCTCAGGGACCTCCAGGGCCTCACGGGGAACCTCTCCGACTTGGCTTAGGAACCTGTTTCACCTGAAATCCCCTTCAAGTTCCTACTGAAAGGGCCGGCGGGAGGGAAAGGTGGCTGAGCGCCTGCCTGCCGGAAGGCAGGAAGTCGAAGCCTCCGTGGGGAGAGAGCTGAAGCTTGTCCAACAACCGGGAACCAAACCTCCGTGAAAAGGAGAGCGCTCGAAATATCCCCTTTTTTCATAGCCGAAAAGTCTTTGGATAAAGCTTTAGAAGGCTACCGGCCCCTTCGGCTCCGCTCAGGGACCTCCTTCAACTCTGCTCAGGAACCTCCCTTGGCTTAAGTAGAAATTTCGGAAAACCCACCCATTCAGGTTTAAAGTGGCGTTCAGACGTTCCCCTTCAACTTCCGGAACAACTCCCACACCACTACGCCAGCACAGACCGAAACATTGAGCGAATGCTTGGTGCCGTACTGCGGGATCTCCAGGCAACCCTCCACCTGATCGATCACCTCCTGGGTTACCCCTTCCACTTCATTGCCCAACACCACGGCAATTTTCTCGCCTTTTGCAGGCTGGTATTGGTCGAGAGAGATGGTCTCCTCAGCATGCTCCACGGCCAGGACCGTATAGCCCTCCTCCTGGAGTTGGCCCACTGCGGTCATGGCATCCTGGAAATGTTCCCAGGAAACGCTTTCAGTAGCTCCCAGGGCCGTTTTCTGAATATCGCGATGGGGCGGCGTGGCCGTATAACCACACAGGCAGATCTTTTCCACAAGGAAGGCATCAGCGGTGCGGAAGATCGACCCCACATTGTTCATGCTCCGGATGTTCTCCAATACGACCACCAAAGGGGTCTTGTTAGCCTGTTCATAGCCCTCCCGGGTCAAACGGTCCAGTTCACTGATGCTAAGCTTCCGGTTCATGGGTGTTGATAATTCTTTGGGAAGGGACGAGGCCTCGCTTGCATGACTTTCTTACCTTTAATGTTCCTGAAAGGAGCAGGAACTGCTCTTCTCCGCAATCCGAACAAGAAAGCAAAAACCCCGGGTTTTGGCCACAAAGTCCACCCCCCAAAAGAACAAAAGCCAAAAAGCCAAGAGCAAGGTTGAAACGCCCTTGATGGACCAATATTACAAGATCAAGGCGAAGTACCCTGACGCCTTGCTCTTGTTCCGGGTCGGCGATTTCTACGAGACCTTCGGGGAAGATGCCGTGAGGGCCGCCGATATCCTGGGCATCGTCCTCACCCAACGCAAGAACGGATCGGCCTCTTCCGTAGAATTGGCCGGCATTCCTTACCATGCCCTCGACAGTTACCTCCCCAAGCTGGTCCGCGCCGGCGAAAGGGTGGCCATCTGCGACCAGCTCGAGGACCCGCAGAAAGGGAAGAAGATCGTCAAACGCGGCGTAACGGAGCTCGTTACACCCGGCGTCGCCTATAACGACAAGATCCTCGACCATCGCTCCAACAATTTCCTGGCTGCCGTCCATTTTACCGACAACAAGGCCGGCGTTTCTTTCCTCGACGTCTCCACAGGCGAATTCCTCGTAGCCCAGGGCAGCCATGACTACATTGAAAAACTCCTGCAGGGCTTCGAACCCAACGAGGTCCTGTTCCAGAAAGGCCGGGATCAGGATTTCCATGATCACTTCGGATCACGTTTCCATACTTATCGGCTGGACGATTGGGTCTACACGGAGGATTTTGCGCAAGACCTGCTGCTCGGCCACTTCAAGGTCAAATCCCTGAAAGGCTTTGGCATCGAGCGTCTCGATCTGGGCGTGATCGCTGCCGGGGCCGTGCTCCACTACCTCAACACCACCCAGCACGACCAGGTTGGCCACATCTCCGGTATTTCCCGCATCGAACAGGAGCAATACGTATGGATGGACCAGTTCACCGTTCGCAATCTGGAGATTCTGAATTCCCCCCATCCGGACGCCACCACCTTGCTCGATGTGCTTGACAAGACCGTCTCCCCCATGGGTGCGCGCATGCTGAAACGCTGGCTGGTGCTTCCCCTCAAAGATGAGCAGGCCATTGCCGAAAGGGCTGGTATTGTGGAATACCTTACCCAGGAAGAAGAGCTGTGCGATGGGATCGTGGCCCAACTGGACCAGATGGGTGATCTGGAAAGGCTTATCTCCAAAGTGTCGGTCAACCGCATCTCTCCCCGGGAGGTCATCCAACTGCAGAAAGCGCTTGCGGCTCTCGAACCGGTCAAGGAAATGTGCGAAGCTTCCGAACACAAAGACCTGCAGAAACTGGGGGAACAACTCGACCGCTGCGAGACCATCCGCGATCGTATCGAAAAAGAAGTCCAACCCGACCCACCAGCCGTGGTCAGCAAAGGCAATGTGATCCGCGACGGGGTGAACGAAGAGTTGGACGACCTGCGCCACATTTCCCGCTCCGGCAAGGACATCCTCCTGGAAATGCAGAAAAGGGAAAGCGAAAAAACAGGTATCCCTTCTCTCAAAGTAGCTTTCAACAACGTGTTCGGCTATTACCTGGAGGTGAAGAACACCCATAAGGACAAAGTGCCAGCGGAATGGGTGCGGAAACAAACCCTCGTGAATGCCGAACGCTACATCACCGAAGAGCTCAAGGAACACGAAAGCAAGATCCTCGGGGCTGAGGAAAAGATCCTGGACCTGGAGACCCGCCTGTTCAATGAACTGGTCCGCTCCCTCGGCGACCACATCCTCCCGGTGCAGAACAATGCCACCCTCATCGCCCGACTGGATTGCCTGGCTTCCATGGCCCGGATCGCCAAGGCCAACCACTACGTCCGCCCCAGGATCGATGATTCCAAAACCTTGAACATCAAGCAGGGACGCCACCCTGTGATCGAACAGGAATTGCCCGTGGAAGAGGAATACGTGGCCAACGATGTGTACCTCGACAACAACGAACAACAGGTCATGGTGATCACGGGGCCGAACATGTCCGGTAAATCAGCCCTTCTGCGACAAACCGCCCTGATAACGCTTATGGCACAGATCGGAAGTTTCGTGCCAGCAGAAACGGCCCGTGTCGGATTGGTGGACAAGATCTTCACCCGTGTGGGTGCTTCCGACAACATCTCCTCCGGCGAATCGACCTTCATGGTGGAGATGAACGAAACAGCCAGCATCCTCAATAACCTTTCCGACCGCAGCCTTGTCCTCCTCGACGAGATAGGCCGCGGAACGAGTACCTACGATGGCATGTCCATAGCTTGGGCGATCGCGGAATACATCCACGAGAATCCTCGGGCCAAAGCCAAGACCCTTTTCGCCACCCATTACCATGAACTCAACGACATGGAGCGCACCTTCGAGCGCATCCGGAATTTCAATGTAGCTGTCAAGGAGGTGGACAACAAAGTGATCTTCCTCCGGAACCTCGAACCCGGTGGCAGCGAACACAGCTTCGGGATCCACGTGGCCGAAATGGCCGGCATGCCCGAACCCGTGGTAAAAAGAGCTCAAGCTATCCTACAAGAACTGGAAGCCAACGGCACCGAGCGGGAGTCACTATCCAGCCCCACCAATAAGACCGAGGAGCTCGGCAAACAGGAAGAAGTCCAGCTCAGCTTCTTCCAACTCGATGACCCTGTACTGGCCCAGATCCGCGATGAGATCCTCAACACGGACGTCAACACCCTTACACCTGTGGAAGCCCTCATGAAGCTGAACGAGATCAAGAAACTGGCAGGAGGCAATAAGCCCTGACAAGGCTTCTTTGAACAACTCATAACCTTATACCTCCTTTGCCAACAGGGCTTTGTACTTCGTACCTGATACCTGATACTTTTTATTATTTTTGCTACCCCTAATGCGAGAATAGCTCAGCGGTAGAGCACAACCTTGCCAAGGTTGGGGTCGCGGGTTCAAATCCCGTTTCTCGCTCTGTTCATTCAGCATGATGTGCTATTTTTGAAAGGAGATCCAACGGATCTCCTTTTTGTTTGCGGGAGGCAACTCCCAGGAGCCCGGGTGGTGGAATCGGTAGACACGCAAGACTTAAAATCTTGTGGCCATTGAATGGCCGTGTGGGTTCAAGTCCCACCCCGGGCACAAAAACAGTGTGAGTGTGGAGAGCGAGAGCGTCTTCTTCGCTCTCACACTCGCTCTGCTAATTGTGTTCGATTTCGAAAAACTGGACGTTTATAAGAAAGCAAAAGCTTTCCATTCGAAGATCCGTCAATTCATAAAAGAAACGAAGCTCGATACAACAACAAAAGATCAGTTGCGTAGAGCTTCCTTTAGCATTGCATTGAATTTAGCGGAAGGTTCTGGAAGATTCAG
Organism: uncultured Flavobacteriales bacterium; assembly: GCA_964489175.1. Lineage (GTDB taxonomy): Bacteria > Bacteroidota > Bacteroidia > Flavobacteriales_D > CAYVSK01 > CAZAYA01. The sequence goes on along the minus strand of CAZAYA010000014.1, from coordinate 3,933 downwards.
TAAAGCGGACAGGAAGAACTTCTTCGTTATCGCCAGAAGCTCTGTTTTTGAATGTGTTGCAATATTGGACATCGTGAAAGATGAAGGTCTCGTCAAGCAACAGCAATTCGATCTATTCTATCGGGATGCAGAAGAACTATCAAAGATCCTTTTTACAATGATCAAGAACTTGCGGTAGATCACTAAAAATTGTAACAAGCTGCTCACAATTTATTGAAACCGGGCACAAAAACAGTGTGAGGGTGGAGAGCGAGAGCGTCTTCTTCGCTCTCACACGCCACAAACCCATTCAGCGTCCTATCAAGGACAACTATCACCGATCCCGAAACCCCCTCCATGGGCCACCTTTACCTCATCTCCACCCCGATCGGCAACCTGGAAGACATCACCTACAGGGCCGTTCGGCTGCTAAAGGAATGCGACCTCGTACTCGCCGAGGACACCCGGATGACCCAAAAGCTTTTTGCCCATTACGGCATCGACAGGCCGCTGCGATCCCACCACCAGAACAACGAACATGCGACCGCTGCCCGCTGGGCCGAACGACTGGCTGAGGGAGAAGAGACCATTGCTTACGTGACCGATGCGGGAACCCCGGGCATTTCAGACCCCGGGTTCATGTTGGTCCGGGAATGCGTGAAAGCCGGGGTAGCATTGGAAACCCTGCCCGGCCCCACCGCTTTCATCCCTGCCCTGGTCAATTCCGGTCTGCCATGCGACCGCTTTTGTTTCGAAGGGTTCCTGCCCCACAAGAAAGGACGCACCAAACGCCTGAAATTGCTGGCAGAAGAAGAACGTACCCTCGTCCTTTATGAATCCCCTTACCGTTTGCTCAAGACCCTGGACCAACTGGCAGAGCACTTCGGAGAAGACCGGCAGGCTTCGATATCCCGGGAACTGACCAAGCTTCACGAAGAAACCGTTCGGGGAAGCTTGCGCGACCTGTCAAATTATTTCATAGAAGCCAAGGTCAAAGGGGAATTCGTTCTTATCATCGCCGGCAAACGATTCTGAAAAACCATACCCTCTATGAAAGCCATCGTCCTGCAACGCAACGGCAAGGCGGAAGAAGCCTTTGCAATGGAAGAACGTCCTGTTCCGGAACCTGGAACGGACGAGGTCCTGATCAAAGTCGAAGCCTTTGGCCTGAATTTCGCCGATGTGATGTCCCGCCTGGGCATGTACCGCGATGCGCCCCCCATTCCCTTCATCCCGGGTTACGAGGTAGTGGGCCGGGTGGAAAAGACTGGTCAGGATGTTCAGGAAGACCTGACAGGGCAACGAGTGGTGGCTTTCACCCGGTTCGGAGGCTATGCTGAATATGCTACCACGAAAAAGGAAGCCGTAGCCCCTATCGGGGAGGATATGGATGCCGGCCAAGCCACTGCCCTGGCTACCCAATACTGTACCGCCTGGTTTTCAGCGATGGAAGCCACTAACATCCGAAAAGGCGACCGCGTACTGATCCATGCCGCAGCTGGCGGCGTGGGCACCGCTCTCGTCCAATTGGCCAAACACCAAGGAGCTGAAGTCTTCGGAACGGCCGGGTCGGGAGAAAAACTCCAATACCTGAAAGAACTGGGTGTTGATCACCCTGTCAATTATCGCACCCAGGACTATGAAACCGTGGTCCGGGAAAAATTATCCGGACAGCGCCTCGACCTGGCCTTCAATTCCATCGGGGGCAAGACCTTCAAAAAGGACATGCGCTTGCTCGGGGCCGGAGGAAGGATCGTATGCTACGGAGGGGCTGAGCGAACCGGCAAGAGAAAAGGCCTTTTCAACACCCTTAAATTCGTCTGGGATTTCGGGCTGCTGCATCCCATCGGCCTGCTCATGAACGCCAAAGGGGTGATCGGGGTGAACATGCTCCGCCTGGCCGACCATGCCCCGCATAAAGTGGCTCACAGTCTGGAAGGGGTGGTTGAATTAACCCGGGAAGGGGTGCTGGACCCTCATGTCGGCGGCCGGTTCAGTGCCGACCGGATCGCCGAAGCTCATCGCCTGCTGGAAGAACGCAAAAGCCGGGGGAAACTGGTGGTGATGTGGGGTGAGTGACGGAGTGACTGGTGAGGAGTGACGAACTAGAGCAGGGGAGATCCTTATACTTTTTCTTGTTCTTATTCCCCCTGTTAGGAGGGTTGCGAATGAAATACTAAAAAGTAACAAGTATTAAGTACAAAGTACTGTTGGCAAAGGACGGGGAGACCGTTCGGAACCCTGTCAGTTTATCCGGATCATCCTAACACCCCTCCAAGCTCCTGAAAGGCATACCCTTTTTCCTGAAAATGCTTCAAGGTTTCAGGGAGGGCCACTTTCAAACGGTCCCAGGCTTTTTCACTGTCATGAAAGACGACGATGGATCCGGGCTTAACATTGTCGGTGACATGGGCCGCACATTTTTGGCCGCTCAGTCGCTGATCGAAATCTGCACTCAACACATCCCACATGATGATGTGGAACCATTCCTGCAAGGCTTTGGACTGACTTCGTGTAAGGCGGCCATAGGGGGGGCGGAACAAGTTGCTCTCTACTACTTCTGAACAAGCGGAAATGCTTCGGAAGTATTGTTTTTCTGTGATCTTCTTGCCATTCAGGTGTTGGTCGGTATGGTTCCCCACCGCATGGCCTTCTTCCAGGATCCGCCGGTACAGTTCAGGATACTTCCGCACTTTGGCACCGATGCAGAAGAAGGTTCCTTTGGCTCCGTACTCTCGCAACTGATCGAGCACAAAAGGAGTGACCTCCGGTGTCGGACCATCATCGAAGGTCAGGAAGAGTTCCTGACGGTCCGTAGGGATCCGCCAGATAAGCTTGCGGCGGAGGGAGCGGACTACTTTCGGCGTAGTGGGAATATAGAAAGATGAGAGGTCTGGAAAGGCCATGGATCAGGAGGGTTGCGGTCTTCTTTGGCGCCCACTCATCATGGCCTGGCGCAGTTCCTTGAAACGTTCCTGGAAGTCTTTCCCGAGCTCTTCCTGACCGTACTGCTTATTGGCGAAAGAAGCAAGCTGCTGCAGCACGAACATGGCGAACCGCTGTTTCTGCTGTACCTGGCCATAGCTTTCGAACTTGGCCCCCAGGCTGAGATAGAATTCCATATCACCCTCATACCGCTGGAAAACTTCTTTGGCCAATTGATTGGCCCGTTCGGATTCTCCCAGCTTGTAGTAGCCTTCGATGATGGAGACCATAATGCGCCCGTAGGGAACATTGTATTCCGGCATCACTTCCATGCACCGGTCCAGCGCTTTCTTCGCCTTCTCTTCTTTCCCTTCTTTGATCAAAGCATGCGCCAGATTGCTGAATTGCAGGCGTAGGTTAGAGGTCATCTTCATGTTGTACTCATCGATATACACGTCCGGGTCGTCCATGTTCCCCCACACGAACTTATTCATCATGTTCTCATACATCCTCTCCGTATCGATGCGCCCATGTCGGCCGGGGTAATTGCTTTTTTTCGTTTTGATGGGAACGAAGCGATAAGCCAACCCTTCGAGTTGCAGGTAATCCTGCAATCCCAGGTAATTATTGGATCCGGTGGTGACGGAAAAATAGACCGGGCGGTCCCAGTCATTGTTGGCCATCAGCCCCATGACCATGATCTGGGCCTTCGTGATCTGGGATTGCCCCACTTTCCAACGCACCTCATCCACGATCTGATCGGCCAGGTCTTCATCCACTGTTCCGCTTTTCAGCACCGCTGACTTATCCACCTCCATTTTAAAATGTTTGGAAGGGAAATAAGAATACATTTCTCCAGAACGAACGAGGTCCCTGGCATTCTTGTCATTGGCCATAAAATCAACGGCACGTTCCACATCCAGGTAGAATTGCTTTTTGTCGCCCTTCTTCTCTACGCTGATCGCATCACGGCCATGTTGTTTCACAATGTTGACCAGGTCTTGCTTTCGGTTGAGCATGAAGGCTATA
>CAZAYA010000013.1:14570-29112 GCA_964489175.1 uncultured Flavobacteriales bacterium | reverse complement strand
AATGGTGGGAATACTCTTTGCCCCGAACAACAACAAAGCGATGAAAAGTATAATGAAGATCTCTCCACCACTGATGTTGAAGAAGAGAAGAGGGTATATAAAAAGGAAAGACATACGGTGTAAAGGTACAAGGTATCCAGAGATGAAAGCTTCAGTTAGCGACGCTCCCTTTTCTACCCACAAGATATTCCGGGTCAAAGCTGGATCTCTGTATCAGTTTTCCAGTAAAAGGGGCGTTTCAGGAAGCCTTAATACCTTCGCACTTCATGCTCTTACACTTCTTATGCCCGCTTTTTCTTCGGAACTGCCTTGGCCTTCCCGGTTCGTTTTTCAGGAGCTAATCTCTTGGTAAGGTCAACCACCGCAGGGGTTGCGATGAACAGGGAGGAATAAGTCCCCACGACCACACCGATCATCAATGCAAAGGCAAACCCTCTGATGGTTTCACTCCCCAGCAGGAAGATCATCAGCAACACCATAAAGGTCGTCATAGAGGTATTGAAGGTCCGGCTCAGGGTGCTGTTCAGGGCCAGATTGACAACCTCTTTGGTGTCTTTTCGTGTATGCTCCCGCAAATATTCCCGGATCCGGTCGAAGACGACCACGGTATCGTTGATCGAATACCCCACTACTGTAAGAATAGCAGCAATGAAGGCCTGGTCGATCTCCAGGGAGAAAGGCATGAGTCCATAAAGCAGGCTGAACACCGACAACACGATCAGAACATCGTGGAACATGGCCATTAGCGCACCGAGACCATACTGCCACTTCCGAAAACGAATAAGAATGTACAGGAATATCGCTGTCAGGGAGAGTATAACCGCCCAAAAGGACGAGACCTTGATATCGTATGAGATGGTAGGATCCACTTTTCGCGACCCAACGATCTCGTATTTATCGACGATCTTCTTCAGCCCTTCACCAAGTTGGGCTTCGACCTTTCGGTCAGCTTTTTCGGAATCATCGTTGATCAGGTATTTGGTCGTGATCTTCACCCGGTTGGAACTGCCAAAGGTCTTCACTTCCGGCGGCATTCGAACACCTTTTTCATCGAGGAATATATCGCCGAGGGTAGACCGTATCTCCTGCAATTCAGCCTTTCCATCGAACTGAACCTTGTAAGTCCGTCCTCCAACGAATTCAACGCCCATATTGAAACCTTTCGTTCCAAAAGAGACGATACCGGCCACGATCACCAAGGCAGAAACCCCGTAAAAAAGCTTCCTGCGGGCCAGGAAGTTGAAATTCACCTTGGTGAACAGGTTACGTGTATAATTCGTCGCAAAAGCAATGTTCTTCCGCTTATCCAAACGCAACGCGAAAATGAGGCGCGTGATGAAGATGGCGGAGAACAATGATGTGAAAATCCCGATGATCAGAGTGGTAGCAAAACCTTTGATCGGTCCGGAACCGAAAGTTGCCAGTATGATACCGGTAAGCAGTGTGGTAATGTTGGCATCGATAATAGCTGCATATGCCTTGCGGTATCCTTCAGTAATGGCGGGGGTCAGGGCTTTTCCTTTGCGCAATTCTTCCCGTATCCTGTCAAATATCAGAACGTTCGCATCCACTGCGATACCGATGGTCAGAACAATACCCGCGATACCCGGAAGGGTCAGCGCAGCCTGTAAAGAAGCCAGCGCCCCGATAAGGAAGAAAAGGTTAGCGATCAGGGCGATGTCGGACACGATACCGGCCCCTGAATAGTAGATCACCATGTAGAACAGGATCACCACAAGAGCGATGATGAAGGACATCAGCCCGGCATCGATGTTCTTTTGCCCCAGTGAAGGGCCGACCACCGATTCATCCACAATATCCACCGGCGCAGGGAGGGCTCCGGCCTTCAGCAAATTAGCGAGATCCTTCCCTTCCTGGTGCTGGTCAGCCTTATCCCGGCTTCCCATGGTGATCGAGGAACGCCCGTAAGGGATCTCTCCCTGGACAACAGGAGCCGAATACACGCGATCATCGAGCACGATGGCAATGGCCCTGCCAATGTTCTCTCCTGTCATGTTCTTCCAGGTAGCAGCCCCGTCAGAGTTCATCTGCATTTCCACTTCCACCTGCCCTTTGTAGTTCACGTTCTTCTGGGCATCTACGATCACTTCTCCGTCCAATGGCGCATCACCATTACGGGTAGTGACCTTGATCGCATAGAGGTACACGGCCTGCCCGTCCGCTGCTTCCGCTCCCCACAGGAAACGAAGGCTTTTCGGGAAGATCCCCTGAACAGCGGAATGTTTGAGCAAGCGATTGACACGAGCCGTGTCGGAAATAGCACTGTACCCGACCACAGGACCTTCTGCCAGTTGCAAAGTACCTGATTGCTGATCCTGGTACAGATTAGGGCTCAGAACAGCAAAAAGTGGATTTCTTTTCCGCTGTTCTTCAGCTGACAAAGATCCGTCCTGCTGATCGACAACACCGGTATCCTCTTCTGTTTCCTGGTCTTTTCCGGCTCCCAATTCTTCCAGAAGTTCATCGGTGCCGGCAGTATCAGTTGCCACCGTATCCATTCCTTCCGACTCGTCGACCTGATCAGAGCCTTCGATCTTGGTCTTGTCCTGAGTGGAGGCCTCGTCCCCTTCCAGCACCTTCTCGATGTCTTCTTCGGCAGTATCGGATCCAGTCGTATCAAGAGCGGGATGCAGGGTCTGGCTCAACGTGGAATTGGCCCGGTCGAGCATGCTGTACACCTCTTCGTTCTCGTAGGTCTCCCAGAATTCAAGACTGGCAGTGGTCTGTAGATAATCCCGGACCCGCTGTTTGTCCTTCACCCCCGGAAGTTCTACGATGATCCGACCGGAGAATTGTTGACGCTGAAGTTTGGGTTGGGTTACGCCGAACTTGTCGATACGGGTCCGCAGGATCCGCTCAGTATTCCTGATAGCGGCACGGGATTTATCCCGCAGGGTCGAGACCACTTCCTCATTGGTGGCATCCGCCGGGAACATCTCTTTGTTCTCCCGGCGATGAAAAACCGCTGCCAGCTTCTTGTCCGGCGCTATTTGCTGAAAAGACTCGGCAAAAAGGGTGATGAAGTCCTTCTGGCTGGACTTTTCCTTTTTCTTCGCCATCCGTATCGCCTCGCGAAGATCCTCATCCTTGCTATTCCCACTCAATTCAATGAGCAGGTCCGGGATCGAGACCTGAAGGGTCACGTTCATCCCTCCCTTGAGGTCTAAACCCAGGTTCAGGCCTTTTTGCTTGCACTCATTATACGTGTGACCGAAAATGGGATAGATCTCTTCATTGCCATTCTTCCTCAAATACCGGGTCTTGTAGTATTCCCGGGCGGAATCGACTTCGAAATCCCTCAGATCGGGTTGTTGCTGTACGAGCGAATCAACTTTCGCATCGGCGTGTGAAAGGGCTTTATCTTCAAACCCCGCCGTCACCCATGAAAAAGAGAGCTCATAAAGGCAAACCAGGGTCAACAGGATCGTGAAGACCCAGATCGCGCTTTTGTTTTGCATCAGGACACTCTTTTGGAAAATTCAGGCCGCAAATATAGGACTATAAAAGACAATTCCCAACCGGAAAAGCCACCACGAAGGGGTTCCTGTTTTCCATTCAAAAAGTTCCCGTTAACGGAACAAGAAAGCCCTCACAGGCGTTGAAAACGAAGGCGAAGAAGTTTCGGTATCTTTGCTTTTCACCCCCCAATCGATGGGCCTTGCTCCAAAATATATCTTCTCTGTTTTCCTCGGAGTGCTGTTCTTCTCTGGAATAACCGCTCAGAACTCCTACCAACAGGTCTACGATATCCCCGTTATCGAAAATTCGGACACCCTGGAATATCCCTGGGCCGGAGGGATCAATGCCGGGCAATTCGGACGGATCGATGTAGACCGGGACGGGAAAGAAGATATCTTCATCTTCGACCGAAGCGGGAAACATATTACCATCCTGTTGAACAAGAGTTCCAGCCCGGGAGAAAGGAGCTATGAGCATACCGATATCTATGACATGCACTTCCCCCCGCTACAGAATTGGGTGCTTTTGCGGGATTATGACCAGGATGGCAACAAGGACCTGTTCGTCTCTACCAACGGAAGTGTCGGTGTCTACCGCAACACTGCCTCGGATTCGACCGAACTGGGCTTTGAAAAGGTCACCGATCAGGTCATGTCGGACTATTACCCGGATGATCCGAACAACCAGCCCACCAACCTTTATGTCAGTTCCGCCGATATTCCAGCGATCGGAGACGTGGACGGGGACGGGGACCTCGATGTGCTGACCTTCGGTCTGCTGAGCTCTACCCTTATGGAATACCATAAGAACCTTTCGATGGAGTTGTACGGCGTTCCTGATTCACTCGTGTTCGAGGTGCGCAACAAATGCTGGGGCTTTTTCCGCGAAGGGAATGCGAACAATGATATTTTCCTGCAGGACAGTTGCAACTATAATGTTGACAATCCGGAAATGCCTACCCCGGAGGAAGGGCAAAACTATGCAACCTACCGCCACAGTGGCTCCACCGTGATGATGTTCGACGAGAACGGGGACGGGGTACAGGACTTGATCCTCGGAGATATTTCGTTCAGCAACCTGGTGATGCTCACGAACGGGGGAACGACCGATGCTTCCCTGATGACAGCCAAGGACACGGCTTTCCCCTCTTACGACTCACCGGCCAGAGTAGATGTTTTCCCGGCCACTTTTTATGAGGATGTGAACAACGACGGCAAACGCGACCTGCTGGTAAGTCCCAATAAGACCCAGGGAGCCGAGAACCAGGAAAGCGTTTGGTACTATCGCAATACGAATACCGATGCCAACCCTACCTTTTCCCTTCAGCAAAAAGATCTTTTCCAGGATGAAATGATCGATGTAGGGGAGGGGGCATTGCCTGTCTTGTTCGATTTTAATGCCGACAGTCTTCCAGATCTGTTCGTGGCCAATTATATCAGTTATCAGCCCGGCGGTTCCTCCCCCTCTCACATTAGTCTCTACCAAAACACCGGAACGGCCTCCTCTCCTTCCTTCGATCTCGTGACCACCGATTTCGAGAACCTTTCCTCCCTTGGCATCGGGGAAGGACTCTACCCAACCTTCGGCGACCTGGACAACGACGGCGATGCAGATATGATGATCGGAGCAGCCAACGGAAAACTGTATTACTTCCAGAACACAGCCGGAGCAGGAAACCCAGTCAACTACACCCTCCAACAAGCCGAATATCAGGACAAGAACGCCAATGTCATAGATGTGGGAAATAACGCCACTCCTCAGCTTTACGATGTGAACAGGGACGGATCGATCGATCTGCTCATCGGCTGCAAAGGCGGGCACTTCTACTACTATGAGAATACCGGCACCCCTTCTTCTCCTTCTTTTCAACTGGTGGATGACACCCTCGGTGATGTGCTCGTTTCAGACAACTGGGCCGGCTACAGCGTGCCTCATATGTTCGAGGACAGCGGGTCGACCAGGCTGATCAGTGGCAATTATGACGGTTTCGTGACCTACTATGGGAACATCGATGACAACCTGACGGGGACCTTTTCAGAGCGCTCCACCAACGTGACCCAATTCCGGGAAGGCTACCGGACCGGTGTGGCACGAGCAGACCTTAACCATGACTCGATCGCCGACCTCATCGTAGGGAATTATTGCGGCGGGCTCAGTTTTTACAAGGGATCCCCTCCCACCTCCATCAATACTCAGGCTTCATCAGCACCAGCTCCTCCCCGCATTTATCCCAACCCTGCTCAGGAGGCATTCACCATCGAATTCCATCAACCGCTGAAAGCTTCTTCTACCCTGACCCTGTTCAACGCAATGGGAAAAAAGGTGCGGGAAAGGTCTATCACCGAAAGGTCCACCCGTATCTCTACCCAAGATCTCCCGAAGGGTCTTTACTTTGGCCGGATCACTGGCGGGGAACAACATTCCTTCCCTATCGTCGTGCAACCATGAAACCTGAGCTGCGAGACAAAGCGATCATCTTGTTCGACGGGGAATGCAACCTTTGCAATGCTTCCGTGATCTTCGTCGTGAAGCGGGACAAAAAGGAACATTTCCATTATTCCCATCTTCAATCCGAAGCAGGGCAAGCTATTCGCCGGGAACACGACATCCCGGATTCCGTGGACAGCATACTGCTCTATGAGAACGGCAAGGTCCATACCCGGTCTTCAGCGGCCTTGCATATCGCCCAAAAACTCTCTGGCGGATGGCCCTTCCTGTATGTCTTCATGATCATCCCCCGCCCGATCCGGGACTGGATCTACAACATCGTGGCCCGCAACCGATACCGATGGTTCGGCAAACAGGAGCAGTGCATGGTACCGACAGCAGGGGTGAAGGCGAGGTTTATTTAAAGTAAGGAAATAGGCGTAAGGAGGGAAAAACATCCCGTTCTCCTACCTCCTCTCTATACACTCACTTCGCCACCAGATCCATGTTATCCAGCACGCTCATGACTTCTCGGACCGCATCGGCAGAGGTGTTGATCATCTCCTTTTCCTCGTCGTTCAACTGCAGTTCGATGATCTCCTGAATGCCTTCCTTGCCAAGTTTGACGGGTACGCCGAGGTAAATGTCACTCTGATCATATTGCCCCTCCAGCCAGGCACAAACAGGGAAAATGCGCTTCTGATCGCGAACGATAGCCTCGACCATCTGAGCTGCTGCAGCACCAGGTGCATACCAGGCAGAAGTACCCAGCAGATTAACGATCTCACCCCCCCCTTTCTTGGTACGCTCCACGATCTCATCGAGACGAGCCTTTTCGATCAGTTCGGTAACGGGGATCCCGGAAACGGTGGTGTACCGAGTAAGAGGCACCATGGTGTCTCCGTGACCACCAAGCAACAGGGCCTGGATGTCCTTGGGGGAAACATCGAGTTCTTCAGCCAGGAAAGAGCGATAACGTGCCGTATCGAGAATACCCGCCATACCGAACACACGACTGCTATCGATCTTGGCGGTAAGGTAAGCGCAATAGGTCATGACGTCGAGTGGGTTGGAAACGACCACGATCTTGGCATCCGGAGAGTGCTCTAAAACGTTCTCCGTCACGCTCTTGACGATATCTGCATTCGTGGCGATCAGATCGTCACGGCTCATACCAGGTTTCCGGGGAAGCCCGGAAGTGATGACAACGACATCAGACCCGGCGGTCTTCGTGTAGTCGTTGGTCACACCGTTCACCCGGGTATCAAAAGGCATGATAGGAGAAGTCTCCCACATGTCAAGGCCTTTTCCTTCAGCCACACCTTCTTTAATATCGAGCAAGACGACTTCATTCGCCAATTCGTTCTGGGCCACGACGTTCGCGCATGTAGCGCCGACGTTCCCCGCTCCGACGACTGTTACTCTCATGGGTTCAAATGTTTTTTTGGGTCTCGGGTTAGCAATGGGCGTAAAGATAACAGAATTTGAGGCTGGGTTTCATTCAAAAAGCAGCCCCATTACCCGCTTCAGGTAACCTCCTTCTCTCCGAAGAGGGAATCGACGAATTCATGCTTGTTGAAGACCTGCAAGTCCTCCACCCTTTCCCCCACACCAATGTATTTTACAGGTACCTTGAACTGGTCCGAGATGCTGATCACCACACCTCCTTTGGCTGTTCCGTCCAATTTGGTGAGCGTCAATGAGGTTACTTCGGTGGCATTGGTGAACTGTTTGGCCTGTTCCACTGCATTCTGTCCAGTAGAAGCATCAAGCACAAGATTCACATCATGAGGAGCATCGGGGATGACCTTCTTCATCACGTTCTTGATCTTGCTCAGCTCGTTCATCAGGTTCACCTTGTTGTGCAATCGCCCGGCCGTATCGATGATCACCACGTCCATTTCCCTGGACCTGGCACTGGATAAGGTATCATAAGCTACTGAAGCAGGATCGGACCCCATGCTCTGCGTAATGATAGGCACATCGACCTTTTCAGCCCAGCTTTGCAACTGATCGATCGCTGCAGCCCGGAAAGTATCCGCTGCCCCGATCATCACTTTCTTACCCTTTTGCTTGAATTGATGGGCGAGTTTCCCTATGGTCGTCGTTTTACCGACCCCGTTCACACCTACTACCATGATCACATAAGGTGCGCCGACATCAGGTACATAAAAATCCTCCTGATCCTGGCTGTTATTCTCTTCCAGCAAGGCGGCGATCTCTTCCCGCAAGATAGAATTGAGTTCGGAGGTCTTCACATATTTATCATGTGCCACCCTTTGCTCGATCCGCTCGATGATCTTCAGTGTGGTATCAACTCCCACATCAGAGGTCACCAACACTTCTTCCAGATCGTCCAGCACCTCATCATCGACGGTGGAACGCCCGGCAACCGCTTTAGAAACCTTGGAAAAGAGGTTGTTCTTGGTCTTGGACAACCCTTCATCAAGGGCTTCCTTTTTCTGTTTATTGAAAATGTTGAACCATCCCATGGGTATCAGGAATAAAAAAAGCTTCCCCCGTTCGGAAGAAGCTTTTCCATGTTGTCATTGATGAACAGTCCCGTTACGCTCACTTTTCCTCAAAGAAGGCCTTCACATTGTCGTTGTGCACCATTTCTTCACGGAAATAGTACGCGCCGGTTTTGGGAGACTTGACCAGTTTGATGCACTTGGTATAGTTCTTCCCTCCTCCTTGCTGGACTTTGCCTTGTGATTTCTTCGCCATGACGGGACTTATTTGATCTCCTTATGAACGGTGTATTTCTTTAGGATCGGGTTGTACTTCTTTAATTCCAACCGGTCCGGCGTGTTCTTCCGGTTCTTGGTCGTGATGTAGCGGGAAGTACCCGGCTTGCCGGACTTCTTGTGCTCAGTGCACTCGAGGATCACCTGTACTCTATTCTCTTTCCTGGCCATCTCTTGCCTTGGATTTTTAGCAAACGGGATGCGAATTTAAGGAACTTTTCCATTTTTCCGTATCCCTGCCTGTAGAATTCTTACTGTTTCCCTCCCATTCCCTGGCCAAGCGGTTTTTCCTCATATCCCCCGGGAAGGGTAAAGACCTCATCAGGAACGTTCTTCTTTTCTACTTTCACCACCATGGTCTTGTATTGCTCCTTTCCTTCTTGGTAAAGGGTCCGCTCAACGGGAACCCCTTCATATCCTTCCCGGGATGCTTCTTCGCTTCCTGCCAGGGGAAAAGCCTGCTCGATACCCCGGGTCAGGGTGCTGAAGAAATCGATGAAAGCGTACAGTACATCCAGGTCACTCTCTTGCAACCCCAGGTCTTTCCAGGAAGTCGTACACAACCTTTCCCGGAGTTCTCCATCGACTTTCCCCTCGTATTCGGTACACTCCCATTGGCGGATCTTTTGCGTATCACCCGTCTTTTCGTAACGAACGGTATCCTGGTCCAGCGACCGTCCCATCTGCTGTTCCATCATATTCTTCATTTGTTCCCGTTGTTCCTCCGGCATTTTTCTCATCTGGACCTCGAATTGCTGCATGACCGTCTTCATCTGCTTGTGCATAGCCTCCAACTGCTGGCGGGTCAACACCGAATAGGTCCGTTCCTGTGGATCGATCATCCAGAATTTTTCAGCCTCAGCGTCGAACAGGAAAGAACGGCCCTGCTCACCTGTTCCCTGGAATTTCATACGGTTCCCCTCGAGGAAAAGTACACTCGTCTTTTTTGCTCCTTCCTTGCCGAGTCCTTCAACCTCACTTTCGATCCGAACACCCTGCGCAGAGGTTATGAGAGTTGAAAACAACAGAATAAAGATCAGTAGGCTTCGCTGTAGCATGGGGGTCGTTTTAGGAGTACAAAATATTCAACGGAAATGTGGTCAAAAAGCAGGTCCTTATCAAAAAAGTTTCGATCATTGGTTCATCGAACGGCTCTGGCTCTTAATCCCTGATACCTTCCTTTTCATTTTCCATTACTGCTTCGATCTCTTTTCGTTCTTTGGGCGCGGCACCAGATAGGTTCACCGGCTCATCTCCGGTGATGAGAATGTCATCCTCGATCCGGATACCGATGTTCCACCATTTCGGGTCGCATTCCGAGCCAGTTGCAATGTATAAACCCGGCTCCACGGTGATCACGGTTCCGGGGCGAAGGTCTCCCCGTGTACCGGCATCATGCACATCAAGCCCAAGATAGTGGGAAGTCCCGTGCATGTAATAATTGCTCAATTCCTCGTCCTTTTCGATCAAACCCAACTCCTTTAATCCTTGTTGCAAGACCTTAACAGCTTCCTGATGGGGAGCCCAGAAAGCATTGCCGGGCTGGCAAGCCTCGATACCGGCTTTTTGCGCTTTGAGTACAAGATCGTACAGAGCAGCTTGTTCCTCAGAGTACCGGCCGCTCACAGGAAGGGTCCGGGTAACATCTGCCGTATACCCTTTGTATTCTCCCCCCACATCACAGACTACCACTTCTCCATCATTCAGCGTATCACTGTTCTCTTCATAATGGAGAATACAGGAATTCTCTCCTCCTCCCACAATAGAAGGGAATCCCGGACCAGTACAACCGTTTTTACGGAACCAATACTCGATAGTCGCTTCCAGAGCGAACTCCCCCATTCCCGGACGTAGCGCCTGCATGCCGTTTTTTAATGCCTCCGTTGTAATAGAAGTAGCCTCCCGGAGCAATACCAATTCTTCCTTTTCCTTGACTTCCCGCATAGAAGCCAACCAAAAGGGCAAGCGGGAATCTTCCATATCCAATGCATGTTCCTGAACTGCCTGTTCAAGTCCTTTCATCATATCAGCAAGATCCCCCCGTTGTTCAACACGGAACAATGGCTCTTCCCGGGGCTCGATGTAAAGGTTTTCCAGGGAATCGAGGGGTAGCTCCTGGCGGGCCAGGGAATCGTTCGGGAAAACAACTTCGATCCCGAGCTTTTCCCGGGCACCTTCCACTCCCAACCTTTTTCCTGTCCAGATCTCCTGATCGGGGTCCCGTTCCTGCAGGTACAGGAATTCATTACTGGTATAGGGCCCTATGGTCACGCTGTCGGAGAATACCAGCAAAGCTGCGTTCGGCTCTCTCAAGCCGGTGAGATAATAAAAAGAAGGTGCTTGATGATAAGGGTAGTGAACATCCCCGGAACGATTTCGTCGGGGAGCAGCGAATATGGCCGCCATAGAGCGGGAAGGCATAGAATCACGAAGGGCCTGACGCCTTTCCTGGTGGAAGGAAATTGGTAACCCCCGATCCACAACAGTCCCGGGAAGGGTATCCTTCGGGCCAGCCATCGTCGAAAAAGCCGGAAACAAGAAAAAAAGCAAGCGCATGGAACGAAAAAACGCTGTTACTAAAGCAACAGCGTTTCGGGTCAATGAATATGGACGTGTCACCTTATTTCTTCAAATACCCTTTCTTCCGGGCTTCTTTAACACAAACCGTGATCCCTTTCTTGTCGATGTTCCGAAGCGCTTCTGTGGACACCCGGATCCTGATCCATTTATCCTCGTTAGGGAGGTAGAACCGCTTGGTGACAAGATTAGGAGCGAATTTTCGCTTGGTCTTCCTGTGAGAGAAGGAAACATTGTTCCCGACCTGGACCCGCTTTCCGGTAAGTTCACATACTCTGGACATGATACAATGCTTTTTCGTTCCGAGAGGGTGCAAAGAACGTAAATTTTCCCTTATCCACCAAGTATTTTTTGAAGTACAAGGCCCTTATAAAGCAAGCTTCCCCAGGAGCAACCTGATGAAAATCTCCTGTTTTTAGTCTTTACCTGATCATCAGGCAGGCTTTGTACTCGGTGTACTGGGTATCTATCCGATCCCGACCCACCCCTCTTTACTTGTGCGTAATGAACACCGGGGCCTTCTTGTGCTTCAGGACCTTGTCCGCCGTACTCGGGTTGAAAAGCATAGAAAGCGGACTCCGGCCATACGATCCCATCACCACGAGGGGCGCTTCAGTGAATTCGAGGGCATTAAGGATCACATCCTCCGGTGCACCCTGTACCTTGTGGAACTCTACTTCTCCACAATGCTGCCCCAGATACTCTTTCACTAATTTTTCCTCCTCTTCATCCATTGCCTCCTTTTCACTCTTGTGAACCGACAGCAGGGTCACCTTGGCCAAAGCACAAAGCTCAGGGAAATTATAACAGAATTGTTTAATGGCATAAAAGGAAGTGTCCCGCCCATCGTAGGAAAAGATCAGGTTCTTTACAGGCTTGTAGGCCTCCGGCACGACCAATACAGGACAATGAGCATCCTTCAATACCTCGTGAAGGAGATCATCCCCTTCATTGTTATTGGCGAAATAGGTTTGAAACCCCAGCAGACAGAGATCAGCAAAACGACTTTCTTCCACCAGTTCCAATACTGGTGCGCCAGCATCGTTATGGATCACATACCCTACGTCCGCTTTTTCACAAGATTCCCGAAATTGCTCGATCACCTCGCTCTTCTCTCCTTCTGCTTCCCGGACCTTGGCATCGAACTCGAACACATCCGTCCGGTACTGGTAGTACAAGGGTTCGTGAGCCTTCACCGACTCCAGGAGGTCCCCGTAATGGATGTTCCGGACATGAACCCCGACCAAAAGGCTTTCCTTACCGGGGAAAAGATTCAGGGCATGATCCACCGCGCTTTGGGCATATTTTGAACCGTCCAGTCCGACCAGGATCTTTTTACCAGCCATTGTCAATCCTTTTTGATGCGCATGCTGAGAACCGGCCGTGTGGAGTGATTGGCCACATCCTCGGCCAGGCTGCCATTGATCAGATGAGACAACCCTTTCCGACCATGCGTGGCCAGCGAGACCAGATCCGCATCGATCTCATCAGCAAAATTAAGGATGCCCTGCTCTACCGATTCATCATTGTAGATGTGGATCTCATAATCGGAGAGTTCGAAATATTTCGCAAAATCCTCCATCTGCTCCTTGCTGTCCTTGCTGCTTTGAAAAGCATTGGGCGTATTGACCTTCAGGATATGGAGCTTGGCTTCGAAAAGCTCTACCACCTGCTGGATCTTTACGAAGGCATTGTATACTTCGGAACTGAAATCCGAGGCGAAAACGACATCATCGATCTCTTTTTCGCTCATCTTATGTTTGACAGTAAACACCGGACAGGAAGCCAGGCGAACCACACGCTCGGTGTTGGAGCCGACGAACATTTCTTTGAAACCACTGGCCCCATGGGAACCCATAACGATCAGATCGATCTCCTTTTCCTTGGCTTGCTTGACAATATTCTCATAAGTCCGCTCGAACTGGATCGCTTCAATAACACGAACCCCTTTGAAAAAAGGCTTTTTGAGGAACTCCTGAAAACGTTGTTTGGCTTGCTTCATCAGGAATAATCCTTCGGGAATATCCTGATAGGTCTGGAACACATAGTTGGATTCATAGGTCGGAATCTCCATAACGTGCAGCAGGTAGATCTCCGCACCGTTCTTTTTTGCCAGGAACGCTGCCACTTCAGCAGCATTCTCCGCTTCCTCGGAAAAATCGGTAGGGACCAGGATCTTTTTCATGACGCTTGGTTTTGGGTTTGTGTATACATAAGTATAAGGATCTTTGAAAAAACGGAGGTCAGATATGAACCTTTCGGAGCCCATCCTGACCTCCTTGAAATTATCATGCATTCATGCAGGACCTTGTCTTCTATACTCCTCATTCACTTCCCACTTTCTTCAGGTACAATACCTGGTCGATCTCCTGGTGCTCCCACACCAACATTTCTTCTTCCTGATGCCATTTGAAACGGGCTTTTTCGGAATGCACCGCATCGTAATCCAGGACCAGTGTACTATCGGTCAGCGAAAACTGCCCGGGTTCAGGGCCGGACCCGTCGTTCATGAAGAAAACACTGTCTTCTCCGAACATATAGGTTGCATCATCGAACAAAGCCCCATATTCTCCCTCTCCATGATCTACTTTCCATTTACCCATAAGATCCTGCCGGGTCATCTTCTTCGGACCACAGCCACTCAATATTCCTGCGGCCAATAGAAAAAAAGAAGCGAAAGCTATGATGAACGTTCGTTTCATGGTAAAGGTCACATCAAACATTGGCATGGGCACTATCATTCCGCATCGCCCTTAGTTTACGAAAAAGTTCTTTTTCTTCCTCGGTCAGGCCCTTGGGGATCCGGATATTCAAATGCACGTACAAGTCCCCGTATTGGCCATTATCGTTGTTCCGGGGCATGCCTTTACCTTTCAGGCGCAACCTTTTGCCCGGGTCCGTTCCTTCGGGGATGGTAAGCTTCACCGGTCCGCTCATCGTATTGACCGTGGTCTTACCCCCCAGAATAGCTGTGTACAGATCCAGCGTGTGATCGATGTGAAGATCATCACCCTCTCGCCGGTAAAGATGATGCTGCGATATGTGGATCTTGATGTAAAGATCTCCTTTAGGTCCACCTCCTGGACCTGCTGCTCCCTTTCCTTTTAAACGGATGGTCTGCCCGTCCTTTGTCCCGGGCCTTATCCGAAGTCTCAATTTTTCCCCGCCTATTTCGATCACTTTGGAAGCACCATGGTAGGCATCTTCCAGAGTGATCTCCATTTCAGCTTGTTGATCCTGTCCCCGGGGAGCCTGGCGCCTTCTTCTTGCACCTTCGAATTCCGCTCCATCGAAGAATTGCCGGAAGAAAT
>CAZAYA010000013.1:0-14560 GCA_964489175.1 uncultured Flavobacteriales bacterium | reverse complement strand
ATCGAAAGTGTAAATAACCACGCCATGCGAAGTGAAGAAATCGGAAAAATCCCCCGCAGTGAAGAACTCGCCAGCATCACCTCCGAAAGCGGTCTGGAACCCTCCCTCTTCAAAAGGGCTTCCTTGTCCTGCTCCACCGTAGGTACGCTCATATTGCTTCCAGTTTTCTCCCAGGCTATCGTATTTTTTCCGCTTCTCCTCATCTCCCAAGACCTCAAAAGCCTCGCTCACATCCTTGAACTTCTGTTCTGCCTTCTTATCCCCCGGATTCCGATCCGGATGATACTGCTTGGCCAGTTTCCGGTAAGCCTTTTTGATGTCAGCCTGAGAGGCATTCTTGTCGACACCCAGTATTTTGTAGTAGTCCTTCTTCTCCATGGTCAGAACGATCGATGGTTCAGGTCCATCTGCGTTAACAACCTTCCTTTCTATGTGTTCAACGCCGAATATTCAGGCAGAGGACAGGTTTTTCTGAATGGTTGATCAGGTTCTCGGTAACGTTAACATGGATCATCCGACGCAATCCTTTGAATCCATGCGTAGCCGTAGCAACTAGATCCACTTCATTGTTCCGGGCAAAGGAAATGATACCATCCTCGACCGTATATTCGTTCCAAACATGCTTTTCGAACTGAACGTCATCGTATTTCGCAATGAAATCGTTCATTTTGTTCAACGTGAACTCGGTATCATCAAAATGATTGGGAGTATTGACATACAACAGATGAGCCTTGGCATTGAAGATCTTCACGAATTTGATGAGATCATCCATGGCGCCCTGCACCTGCTCTTCTTCGAAATCTGAGCAAAAAACGAAATTCTTCGCGGTGGAAAGATCAGAATCCCCTTTCACGACCAGAACCGGCATTTCTGCTGAACGCACCACCTTTTGCGTGATGGAACCGATGAACATTTCATTCAGTCCGCTGGCTCCATGGGACCCCATGACCATCAGATCAGCCCCGAGATCCTCCGCATAACGAATGATGTCCAGATAACTGTAATTGTATTCCAAGTGCCTTTTGGCCTCTAACCCCAGGTCTTTAGCCTCTTTCTCCAGTGCTCCCATTTTTTCCTCAATGGCTCCAACGGCTGTCTTGAATTCAGGATACAGGTCTTTCATAGAGCCTCCAGAGAATGGGATGGTCCCCCTCCGTGTATAAGCTTCGAATTCACGCCAATCCACCGGCGTATTGACAGAATGAAGGAAATGGATCTCAGCGCCGTTCCGTTTCGCGATCTCCAGAGCAGCATTCTTAGCATTGTTCGCACAATCGGAAAAATCAGTAGGTACCAGTATCTTGTTCATCTTCAGTGAAGCTTTTTAGTTCGAACGAAAAATAGAAAAAATAGCAAGGCCAGCCTCCGAGGCCGGCTTTGCCTGTCAATACCTGGCGATCAACTCACATGGATCTTCTTGCAGGAAGCCCCCTTCTTCCTCTCCTCTTCCTTTTTTTTCAAAATGACCCGAAGGATCCCATGCTCATATTTCCCTTCAATATCATCTTCCTTCACGGAATCGGGAAGAGGGAAGGACCGTTTGAAAGAGGAACTGCGAAACTCCCTTCGCATGAAATTCTCCTTTTCTTCGCTACTTTCCGTGTCTTTTTCTGATGAAATGGTGAGGACACCGTCGTCCACGGAAACATCGAAGTCCTGTTTTTCATATCCGGGAGCAGATACTTCGATCTCAAAACTATCCTCCTTTTCCTTGACGTTCACTGCCGGAACATTTTTGTCATTGAAAAGGTCGACCCCGAAAAGATCATCATTGAAAAGATCGGAGAAAAAACTTCTGAAAGCAGGCTGATCATGCCTTTTGGTCAATAATCCCATAACTGGTGTTTTTTTTGATACAACATTCATCCTAATGCAAGTTCAAATATGGCAGGAACACTCCCTCTCAGACAATGATGAAGGTCAGTCCCGTCTGATGATGCTGATCACTTTCCTCTGAGATCCTCCTCTCAATGATTACTTTTATCCTACCTACTCGACCGAGCCTATGACAGAAAGAAAGACTGAAACCCCTTCTCTCTATGATCATCTGGAAAGGATGAGCACCCGTGAACTCCTTACGAACATCAATCGGGAAGATCATAAGATCCCTGGTGCTGTCGAGAAGCTCATCCCTGTTATCGAACCTTTAGTGGATATCATCGCGGATAAGATCCGGGGAGAACAAGGAAGGCTTTTCTACATCGGGGCGGGAACGAGTGGCAGACTGGGGATCGTGGATGCTTCGGAATGCCCTCCTACCTTCGGGGTCCCTCATGGCATGGTGATCGGCCTTATGGCCGGCGGGGATAGCGCCATGCGAAAGGCTGTAGAATTCGCCGAAGATGATCCGGACCAGGGATGGGCCGACCTTCAGGAACACGAGATCGGTCCCCAGGATGTCCTGATAGGGATCGCTGCTTCCGGCACAACCCCCTATGTAGTAGGCGCGCTTGAACATGCTGCCAAGGCAGGGATCACGACAGGAGCGGTCACTTGCAACCCCGGAAGTCCGGTAGGACAAGCTGCTCACCATCCTATCGAAGCAGATCCCGGGCCGGAATTCGTGACCGGTAGTACGCGGATGAAATCGGGTACAGTGCAAAAGCTCATCCTCAACATGATCTCCACCTCCGTTATGATCAAGATCGGCCGGGTGAAAGGAAACCGGATGGTGGACATGCAACTGAGCAACGAAAAGCTGGTGGACCGTGGCACCAAGATGGTCATGGAAACCCTGAACATCCCTTACGCCGAAGCCAATGCCTTGCTTCTCCGTTATGGGAGTGTAAGAAAAGTGTTGAACGAAAAGAACCACTGAACCGCAACAAGCAAGGGGGGCGGTCGTTGAAAAAATAAAGAGCCATCCCCTGTCCTGATCGGATTCAATACGCAAAGAGATGCACGACCTCGAACCCTATTACAGCTGGCGCGACCAGTACATTGCCGACGAGGACCCCCACTCTCCTTTCTATGGAAGAGAGCACAGTGAGTTCTATTTTGAAGAGCAGATCTACGATCATTTCATTCACCCCCAGTGGGACAACATCGGCTCCCCTACCCTTTTCATCAAGATCCTCTATGCTGATTACCAGGAAGGCTTCACCATTATCGAAATGATCGGGGAGTGGAACGACTGCCTCCACAACGATATCATGTTCCTTAAAAGGGAGATCGCCGAATGGCTGATGAAGGCAGGCATCAATAAGTTCATCCTCATCGGGGAAAATGTGCTCAACTTCCACAGTTCAGACGATTGCTACTACGAGGAATGGTTCGAGGAAGTTGAGGATAGCGGTGGATGGATAGCCCTCCTCAACTTCCGGGAGCATGTTCTCGAGGAATTCGAACAGGCCGATATCGACAGCTTTTTCGTTCTCGGCGGCCAATTGTGTGATATGGCATGGAGAACCCACCACCCCCTGCACTTTTACCGCAAAGTGGCGCAGTATGTCACCCGCCGGCTGGAACCCTCCCTTTCTTCAGAACGATAGCGCCATTATGGCATTAACTTCAGTTTAGAAGTGTCATTTTGTCTTCTTTTTAATATACTCCTTCCTTTTTCATGGATCGGAACAGGTTTTGCGCCCCTAAGGTCAGACAAAAGGAGAACGAATTATGAAGAACGAAGGGATCAACATATCGAAAGACCTCCTGTTTCAGGCAGATATCCAAAATACCATAGGGGGCGGCGTTTGTATGCCGACCGTCCGGATGAAAAAAGCAAAGGGCCATGCGGAGATCCGGGTCAGGGTTCCGGGTGTATCCGCAGAGGACTTGCGGGTTGAGATCATCAACAACCAGTTGCATATCCTGCACCTGGTCCCTGTATCACAAGACCTCACGGAGGAAAAAGGTGCCGGGGCCGCCCCCAGGGTGATCAAGACCCTCTTTCTACCTCAAACGGTCAACCGAGCCAGGGTCCGGGCCGAGCATGACAATGGTGAATTGCTCGTAACCCTACCTTACACGGAATGGACCAGTGGTGATTATCGCCGGTCGATAAGGATCGAGTTATAAATGCCGATCAAGAAGCGAAATGAACGATAAGTACCCACGCCTGCCGTCGCACAAGGGTCGGATACAGGGTCTTTGCACCTTGACCACTGACCCTCTGTAGCGAAACCTGGTACCCGTCAAAACTTACCTTTCCTCTATCAGTTTTTTTACCACTACCTGATCGATGGGAAAGGTTACATCCTCTTCCCGAAGATTGGCCAAAGCTTTCCAGCGGAATACCAGGGAAGCTTTTTCGAGCCCACAAGGGGCTTCTCTGACCTCGATGTCTTCAAGAAGGGCTTCGGTATTAATGTGGTAGTAAATGCTGATCACCTGATCGTCTTTTCGGAAAGCTGAGGGCTGAAAGAATCCTGTAGTATAGAAATGCTCCAGGATCGTCACTTCTTCCCCCAGTTCCTCCAGGGCTTCCCTTTTCATACAATCTTCGGGCCCTTCCCCGAATTCCAGTCCGCCACCCGGGAATTTCGTAACAGGGTGCCCCCCGATCGATTCATCGACCAACAGAATGTGTTCTTCCCGGATCAGGAGACCGTAAACGCGGATGTTAAAGCCAGGCATGAGGGAATCTTGAATATTGAAAGGACACCTTCATTCTTCTTTCCGTGCTCTTGTCATTTCCCGCTTGCCGGGTGGTCCCGGAGGACATTCAACCCCGAACCCTGCTTTCTCCAGGTCTCGCTTTACATTCCCTTTGGCACAATAGGTGACCAGCACACCTCCCGGCACCATATGAGCATATAATTTGTCGAAATGAGCGGATCGCCACATTGCTGCCTGGTACTTAGGGGCGAAAGCGTCAAAATAGATCAGGTCGAAAGCTCCATCGGGCTGATAGGCTTCAAGAGCGATCTTCCTCCGCAACAATTCAAGACCCGACTCCAGCTGAACAGGCTCCTCCCAGGACCCCGAATGGATCCTTTCGAAAACGGCTTTACGGTCTGTCATCCCAGCCAGCTCCGGGTAATTGAGGTTTTTCCAGACCGCTTTCTCCAGAGGGTGAAGTTCAATGGCGGTATACTGGACCTCCTCTTTTTTCCTGGCAAGGCAGGTCAGGAACACATTCAAACCAGTGCCCATACCGATCTCCAGAATACGAACCTTTTCCTTTCCCCGGAAAAGGTCGAATCCTTCCTGGATGAAAACATGTTGTGACTCTTGTATAGCCCCGTGAGTGGAGTGGTAATATTCATCCAGTTCAGGAACATACAGAGAATGCGATCCATCGGATGTAATGACCTGCTCTACCTTCATACAACAAACTTAGGGATTCCTTCTCTGGAAAGTCCTGGCCTTTCAAAGAAGCTTTACCTTTGAATGAAGAACAGTGTATCGAGGATATGGGATCTGACAAAGGGAACAACAATTTTTTCGAACGGATTCGGCAAAGACTGTTCCCTTCCCGCGAGCAGCAAAAGGATCAACAAGGGAACAACCTTCACCTGCCCGTCCACAAGGAAATGATAGAACGCAGCGAAGAGTTCCTGCAGGAACAGCAAGCGTGGCTGGACCGGGGAGAACATCACTCTTCCCTGCAACTCCTGGCCGAGGCCTTTCAACTGAAAAATTCCGGTCAGAAGACGGAAACGGAACTTTTCCTTCATTCTTCCCCATATGGCTGTGGCCTTTTCTTTCCTCCTCCACCGGGAATAGAAGAAGAAGAGAATGAATATTTGTTCGACCTGTTAAGAGACCGGGTATTGGGGATAGGCTACCGGAAATACCTTTCTGACAGAAGGATACTCGAGCATGAAGACCATTACGAGACCATCGACCGGCATTACCTGAAGCCTCCGATCAACAAGAATATGAACGCAACAATCACCGACCAATTGTACGGCAACATTCTCATCGAATACCACCGCATCAATGAACAACCCAGCATCATCAAGATCATGGCCTCGATCTATTCAGATGCGAAGTTCACGCGGGCACTGCCCTTCGAGGAATTTGTGGAAAAGATCCTGAGCAACCGGAGCTGAACAGCTCAGAACTTCTTGAAATCGACGGTCTGACTTCCGAAATTAAGGTAGTAAACACCCTCTTCCATGTTGGACATGTCAAGCGTTTTCCCAAAACCTTTCTTGACGATCTGTCCATACTTGTTGTAAAGCTCGTAGTAGGTCTCGGAAGAAAAGGTAACCTTATCATCCTGCTTCTTATAGTCGTAGGAGATCTTTGGAGCTGAAGAATAGAACCGGGTCGCCTGTGAGCGTTTTTCATCACCTTCCATTCCTTCCTGCTTAACCCGGAAACGATTTTCGCCAGGGACAGGATCGACCTTGAAGGAATAGGTACTCGTATCCTTGGCCCCGTTTCCCTGGACTTCACCGACATTCACCCATTTGTTCCATTTGAATTGCTGAATGGTAAAGGGAAGCCGACCCTGCTCATTGACGGTCTTCCAGGTCAGCGTACCATTGTCGTCCACCTTGATATCAACTACCTCAAAGGTAGGCCGAGGTTTTAGAACATTGGGGTTCAAAACCTTTGGTGTACACTCCGGTTTGTGTTTGACCTCGATCAGAACATCGTCACCTGGCTTAAGGTCTTCGAATTGGGCAAGGTCGATCTCAAAAGCACTGGAGTTGGTCTCGTCAGTGGAAAGTTCACCGTTCACCCGAACTTCATATACGCAAAACCCAACACCGGTCTTGGCTACCGGATTGTTCACATAAAGGTTCTTTTCATGATACTGCCCTTCGAGCACGATGGTTTCCTGAGCATGGGCAAAGAAGACCAGCAGAAAGAAAAGAAGACCGGACGTAACAACTCTTTTCATGCCGCCGTTTTAGGCGTTAGTGCCACAAATTTAAGAGAATTGATCACATGAGGGCATTTACCCCGAGATCCGGAAATATCAAGAGTGATGGCGAAAATGAACGAATACCCTGCCATGGTTCTTTACATCCTTTTCCACCCGGTGATAAAGCGCCTTGATATGCTTCTGCTGCAGGAATCTCAGCACCCGCTTTTTCAACTGTCCGGACCCTTTTCCCGGGATGATCTCCACGATTTTCACCTTTTTTTCCACAGCTTCTTGTATAATACCCTCCAGCGCTTGATCAATAGCCTTGCCATTCTTGAAGAGTGGATGAAGGTCCAGTTTCAAACGGCTCATCGGTCACAGAGTTCTTTTTTCTTGGCTTCCGAGTATTCTGAGAGTTTCGGGAAAAAAGCCAAAAAACCCTTCTCCAGCTGGTCTCTCCGTTCACCGTTCAATTCTTTCCCTGCCTCATGCAAAGGGTTCTCAAAGGGGAAACGCCGTCCCATACCTTGCAGGGCCCTGTCGATACTTTCTGTTTTCCGGTAATTGCTCAACCACTTATCCGCTACCATATAAGGGTACATTCTTCGGATACGCTGAGGCATCTGCTCCTTCCGGGAAGTGAGCAAGCGATGAACTTGTTCCTCATAAGCATCAAGAGGAAGCGTATGAAAGCGCTTCCAATGGAGCGCCAGGAAATGATCGTAGAACAGATCGATGATCACCCCCGCAAACTTTCCGTAATCAGGAAAGAGTGACTTCTTAGCTTCTTTCACCAAGGGATGATCGTCCGTAAAAGCATCTATTGCCCGGTGCAATATGATCCCCCGGGCCACGCCATCAGGGTACCTTGAATAAGCCTTTCCTTTCACTCCATCGGCAATAAAGTTGCCGAACATAAGGTCCTTATCATTACCGGAAAGAAGCAAATGAGCCAGGAAATTCATGGGAATGGGGTAAAGATAGCAAGTTAACAGGGGCACATTCCCGCCGATAACGATACTCCATGATCTCAGCGATCCAATAATTCCTTCCGTCCCTCCTTTTCCGGTGTTCGTTCACTAAAACCCCTCATTAGTAGAAAAGTCCGGCCACAAACGGGAAAGATGATCATATTTGGATTCCCTAACCCAACCTATGGTGGCCATGGAAAAACTTCTACGCGAGCCCACTGACAACACTCCTGCTGTTGTTCTCGACCCAACCCGCAACACTTTCAAGATCAGCGGAAAAGTCCTCCCCAAGGACGTTGATGCCTTTTTCGAACCGATCCTGGACTGGATCGATCAGTATATCCAACATCCCAACCCGAACACTTGCCTTGAACTGGACCTTTATGCTTTCAATATCTCCTCTTCCAAGAGGATCCTTTTCCTTCTCTATAAACTGAACGACCTGCACCAAAAAGGGCACAAGGTTTCGGTAAAATGGTATTACAAAGAAGGGGATGATGATATGCTGGAAGTCGGACAGGATTACGCCTGCATGATCAAAGCTCCTTTTGAAGTGATCGGGTACAGTCCGCAGGAACGCGTACCCCCCCGAAAGGTCGTCTCCCTGGGAGCAGCCTGATCCTACCCTGATCCTTTCAGGGTGAAAGGATAGTTCCTACCTTTGCTGGTCAAAACCCGTTTGACCATGACCGCCCGCATCTCCATCATCCTCAACATCCTCCTCCTTCTGGCCATTATTCATCTTTATACGCTGGAGTTCGGAAAGAAAGATGAAGCCCCTTCTTCCGGGGAAAAGCCCCAAACCTCTTCAGCCACCTCCAGACCATCCGGGAACCTTCGCATAGCTTATGTGAACGGGGATTCGATCCAAAACAACTATCAGTACATCGAAGACATGTACGAAGAAATCGGAAGTGAGCAACTCAGGGCCGAGCGACAATTGCAGCGGCAACTCCGGGAATTTGAAAAAGAATACCGCCAATTACAGGAAGAAGCCACTTACATGACCCAGAAAGAGCTGGAAAAAGCCCAGCAAAGGATCATGAGAAAACAGGAAGAGCTTCGGAAAAAAAGAGATGAACTCTCGGGAAAGGTCAGAAAAAAAGAAACCCGGCTCCAAAAGAAATTCTTCAGGAACATCAATGATTTCCTTCAGGATTTCAACAATACGCACCAGTACGACCTCATTCTCAGCTACCAGAAAGGAGGACAGGTCCTTCTAGCCGACGATAGTCTGGAGATCACCAAAGAAGTCCTTTCCGGACTGAACAGGTCTTACCGCGAAGAGCAAAAAGCCGCCTCCAACACCCCCTGAATCTCATGTCGTATTTCATCGCCGAAAAGAAGAAGGAAGAGAACATTGCCGAGTACATTCTCTACATGTGGCAGATGGAGGACCTGATACGGGCTTCCGGAATGAACATGGAACACCTGGAAGAAACCGTTATACAACAATTCCAAGGGGGTGAAGAGGAAATGGAAAAAGAGCGGGAATGGTTCAAAAGCCTGATCCAGCAGATGAAGAACGAAGGGGTAGAAGAAAAGGGGCACCTGGAGATCGTCAACGAAGTGGTAGTAGAACTCTATTACCTGCACAACACCTTGCTGAACGTCATGCGGGATGAAAAATACACCCGGGTCTTCGAAGCGGCCATGCCTCATATTTCCCAACTACAGGAAAAAAGCCAGGGGAGGATGAAGAATGAGATCGAGACCTGCCTGAACGGTCTCTATGGATTGTTGGTGCTGCGGCTAAAGAATGAGCCGGTCAGCGAAGAGACTCAAGCTTCCATGGAGACCTTTCGGAAGGTCCTCGCCTACCTGGCCCAGCAATACAAGAAGATGAAGGCCGGGGAGCTGAACTTCCACATGAATTGACCCTTCAGGTTTCCCAGGGGTTCGTTGCAAACACTGCCAATTCCGGAATGAATCCCCTGTCATCCATCTCCAGGCCACTGATAACAGCATGAGCGATCTCCTGAGACCTCAACTTCCGGT
This sequence comes from uncultured Flavobacteriales bacterium, assembly GCA_964489175.1. GTDB lineage: Bacteria > Bacteroidota > Bacteroidia > Flavobacteriales_D > CAYVSK01 > CAZAYA01. The sequence continues at coordinate 4,828 of CAZAYA010000013.1, read as the reverse complement.
CTTCCTCTCTTCGCTCCTTCCTTTCAGGGTTCCCGAAGGCCGTTGTTACTTCACTAGGGTTCACCAGCAAGACCCGAACATTAAAAGGCCGCAATTCAGCCTGCCAGCAATAGGTCATCCCACGAAGAGCGAACTTGGAGGAAACATATACGGATCCGCCAGGGTAGCCTTTCAGGGCAGCTGTTGAGCCAATGTTGACAATAGCACCGTGGTTTTGCTCCTTGAAGTGAAGAGCAGCTTGCTTTCCCATCATCGCCGCACCGATCACGTTCACCTGAAAAACCTTCTCGAAATCAGAAGCTTCCAACCCTGTGACCTCCTTTCGCAGACCAATGCCGGCATTATTGATCAACCCATCAAGCCGGTCGAATTGTCGGAAAAAGGCATCATAAGTCTTTTTTACATCCGCTTCGTTCGCCACATCCGCGACAAAAGGAACAGCTCCTGTTTCAGCAGCTGCCTGATCCAAACGCGCCTGGTCGCGGCCGGTGATCATCACCCTGCTCCCCTTGTTCACAAGTTCCCGGGCAACGGCCTTCCCGATCCCTAAACTACCGCCGGTGACCAAAAAATGGGCATCTTTAATATCCATGAAGTCTGTTTTTTGATGTTCCGGCCAAAGGTACCAAGGCAGGAGGGATCAGAGGAAAGCTTGCATTTCCTTTAGCAGGGCAACCTCATAGGTCACCTTTTCCCGGTGCCGCCTACCGAAAGGATTGAAATAAACCTGGTCCATACCGAACTTCCTGGCCCCGATGATATCCGCTTCCAGGTCATCCCCGATCATTAAACTGTCCTCTGGCTCCGCTTTTGCTACTTCAAGAGAAAATTGAAAGATCCCCGGGTGGGGTTTTCGCTGTCCCGCTCTGTCGCTGGTCACCACTTCCCCGAAGAACCGGTCAATACCGCTTCCTTTCAATTTGATGTACTGGGTGTCCTCAAACCCGTTGGTGATCAAGTGGACCGCATACTTCTCCGACAACTCCTCCAGCATTTCAAAGGCACCCGGGATGAGGTTGGTCTTTTGAGGCGTACGCCTTATGTAATCATCACCGATCTTCTCAGCAAGGTCTTCACTTCTCACTCCGAACACCCGGAAAGTATCCCGGAACCGGTTGTAGCGCAATTCGTCTTTGCCAACCTTTCCACTCCGGTGAGCTTCCCAATAACCTGCATTGATCGTTTCGTATTCCCGGACCCATTTTCCCGCCCCGGCGATCCCCAATTTGTCAAGTTCATGGGTATGAAAAAGGTCATAAAGAACTTCCCGGGAATTGGCCTCGAAATCCCAAAGGGTACGGTCCAGGTCAAAGAACAGGTGCGTGTAGCGGCGGTTGTTCATCAGTGGTCGGAAACAATCTGAATGGGAAGAAAATCCGCTGCCCAGGTCAGGAGAAAAGACCATACCACAACGGAGAACATCAAAGCAGCCAGGGTGAACGGATTCTTACGAAAATATTTAGCTGCCAAAACGGACCCCAGGGGAATGGACACGAGCGGAGGGGTGATGGCTGCAAGGCCGATCAGCCCAAAGCCCCATTTCACACGGATAATAAGCTTGTTCATACGTGTGAATTTCTTGCGGGGTTTATATTTCCCCCGGGCGCGGTCCTTTACCGCTTTTTTCCATCTCCGTTCGGTGGTCTTTCGCACGACCCAACCACTGAAAAGGTAAAAGAACAGTACTCCGATCCATCCCCCGGCAATGGTCATCCCTACGGTCTCCATAAAAGAGAATCCATAAATGTTCTTCGCCAGAAAAGGAGCTAAAAAGAATTTGGTACTACTTGTCAGGACCACGGTGAGGACCTCGGTAAGGACCTCTAAAAATTCAAGGGACATCGCAACCTTTTATTCTTCAGGACTCTCCTTTGCTCCGTAAGCAAGATCTCCGGCATCACCCAACCCGGGAACGATGTAGGCGCCTGCGGTCAGTTCTTCATCCAATGCTCCCAACCAAAAAGACACGTTCTCCGGAAGGCTCCGCTTCACTTTCTCCAACCCTTCATTGCTCCCGATAGTAGAAACAATGTGTACATGCTTTGGTTTACCATATTGCAAAAGCCCTTTGTAGACAAGGATCATCGAAGACCCTGAGGCCAGCATGGGGTCGCAAATGATCAATTCCCGCCCATCCAAAGAAGGCGTGGCCATGTATTCCACTTTGATATCGAACTTGTCCTCATTTTTCCGGGCTTTTCGATAAGCGGAAACAAAGGCACTGTCAGCACGATCAAAATAGCTGAGCATACCCTGGTAAAGTGGAATACCCGCCCGAAGGATGGTCGCGATCACGGGTTGTTCTCGCAGGAGCGGGATCTCCGTCCCCCCCAGCGGGGTCTCCACAGGACAGGGCTGATAAGTCATTTTCTTACTGATCTCATAAGCAAAGATCTCTCCGATCCTTTCCAGGTTCCGGCGAAATCGCATCCGGTCCTTTTGGATCTCCTTATCACGGACCTCGGCAATGAAGTGGTGGAGAAGAGAATTCTCCCGGCTCAATACATGGACCATCGTTCGGTCGTTTTACTAGGTTGCAGGCGGGAAAATACGCAATCAGGCGGAACTGCCCGTACACGTATCGATAAAAAATCAGGAACTTCGGGTGCCTCAGGAAAGTATGTTCATGAAAACGATCCGGGTCATATTGACGGGAGGGTTCCGTCCCCTTTCCGGAGCCATCAAGGCCCTGAAGGACACTGAAGGCATCTCCCTCCTGCATGTCTTCACAGAAGAAGGAAAAGCTTCCGGCGCCGAAACGATCTGCCGGGAAAACGAAATCCCTTTCAGCGAGCTTTCCTGGCTTTACCAGCCCGAGGGTATATCCCGGTTGAAGGAGCTTCAGCCGGATTGGCTTTTCAACCTCCATGCCACCCGCATCTTACCGGAACAAGTCCTTGCCGTCCCCCGAAAAGGGGCCCTGAACCTTCACTTCGGCAAACTCCCTGAATATGCAGGGCTTTTCACTCATCAATGGGCGATCCTGAATGGAGAGCAGTCGATCACGGTCACACTGCACTGGATGGAGAAAGGAATCGACACTGGTCCGATAGCTCTGGAAAAAGAAGTTCCTCTTGCTTCCGATTCTACGGGCCTTTCTGTTCTGAATGATTGTATCCAAGCCTCAGAGAGCCTCTTGCAAGAGACCATTCGCTTGCTGCTGGCAGAAAAAGAGCTTCCTTCCTACCCTCAAGACTTGTCCCGACGAAAACTATACCAGTGGAAGGATCTCCCGGATGGCCATATCGACTGGCACCGCTCCTGCGAAGAGATCCTTCGTTTTCTAAGAGCCGCAGACCATGGTGTTTTTGAAAGCCCTTCCTACCAACCCTACTCCCTGCTTGGAAATCAAAAGATCAGAGTCCGGAAAGGGGAAGCTGCCCCGCTTTCTGGCAGAAAAACATCGCCAGGAACTGTTATGGTTACCGAAGAGAAGGGGATCGTCATCGCAACGGGGGATCATCCGATCCGTATTCTCCTGTTGCAAGACGAAAAGGGAACCAAGCTCCGGGGAGAGGACATCCCGACCACGCTCGGATTAAGGGAAGGAAACCGCCTTCATTGATCAGCATGTTCAGAGCTTTCCTCTAGCCACCGGGAAGCCTGCTCCAGCACTTTCTCATAGACCTTACTCCATCCGTGCCATTCATATTCCTTTTCGCTGAATGTACGATTGTGCCAGACACTTATGAAGCTCCCCCTCACCCGACGGACCTTTTCCATCAACTCCAAGATCTTTTCAAGACCGGCTCCGGGGCCCATGTCCCGGATCAATCCAACATCCATCACTGCAAAAGGATAGACCCGCAACCCTGACATCCGTTCTTCCCGGAGGTCGTAGAAAAGAAAAGGCGTGCATGTTCCGGCCCGAAACCCCGGGCAAGTCACATAACCCATAGAATGTTCTTCGGTGATCCCTGCCCGGATCAACCTGCGATAGCTATCAGGCAAAGTGAACTTGAGAAAATGTTGGCGGCTGGTTCGAACAGCTTCTCCGGTCAGCGATGCCAACCCGTTCACCTCCTCCAGCAATCGCTCAGGATCCCCGGAAGCAACATAAGAAGGATGAATGCCCAGCCTTTGCCTTTCGTGGAGCCACCGGATCAACTTTCTGTAAACTGGTCGGTCATGCGCAATGTTCCGGTCATAAGGACCAGGTTTGGAAAACAACAGGAAATACAGCACCTCTACCCCATACCTCTTATGGGTCTCTTCCTGCCAGGAGAAAGTGTCGTAAGGGTCTTTTTCCTTTCCTTTCAGCACCTCCCATCGTTCAGCAAAAGCTTCCCGCCCCGAATCGAAGAGCGCTTTCAATGCTCCCCCGACCTTCCGCCGGAGGGATTTCCCTTTATAAGCATAGGCATTGTCCACATCGATGGTGGACAAAAAACGGAAAGTCCTTTCCTTTTCCCGGAGCTCCGGAAAATGTTGCTGCAAAGCCTTCAGAAGATCGAAAACCCATTGTTCCACTACCGGCTCTTCCAGAAATCCTTCCTTGCAGGCAAGACTCTCCCGGGCCGGGAAACGACCATGCTCATCCTCCTCGAAGGGCAGGTATTCTTCGTACCGGCTAATAGAATAAAAGACCGCAGCCAGAGGATCATAGCCCATCATAGAAGGAGGATCCACATGGAAGAACACCGGCATACCTTCCTGCCAGGTCACTTGTATTTTTTGTTCCCTGATATCTTTCTGCTGCAGAAGATCATGAGCCCGCAGGAAAACGTTACCAGGCTCAGGAGAATCGGTCCCGTACCAGAACCGGGGACCTCCATGCTGAGCGAAACCTTCCTTTTCCTCGGTAACCCGGAAAGGGATACCCAGGATA
>CAZAYA010000012.1:4147-30600 GCA_964489175.1 uncultured Flavobacteriales bacterium | reverse complement strand
AAAGCCTGAGCGAACACGCCGGTCGGTCGGAGCAGAACGCACCTTTGCTGAAGACCTGGTGACCGAAGATGCTATGTTGCAGGAGCTGGAAAAGATCGTTGAGAAGGTCAGCGACCGAATGGCCGGCCAAAAGGTCAGAGGAAGGACCATTACCCTGAAGATCAAAGACCACCGGCACCAAACCACGACCCGGAGCCGTTCCCTGGACCACCCCACGCGTTCCGGGGAAACGATCTTCAAAACCGTGACCCAGTCCCTCCGGTCCCCCCTTCCTTCCGAACCTGTCCGGCTGCTGGGCGTAACCCTTTCCGAACTGGATAATATTCCGCCAGCGGTAACGGGGACCCAACTTACGTTGGACCTCTGAGAAGACCAATAGAAGATCTTATCTTTGGGGTGCTCATCAACAAATGAAACAGCCATTGGATTTTAGATCGTTCGGCTTCAGTGACGCACTATTAGAAGGACTGGAAGCCATGGGGTTCAATACCCCTACCCCTATTCAGGAACAGGCCATCCCCGAGATCCAAAAAGGGGACGATATCATCGCCTGTGCACAGACCGGTACCGGAAAAACGGCGGCTTATATCCTGCCGGTCCTGGACCGCATCTACAAAGAACAAAAGACCGGAACTTCCGTCATCGTTATCGTTCCCACCCGGGAACTCGCCCAACAGGTAGACCAGGAGATCGAAGGATTCTCCTACTTCCTGGATATTTCCTCCCTGGCCATATACGGTGGCGGGGACAGCGATGTATGGGACCAGCAGAAAAAGGCTATTGAACAAGGTGTAGAGGTCATCGTGGGAACCCCCGGCCGACTAATGACCCATATGAAGATGGCTTACATGGACCTTTCCCGGGTGGACCTTCTGATCCTGGACGAAGCCGACCGCATGCTGGACATGGGATTCCAGGAAGACATCCTCGCCATCATGAAAGGCTTGCCGGAAAAAAGACAAAGCCTGTTGTTCTCCGCCACCATGCCTCCCGAGATCCGGAAGTTCAGCCAAAGCATTCTCAACAACCCTGCAGAGGTCAGTATTGCCGTATCTGCTCCGGCCGAACGGGTCATTCAAGTCGCTTACCTGGCTTACGATGCCCAAAAGACCCCTTTGCTGGAACATCTGCTCAAAGGCAAAGAGGAGAATTTACAAAGTGTTCTGGTCTTTGCCTCCACCAAACGCAAAGTGGCCGAACTGGGCAAGCAATTGAAGCAACTCGGGCTCGGGGTCAAGACCATCTCTTCGGATCTTGATCAGAATGAACGGGAAGAAGTCCTGCGCCAGTTCCGGAACAGAAAATTCCCCATCCTGATCGCTACGGATGTTCTTTCCCGCGGTATCGACATCAAATCCATCGACCTCATCATCAACTTCGACGTTCCTCAAGACCCCGAGGATTACGTTCACCGGATCGGGCGAACAGCCCGGGCTGAAGAAAGCGGGTTGGCCATCAGCCTGATCAATGAGGACGACCAATCCAGATTCGCCAGAATCGAAGACCTGATCAAAAGCGAAGTGAAGAAACTTCCCCTACCGGCTTCGATAGGAGAAGGACCTGCCTATGAGCCCCGGAAAAAAAGCAAGGGAGGGCGTTCTGGTCCCTTTAAAAAAGGGAAAAAGCCTTTTCACCGGAAAAAGGGATCCTGACAAGGCTCACCTGTTCTTTTGAACATCGAGCAAATGTCCGAGATGCTGCAGGGCGAATTCCAGTATCTCTGCATGATCAAAGGCCAGACCGGGCAACTCATCCAAAGAGAACCACCGGGCCTCTCCTGCATCATCCCCGGCCTTTAGTGCCGTGCCATTCTTATCGACCAAAGTGTAATGAGCCACGGAAAGGATCCGTCCACGAGGATCCCTTTCGGGATCGGTGAATGCCCCCAATTGCTCCAGATGACCGGCTTCCATTCCCGTTTCCTCTTTCAATTCCCGGCGACAAGCTTCTTCGGCAGACTCATCCATGTGCAAGAACCCTCCGGGGAAGGCCCATTTTTCTTCGAAAGGAGGTTTTCCTCTCCGGATAAGCAGCACATAGGTCCGCTCTTCCTTTCGGTCGAACCCGAATACCACAGCATCGGCAGCAACGGCCGGCCGGGGGTGCTCATAGCAGTAAGGGTTTGAAGGCGGCATCAGGACAAAGGTATAAAGCTCCGCATCAACCACCTACTCCTGCCGCTTCTTACCTTCCGCCACCAAAATACAAAGGGGGTGCAAATAGCTCCAGCAACGGTCCTCCCGGACGTTTTCAAATCGCTTTTCCAGCTCCGGGCGTAAACGGGCGGTCAATTGATAAGCTATCATCCGGCCTTCTACAGGCAGGACTCTCCAGGAAGCGTTGAGGATCCTTTGTTGGTCTTCCCCGGTAAGGTAAGAAAAAGGAATACCGGAAAGCACCTGGTCCACCCGGCAGACCCCCTGCTCCTGCAGGATACCCTCAATATCCTGTGCTTTTCCCTGAACAAGGGTAATCCTTTTATCTTTCCAGCAGGAGAGTTCCCGGCAAAAAGCCTCGTTGGACTCTACCATTATCAATCGCGATGCCGGGGACAACCGGTGGAGGAGTTCCCGGGAGACAGCACCATCCCCCGGACCGTACTCTACGACCACCTGGTCCCCTTCCAGGTCCAGGTGATCCACGATCGCTTTCACGCAAAGGTGGGAAGTCGGGGCCAGGGCCGCGACATTCCGGTCACGAAGAAAATTCCGAATGTAATCCCAAAGGTTCATGACCGGGGATCAAAGATAACGGTTCCCGATCAGGATTCGGAAGTGATCAATAGCGCAACAAAGCATTCACCATCGTTTCTTCTTCCGGCATGGCATGGCCCGGAAGGACGAAGACCTCTCCCCCTTGCCGGAATGTCTTGATCGCAGCAAGGTAGGTGAGGTCGGTATTATCAGTGGTCTTTTCTTCCTGGAAACGGCAATGGCGGCTCTCCTCATCGTATACCCCCCAGATATGGGCTGCTTCATTGATGAAAAGGGCTTCCACCCTTCCCTCCACTGCAGCCGGAACGATATTTTCGATGTCATAGGTAGTGCGGTCCGAATCCAGAAGGTCCCGGTATTGCTCCATGCATTTCTTTTTGCGTTTTCCGAGTTCTTCCCGGACGATCGCATAAGCCTTTTCATGGATCCTGTGCGGGTCGGTCGCCTCAGGGTTGCCCTTCACGAACTCCTCCTGCAGGTTCCTGTAATGGGAAACCGTTCGGTAAAGCCCTGCATATTCTTTCACAACAGCCAATACCAAAGGTGCTTGCTGGTCCTTTTGGAGCAGCTCTTGAACGCCCTTGTCCACACTCCGAAAGAACTTCTCCAACTCCTGTTTGTCTTCATCTCTTCCTTCCCCATGGCCATGCAGGACCTTGCCGGTACCCCGTCCTTTGACCGAATGTCCCTGCAAGGTCTTTTCAGTATGATCATACCCCACGACCTCTTCCAATCGTCCTGGGATAACACCTTTTCCGTCCAGAAATTCGAACCCGAACCGGTCGGCCTTCATCAAACGAACATCCTTTTCACTCAGCGCAAGGATGTAAAAATGGCCTTCTTTTTCAAAATAAGGAAAAAGTGGCCGGAGGTAGAAATGGTCAGCAACAAAAGTAAATGTGGAGAAAGCAACCGGCATGCGGTACGTTTCAGCACCTTCATCGCTCAGAAAAAAAGCTAAGCCCTCTGCCAGATCATGCCAGAAAGGAACATTCTCCATCAGGTCATAGGCAGGCTTCAGGTAAGCATCCGCCTCTTGCCCGGAAAGCTGGTGCTCATGTTCCAGTTCATGCCGTACTTTCCGAACCCGGTCTTTGAACAGGAGAAGATCCTGTTGTTCGTTCACTTCCTTTCCATAACGATGGGTGGGAAGGTAGATCGTGACGCAACGCAGTGTATGGATCTTTGTTAATTCCTCGAATTTCTTTTGGGTCATCGGATCTTTCTCCCTTGTTTCCATATGATACGGTCATTTTTCTTGGTTCAGGTCTTCAAGGCTCAATGTAAGCAAAAGAATACCTTTCCATTCCTTTGATATATGAGCCCTGTCAGTCGTTGGCAATGACAAAGATCATCCCACCATGGTTCACAGGAACAAAGGTCAAGTCCAGTGCTCCCGGATCGGAAACCGTTTATCGTACATGAGCAACCCAAGGTTGACCATACCCAGCACCACCAGACCAGCTAAACCAGTCACACCAACCGTAAGGTCACTCCCTCCCTGCAGGTATGCGATCGCCAGGCCGGTAGAAGCATTGATCGTACCGTGCAGGATCGCTACCGGAAATACGGAGCCAGTACGGAGTCTGATGAAGGTGAACAAGGGAGACCAGAGCAAGCAGAACAAGATCATGAGCAAAACACCTTTCACCGGATGGTCGGGGTAATTATGCCCCATCAGGATCGCAGGGATATGCCAGACCCCCCAGACCAGGCCGGTCAAAAAAGCGGTGACCCAAAAGCCGTAACGAATCAACTGCCGGTGGAGCATTCCCCGCCATCCCAATTCCTCTCCGAAAGCGAACAATGCATTAACGGTAATACCTGCCAGCAATGCCTGGCCGATCATCAAAAAGAGCGGAGACACAGGAGAACCGGCGAGCATTTCTTTCATTTCCCGGAATTGTTGCTCCGTCATCTGCCCCCGAAACCGTTCGAAGATCCCTCCCATATCCGGAGCGTGATCCACACCAGGAAGCAACAACCCTACCGCGAATGTGAGGAGAGCGATCACTACCGGTAAAACCCATCCGATCCAATACCACCGGTCCCAGTGGAAGAAAAGCCCCAGAGGCCTCAGGGGCTCATGAAAAATGGCGCGCTGGACCAGGATCGCTGCAAGGGCCGGCATGATCATATACCCCACCATCATGACCGTTGTCCAGGAACTTTCCCATTTCCCGCCCAAGGTCAGATAACCAAAGAAAAGTCCCCAACTCAATAAGAAGGATAAAACAAGGAAGTAAAGGGTCTTTCGCCAATTCAGCTCCATGATCCGGGATCATCAGGTGTTCAACAGCGGGATAAAGGTCCGAAACATCCCCTCCACGGCAATGATCCGGTCACATTCGCTAAGATATAACAGCAGCCAACCATTTTCATAGCATTCCTCGCCCCTTTAGCAAACGAACGACCTCTTCATCACTGACCTGATGAAAGTCGCTGTAATACTGTCCTATGGCATAAAACCTTCATCAGCTTCTTCTTTCAATAAGGCCACAGCACCAGGCGGGGCTACCGGCATGGCCACGATCACCCGTTCCGCCCCTTTGGCCCGGACGAGCTGGACAGTAACTTTCATGGTCTGACCGGTCGCCACCCCGTCATCCACCAACAAGACCGTTTGGCCTTTGAGGTCGGGGTCAGGATGATCTCCCCGGAACTTTCGCTTTTTTTCCTTGAGTTCCTCCCGGATCCTTAGCACTTCTCTTTCCAGGTGATCGGAAGGGATCCGGGTACCAGGATCGATAACAGCTCCTTCAAGGCTAACAGCTCCGACCGCATATTCAGGGTTGACCGGATGACCGATCTTCTTCGCGAGCACGATATCGAAAGGCCATCCCAAACCATCTGCGATCACTGCTCCAACCGGTACTCCGCCCCTTAAAATAGCAAGGACCACTCCCTGCTCCCCTTTGAGATATTGTAACTGTTCCACCAATAGTTCTGCTGCTTCCCGCCGGTTCCGGAACAATGGAGTGTTGTTGGATCTCATCAGGTCCTGGTATTTGTGTGCGATAACAGTGAAGAACTCCTCTTACAAAACTCCTGAGTATGTTCGCTTCGTCCAATGACCCCCATCAGTATTCTCCTTCCACGAGCTGTGAGAAATATCATTCTTCCGACATTTCGGGGATCCGGCGGGTAAAAGAACAATACCCCTGGCTGACCAAACCATTTTTTATACCCATTTCACCAAAACCTTCAGCGATTGATCGATATCCCCAAATAACAAGGCATATCGACGACGTGGACCAACATTATAAACTTCTGACCCTATATTCCCTAACAGTTATTAACATCCAGCGGAGGATAATTTTGAGGTGTACTATAGGAGGTTCACAAAGTTTGTTTTAGATTTGCCGTGATCAACCTAAAAACGCAAGATCATGATCAAAAAGACTAACAAGTGGTTACTGACAGGAACTTCTCTCTTTCTGGCGCTCTCACTGAGTTTCTGCAGCAAAGAAGAAGAAGCAAAAGAAGTAGAATACTCCTCTGCAACGATCAAAGGACAGGTAACGGCCGAGCTGGATGCTACGAACAGCGAGCTTGAAGATGCTCCGGAAGGTACTCAGATCACCGTTTGGATCAGCTCTGAGGACCTTGTTACGCACGCTTCCGGTTCCGAATATGAGAGGAAATATTACCAAGCTGAGGTAGATGGCAGCGGGGAGTACAGCGTTGATGTAGATGTGAACAATAAGGAGGTAAAAGTCCATATCGTACCGAACGAATTCGAGTACGATCAGGAAACTAGCAGTGGAGAGGAAAGAAAGATCTTTAGTGCTACTGAACAGACAGTTACTGCCCTTCCGGAACAGACCAAGGTCGTTGACTTTTCTTACACTCCCTGAATCAAGTTCGTCTTCATCAAGGAAAATCATTTTCTCTTGATCAATTTTTGAACGAACCAAAAAACAACGATGATGATCAGATCTACCTATATCACGTTGGTCCTACTGCTCTTCGCAGCGCCTTCCTTCGCACAGGATGAAGGTGGGGAGAGTGGAGACCCTCAAGACCACGCTTTTATCATACCCTTTAAGGGAAAGCTCGATATCGACAGAGATAAACTCCTTCCAGCAAAAGGTGACTGGAATATCAGTTTCTCTCTGCCTATCTTCGGGAATAAATTTTTCGCCGGATCCAGACCTTCTTCCGATACCGGACTTTTCAGCGGGTTTCAAACCTATGTACCTGTTGTCATGGTTCGGAAATTCATCGAAGATGATATGGCTTACCGGGGAGGACTACAGGTAAATCTTCACCAGAAGACCAACACCCAGCCTGTAGCTGAAGACACCCTGACTTTTGACCCCGACTCTCCTTCTTTTGTGGAGGATAAAATGCACACGATCAACCGCTCTATCACATTGCGGCTCGGCATTGAAAAGCGTCGTGGGAATAGTAACGTACAGGGAGTCTACGGAGCCGAAGCGATCATCGGGTATTTCAATACCGTTCAAAGTTATGATTACGGTAATGAAATGAACTCGGACTTCGATGAACCGAACATTCACGATTTCGGGGACAACGACTACGACAGTGAAGGAAGACGTGTTACCGAATACAAGGAAGGGAATCGTTTCCTCCTCGGTGTTCGTGGTTTCGGCGGAGCCGAAGTCTTTATGAGGCCGAAAATGTCGCTGGGGATCAATGTCGGTTATATGCTCGGGCTTTCTCTTATAGGAGACTCTGAGGAGACCCGGGAATATTATAACGCTGGCAGTGGAAGCATTGAAACAGTGACCACGCAGCAAACCCCTCAAGATCCTCTGTCCCAATTCGGATTAAGCAGCTATGATATTCAGCTCAACCTTAACTACTATTTCTAAGAAATAGGAAGGGATCTGAGTTGAGAGCCAAAGCCCCGGGCAAAATTGCCCGGGGCTTTTTTTTTGTCCTTCCCGGATCTTCTATCTTTCCGAAACAATACACGACCCTTATTATTCGATGGCCCTCACTTCATTCTTCGAACAAAACACCTGGCAAGCCTACCTTCTTGCCCTCGGGATCTTCATCGGAGGCTCCCTGATCATTTGGGGGATCAAGAAGGGCGTAACTGCCCGGTTCCAAAAGTCAGCGGCCGACGAAGGAGAAGGTAGCCTTCGCTTCTTGCTATGGAAGTTGGTCAACCGCATCGTTTTCCCCTTTGCTCTGTACGGCATCTTCTATGTAGCTTTCTCCACCCTTTCTTTCGGCCCTAAAGCCCATGAAGTCGTTACGAAGACCGGCTATGTACTGGTGGTATTCTTCATGGTCCGACTGGTGGTGAACGTGATCGAAAGAATGCTGTACCGAAGATGGCTACAAGAAGAACAGGATGAACTCCGGATCCGCAGCTACCAGGGGATTATTCTGATCGTCAAGTTCTTTGTCTGGTGTGCTGCATTCATCTTTATCCTGGATAACCTGGGATTCGAGGTGACCACTGTTATAACAGGCCTTGGGATCGGCGGGGTTGCTGTTGCACTGGGTGCTCAAGCCATTCTCGGAGACCTGTTCAGTTATTTTGCCATTCTTTTCGACCGGCCTTTCCGGGTCAATGATTTCCTTATCATCGATGAACACATGGGAACGGTCGAGAATATTGGTATCAAGACCACCCGGCTGCGAAGTATCAGCGGGGAAGAATTGGTATTCCCTAATTCCAATATTACCGGAGCCCGCGTTAAAAACTATGGCCTGATGGAGGAACGAAGGATTAACTTCCGTTTTGGCGTGGTCTACGGAACGCCACGGGAAAAACTCGAAAAACTCCCGGGTATCCTCAAGAATATCCTTGATAACATTGACCAAGCCCGTTTCGATCGCTCTCATTTTTCAGCTTTTACCGACTATTCCTTGATATGCGAAACGATCTATTATGTAGAAAGTGCGGAATACTTAACCTACATGGACATTCAAGAAAAGATCAACCTGGAGCTTAAAACAGCGCTGGAAAATGAAGAGATCGAATTCGCTTTCCCCACCAACCGGGTGTATGTTCATCAAGTGGAATGACCCGTTGACACGGACCGTGTGTATTCTTCTTTTGCTGGTACTCCTTTCAGGGTGTTCTCTTCTGAAAAGGCCATCATCCTCCCATTTCAGCAGAGTGAAATACCGCTCCCACTGGCCTTTTCTCAATGTTCCTGAAAATTCCCCGCAATTAGCACTGGAAAAAGCACCCAGACTTTCGGCGAATATTCCGGTATGCTTACCCCAACAGCATCCCATTACGCTTCACTCCTCCACTCCAAAACCCATTTCCACTCCTTATACTTCCCCCCCTCACTCCACCCAAAAGAAAAACCAGACCAGACCCCGAAAAGCTGCACAGGATCACTTCATCATACCGGGGATGACCGTGGAAAAGGAAACACCGCATGATAGTGCCTTTCCTCAGATCGAACTCCTCAAGGTCCTCGCTATTGCGCTAGCAGTCATTCTTCCTCCCCTCGCCTTCGGGTTGGTATTTGGCGGAGGAACGGACCTGTGGCTCAATATCCTGCTAACCCTGCTGGGCTGGTTTCCAGGTGTGATCCATGCCATTTGGAATATCGTCAAATTCTACCAACCCATATGAACCTTAGGTCCATTCACATTTCCTGCATCACACTGGCTCCCCGTTAAAGGTATCGTAAGTCACCTTTTCCTTCCAGGCTTCTCCCGTTTCCTCATCGAAAACGGTCCATTCCTCGACCGGCTTGCTGTATAAGTTCAGGGTTATCGTTCTGCCTGAACTGTCTTCATTGGCATTGATGAACCGATGACAGTTCTCAGAACCGGACATGAAGCTGAACTCATTGGGAGTGAGCAGCAGAGAACTGACCTTTTCCAATCGAGACGGATCCTCCGGAGACCACCGGAAACGCTCTTCGGTGATCTTTCCCGAGACCGGATGGATCCAGGCTTCCTGAGCGTTGAAATCATGAATAGGAGAAGCCTGCCCTTTTTCCCAACAGATCAGCAGCAACTCATAATCCTCGGTCCGGGCAATACAGTTACGGGTATAGCGGTCATCCCGCCAGGATAAATACTTCTCAAAAGCTTCCTGAGGAAGCTCAAGCGCCTGTTTCATCACTTTGAGATAGCTGTTCTTGCCGTTCGCATTCAGTTGTTCGACCAACGCTTCAACGGTCGTAAGCTTAGTAGGGATCTCGTTCATCGCATAAGGTTTATGGTGACTGTCTTCTCAAAGATATAATGTCAATAGGCACCTTTGGTCAGTTCATGTAACATGTATCCGGATAGGGACCATCAAGGTTGATATCAAAATTACAGCATAGTGGAAAGAAGAAAAATGACACAGGTCAACAATGGAGTTGAACGATATATCCAAAGATCCGGTCATTCCCATTTCTTGCTTTCTTTGTAACGAACCTATCGTTCCAATGATGGGCCGGCTTTTTTCTCTCCTCGGCATATTACTGGCGCTCAAAGGCATCGGCCAGCCGGTCCAGACCGTACGCGGAAAAGTCCTTGATGAAGCAGTCCAACGCCCTCTTTTCGGAGCTCAAGTGGTGATCCCTGGCACTGATCCGCTGAAAGGGACCTCGACCAATGAAAAAGGGCGGTTTCGGCTTGAAGAAGTCCCCGTAGGAAGGCATACCATCAAGGTCAGTTTCGTCGGATATGAACCGAAGACCCTTCGCAATGTTCAGGTGAGCGCCGGCAAAGAAGTCGTCCTGACCATCCGCCTCAAAGAAAAGGTCTACGAGACCGAAGAAGTTGAGATCAAAGCCCGCAAGAGCAAAGGAGAAGCCCTCAACAAGCTGGCTCCGGTGAGTGCCCGCCAGTTCAGCGTGGAAGAGACCCAGCGCTATGCTGGCAGCCGGGGAGATCCCGCCCGGATGGCCGGTAATTTCGCAGGAGTGAATTCCGCCAGCGACGCCCGTAATGATATCATCGTAAGAGGGAACTCCCCTACCGGTGTCCTTTGGCGGCTGGAAAACATCGATATACCCAACCCCAATCACTTTGCCAGCCAGGGAGCTACCGGCGGGCCGGTAAGCATTCTCAACAACAACCTCCTGGCTGACTCGGACTTCATGAGCGGAGCTTTCCCTGCGGAATACGGAAACCGGAATGCTGCCGTGTTCGACCTCCGCATGCGTAAAGGGAACGATGAAAAGATGGAATACACCGGTCAGGTCGGGATCAATGGTTTTGAAGCCGGTGTAGAAGGTCCCATAAGCAAGGAACAGGGCAGCTCCTTCCTTGTTAACTATCGCTACTCTACCCTTAAAGCCTTCGACCTGTTAGGTATCCGGTTCGGCGTGGGCGGAGTTCCTCAATACCAGGACATGTCCTACAAGATCGATCTGCCCACCCAAAAAGCTGGCAACTTTTCTCTTTTCGGGATCGGAGGGGTCAGCAACATCAAACTACTGGACAGCGAAAAGAACCCTTCCGACTGGTCCTTCACGGATAGCGGAGAAGACCTTGTTTTCGGTTCTGACATGGGCGTTACCGGTATCAACAATACCCATTTTCTCGGAGAGAACACCTTCGGACAAACAGGCATCGCCATTTCAGGAAGCCAACGCCGCATCCGGATCGATACTTTATCCGGGAATAGTGATCCCTTCAGAACCTACCAATACAAAGCTTTTAACGGGAAATACCACTTCCATTATACGCTCAACCATAAGGTAAATGCCCAACACCTTTTCAAAGGAGGCATCAGGTACAAACACCTTTTTTTCGATCATCAGGAAAAGTACTATCAGCCAAGGCGGGACCAATACATCTATCAGCTGGATGACAAGGACAATACCGGCCTTGCCCAGGGGTTCGTCCACTGGCGTTACCGTGCAACTGGAACCCTAACCCTCAACACCGGCCTGTATTACCACCAGTTCCTCCTTAACGATTCCCGCTCCCTGGAACCTCGTTTGGGCATGAACTGGGCGATCTCCGAGAGAGATAATATCAGCCTGGGATACGGACTCCACAGCCAGACCCATCCGCTGGTCTTTTATTTCATGGAAACCTATGATGCCGATGAGGACCACTATTATCAAACCAACCAAAACCTTGACTTTTCCAAAAGCCACCATTTCGTGCTGGGATATGACCGCAGCCTGGGAGATCAATACCGATTGAAGTCGGAAGTCTATTACCAATATCTCTTCAACATTCCCGTGGAAGGGTATGACCAAAGCACCTCTTTTTCTATGCTGAACACGGGCTCGGGACTGGAAGGGTTACCCCAGGTGGATAGCCTACAGAACAAAGGAACAGGTGAGAACTATGGTATCGAACTGACCCTGGAGAAATTCTTCAGCAACAATTTCTATTTCCTGGTCACAGGATCGTATTACAAATCCTTCTATGAAGGCAGTAACGGTGTTGTTCACCCTACCCTCTATGCAGGGGACTATCTTTTCAATGCTTTGGGAGGAAAGGAATTCCCTTTAGGCAAGAACGGGAACAAGATCCTCGGCCTGAACCTGAAGTACGCCCTGGCGGGTGGCAACCGTTACACACCCGTGGACGAAGAGGCTTCCCGGTTAGCCGGAAGCGTGGTGTATGAGGAAGGACAAGCTTATGAAAAGCAATACAAGCCTTATTCGAGGCTGGACGTAAAAATAAATTTCCGGGTCGAGCGAAAAAAGGCTACCCACGAGGCTTTTTTCACTATCGAAAACGTAACGGACCGCATGAACGTACTTCGCAAGACCTGGTCGCCCAAACAGGAAGAAGTGATCACGGACTATCAATTGGGCCTGTTCCCTTATGGGGGATACCGGGTCACCTTTTAGAACCGCTTTCGTAGATTTTCTTCCCTTCTTTCAGCCACACGCCCCATGCTTTACTGTAGGCATGAACACTATCGATAGGATGATCATTCCGGTAGACTCGCTCCCCCCGGTTGACCCATTCAAAGATCCCTCCGTACAGATTAACCGTGTTTTGGAACCCGACTTCCCGCATTTGCTGAGCTACTTCTCCACTTCTCTTGCCCACCGAACAATAAACAACGACGAATCGCTCCTTTGACACCTCCTTCACTCGCTTCAGATCAAAACCTTCATACCCTACCCATACAGCATTCTTCATGTGGCTCACTTCATATTCCTCCCGGCTTCTGGCATCCAGTAAGAGTACATCCTTTTCAGAGCAAAGTTCTCGAAGAGAATCCACACTGATCGAAGGGACCGAAGGGTCCAGCAATCCCTGCAACATGGTATCAAAGGCCTTGTCCTCTACTTTTCCCTGTCCACATCCTGCCGAAAGAAAGAACAACAAGAATCCTCCTACCAAAAAGAGCGGACGAAAAACTTTTCCAAAATCCATCATTGTAAAGATAATGGAAGAAGATACTAACCTTCTTCGATCGGTATTAATAAGCTATTTCTTCCGATATCCGATTGATCCAAGAAGGCAAAGTCATTTTTTTATAACTTGCTCTCATTAAACCAATTCACCCACCATGAAACATTTTACACTTCAATTCTTCTTTGCCTGTCTATTGCTCCCGGGAGTTGTTCTCGGTCAAGTCGTTCCGAACGGCGATTTCGAACAATGGACCAACGGATCCATCGACCTGCTTGACAACTACGAAACTTCCAATTCGGAGAGCCTCATCGATCTCGGAATGGCAACCCTGACCAAGTCTTCCGACAGTTACAGCGGAAGTTTCGCTGTGCGTATAGAAACCAAGACAGATGGTTCCGATACGACCTCTGGCTATTTCACCCTCGGGGATATTGATAATGGTACGAACGGTATTGCTTATTCCGATATACCGGACACCTTAGAAGGGTATTACAAGTGTGATGTCCCTATGAACGACACGGCCATTTTCGGCTTGTTCTTTTATAAGAACGGGGTACCTGTGCCGACCGTAGCCTTGAAAAAATTCTACGGCACACAAAGCACTTATAAAAAATTCGCCATTGCCACAAACCTGAGTATGGCTCCAGACTCCGTGCTTATTGGCGGTGCCTCGAGCAATGAACTCGATGAGTCCTCACCAAGCCTCCCGGGAAGTTGGTTGATGCTGGATGACATCCAACTTACCGGTCCTTCCGGTCCCTACCAGCAGATCCCGAACAACGATTTCGAGAACTGGACGCCGTTCAGCTATGAGGAGCCTGATGGATGGACGACCATGAACGACTTTCTGGCTCCTATGCAAATCGCTACGACCAGCAAGACCTCGGATGCTCACCTTAACAGTTATGCCGTTCAGATCGAAGCAAAAGACACCGACCAGGATACCATCGGCTTTATTACCAACGGATCGATCGGATATGGTGGCACTTACGGTGGGCAGCCCTATGCCCTGGCCGTGGACACACTGAAAGGGCACTATAAATACTCGGCCGGTTCATCCAAGGACACCGGTACTGTGGCACTCACCTTCAAAAAGAACGGAAGTGTGATCCATAATGAGTATTATCAGTTCGAACCTACAAACAGCTATACTTACTTCGAGATACCGTTCAACGTGGGGTCAACTCCGGACACCCTCAGGGTCGACCTGAGCGCTACTCAATATGATGTCCCCGGAAGCATTCTGAAAGTGGATGCACTCCAGTTGACCTCCAACCCGGTCTTTTTTTCTGGAATGAATCCCGAGGAAACTTCCCTGCAGGTATTCCCCAACCCAGCAAATGGCGTGGTCAATTTGTCCTGGAACGGTAGTTCCACCCTGCAGCAGGCTCAGGCCATCGACCTGACCGGCAAGACGGTCCGCACCTGGAACCTGAACAGTTTGCAGGGCACCGTCCGCCTTTCAGCTGATGATCTGCCTGCTGGCCTCTACTTCCTGGATGTTCAAAAGAACGATGGAGAACGAATCAGAAAAAGGGTCGTTTTGGAATAACTCCCTTGCCGATCTTTTCAGCATAGCAAAAACGGCCACTTTCTTACCAAGTGGCCGTTTTTCTTTTGTAGGTTGAATCGATCGCTTTCTGGAGACCAAGCTTTAGAAGCAGGTCAGGGGTTACCTGGCGGTGATCCCATAAGAGGATGGCTTCAAAGCAAGCCACTCCCTACGGTCGTGGTCTTTTTTTCTTCATGGACTTCCTTGAAAGGCAAGCTTTCAGGGAAGTCCATGAAGAAAAAAACCCCGCCTAACGGCGGGGCTTGCTTTGGCGGAGAGTGAGGGATTCGAACCCCCGGACCCTTGCGGGTCAACGGTTTTCAAGACCGCCGCATTCGACCACTCTGCCAACTCTCCGTTGAAAGAATTTTGTACCTGATGCTTTCACTAAACTCAGCTACATGAATTCAAATTTAGGGAACTTTCCTCAACCCGGCAAAGGAACATTCCTTGCCGCTCTCCGGTTAATAAGGCAGAAGGAATTCTTTATCTTCGGTGTGATGAACAAAGCACTTCTTTCCAACCTCCTGCTTCTAATGCTGCTGCCAGCTTTGTCAGGGGAAAGCCAGCATATCTCAGCCTATTTCGAAAAAGCACGGTTCTTTTCCCCTTCCAACGGTCCATATGTGGAAACCTACTTTTCCATCGGAGGGCATACCATTGCATATGACACCCTTGACAACGGCGGGCTACAACCCAAGGTACAGGTCACCATTGTGATCCGGAAGAATGATTCGGTAATCGATGCTGACAAGACGACCCTCAATGGTCCGGTCGTCAGAGATAGCCAGTTGGTCGATCTGGTCCACCAACGCCGATTCGCCCTCCCTGAGGGGCGATACACCATCGATGCCAGCGTACAAGACCTGAACCGGGATTCCTCCCAGGCCTCCAAACTATCCGAACCTTTGCATATTACCGGTCCGGGCGACAGTCTGGCTTTTTCGGACATTGAGTTCGTACAATCCTTCGAAAAAACGGATACTCCTTCCCGCCTCAGTAAATCCGGCTATGAACTGGTCCCGCTCGTTTCCCATTATTTCCCCCCTTCCCTGGACCAACTCACTTTCTACGAAGAGGTCTACAACGCCGACAAGCGCTTTGGTGAAGGGAAACGTTATGCCTTGCGGGCTTTCATCCGGAACAAGAACAAGAAAGAACCCATTGCGGGACTTACCAAACTGAAGGTGACCGAAGCAGCTCCCGTGAACGTATTCTTCCATCGCTTCAACATCAACGATCTTCCTTCTGGAAATTATTTCCTCATCGTAGAAGTTCGGGATGAAAACAACCAGTTGGTCGACAAGAACATTCGTTTTTTTCAGCGCAACAAACCAGAAGAAGAATTAAGCCTGGAAGATCTGACTGCAAAAGACATCGAAAACACCTTCGTGCAGCAATACAAGGACCCAGACACCCTGCAGGAATATATCCATTGCGCCCTATTTCCAGGCGTGCGGAACAGGTGATAGCAGACCGCGGGTTCAAGGGCACGGACCTGGAAACGATGCGCCGGTATTTTTACAGTTTCTGGTACGACCGTAACCCTGCTGACCCACAAGGAGCCTGGGAAGCTTATTACCAACAGATAAAGAAGGTGAACCGAATGTTCGGCACCTCCATCAGGGCAGGTTATGAAACGGACCGCGGCCGGGTCTATCTGGAATACGGCCCACCGGATGATATCGCCAATCGGCCCAATGAACCCAGCTCCTACCCCTATCAGATCTGGCATTACTACAAGGCCAAAGAATTCAATAACAAACGCTTCGTCTTTTATGACCCCAACCTGATGGGTGGAGATTATGAGCTTCTTCATTCCGATGTTCCGGGGGAGATCCGGAATCGCCGGTGGCGAGCCATCCTCCAAAAACGCAACACCCCTACCGATAACGTTGACCGGAACCGTGGCCAGGACCATTACGGGGGACGAGCGGACGATTATTTCACATCTCCCCGCTGAGCCCTCATTCTACGGGTTTTGACCTATCTTCGCCCGGCAAGGGATGAAAGTTGCCGTTGTCATACTGAACTGGAACGGAAAGGAATGGCTGGAACAATTCCTCCCCGGGGTTGTCGAACACAGCCAACAAGAAGCAGAGGTGATCGTTGCGGACAATGCCTCCACGGATGATTCGCTGGCCTTTTTGAAGGAGCATTTTCCCGATGTTCGCATCGTACAGCATGAAGAGAACGGTGGCTATGCCAAAGGATACAACGATGCCCTTCGCCAGATCGAAGCGAATATCTTCGTCCTTTTGAATTCGGATGTAGAGGTCACCCCGAACTGGCTGCAGCCAACCCTTCAGGCCATGCAAAAAGACCCTGACATCGCTGCCTGCCAACCCAAGATCCTCTCTTACCAGGAAAAAGACCGCTTCGAATATGCAGGTGCGGCCGGAGGCTTCATGGACAAAGACCTCTATCCCTTTTGCCGGGGACGCATCTTCAATGCTTATGAACAGGACAATGGCCAGTACGATGACCCTACCGAGATCTTCTGGGCATCAGGCGCCTGTCTTTTCATCCGCTCCGACCGCTTTTGGGAGGCAGGGGGACTCGATGAGGACTTTTTCGCCCATATGGAGGAGATCGACCTCTGCTGGCGGATCAAGAACCTGGGGCACAAAGTACTCTGCTGCCCTTCTTCAACGGTTTATCACGTAGGGGGAGGCACACTGGCCGATATTCATCCCCGCAAGACCTTTCTGAATTTTCGCAATAACCTGTACCTGATCACCAAGAATTACCATGCCGGGCCACTTTTTCCCAAACTTATGAAGCGAATGGTAATGGACGCGGCTGCCGGGCTGAAATTCCTGATGGAAGGAAAGGCTGCGCATACCTGGGCCGTTATCCGGTCCCATTTTTCCTTTTACCGTCATTTCAGAAAGATGCTCCGCAAACGAAAACAGGTTCCCCCTATCAATAAGAGCCTTTCACTAACCGGACTTTACCAAGGGAGCATCGTATGGGACCATTTTTTCCGGAAGGTCCATTCCTTTTCTGACCTACCGACAAACCGGTTCATTTCAAACTGAAAAGCTTTTCCAGGGCCATATCATAAGACGCCAGGCCCATCCCGGAAACAGAACCCACACAAGCATCAGCGATCATGGAGTGTTGCCGGAAAGGCTCCCGGTTCTGTATATTGGAAATATGAACCTCCATTACGGGAACTTCCACAGCTTTGATCACATCCAGTAAAGCTACCGAAGTATGGGTATACCCTCCAGCGTTAAGAGCTACTCCCTCGAAAACACCATCCGCTTCCTGGATCCGGTCGATCAGGTCTCCCTCATGATTGCTTTGGAAGTAAGCGATCTCGTGATCCGGGAACTTCTCCCTGAGCAGCTGAAGGTGTTCTTCAAATCCCTTCTTTCCGTAAATAGAAGGTTCCCTTTTACCCAAAAGGTTTAAATTGGGGCCGTTCAGGATCAGCACTTTCATACCCCCAAAGCTAAGCATTCGCTCGTTTTGAAGTGGCCTCTCGCCATCAAGGAATTCCGCAACTATCTGCAACTGGAACGATCGCTGGCCGATAATTCCGTGGAGAATTACACCCGGGATGTCCAAAAACTGCAGCAATTCGCTGAAGCAGAAATAAAAGGAAAGGAGCCGGAACAATTCTCCCTGCAACACCTGCAACGCTTTCTGGAATGGATCCATGAACTGGGCATGACTCCCCGCTCTCAAGCCCGGGTGGTCTCCGGCATCAAAAGTTTTTACCGTTACCTGGCCCTGGAAGGGGGGATCGAAGAAGACCCTTCCGAACTCCTGGAGGTTCCCCGTCCCGGGCAAAAACTCCCTGAGATCCTGAGTACGAAGGACATTGATAAGATGATCGATAAGGTCGACCTCAGCCGGGCGGAAGGAGAACGCAACCGGGCTATCCTGGAAATGCTATACAGCTGCGGGCTTCGGGTCTCCGAGCTTGTTTCCCTCAAGATATCGGACCTCTTCCTGAAAGAGGATTTCATCCGGATCACTGGTAAAGGGGACAAACAACGACTGGTCCCGATCGGAGAAAAAGCAAGACGTTACCTGTTGCATTACCTCCAGGACCGCTCGCATCGAAAGATCGACCCGGACCATGAGGATATCGTCTTCCTGAACCGGAGCGGACGACAATTATCCCGGGTGATGGTCTTCAACATCATCAAAGACCTGGCTGGTAAAGCCAGGATCAAAAAGAAGGTGAGCCCTCATACCTTCCGGCATTCTTTTGCCACCCACCTTATAGAAGGAGGTGCTGATCTCCGTGCCGTACAGGAAATGCTGGGACATGCATCGATCACCACCACCGAGATCTATACCCATCTCGACCGGCAGTTCCTGCGAGAAGAATTGATGCATCACCATCCAAGAGCGAAAGAGTAAGGTAATAAAAAGGCCCTCACTATCCTTTCTTACCGCTCTCCTTTCTCCTCATGAAGGGCCAGAAGTGGAACGGACGTGTGAAGGGCCACCTGTTTGGTCAAGCTGCGGTGGAAGACTTTTTCGATGGCATTGTAATTATGGGTGACCATAGCAAGGACATCTCCACCATATTCGTGAATATGATCGTTGATCCCTTCCTCTACATCTTCACTGTCAATGATGTTGTAACTGTGACGAACCTCATCGAGGTCAAGGTCTTCCCGGATCGTCTCTATCGCTTCCGAGAACTGGGGAAGGTCCTCATCATCCTCCCTTACATTAAGAATGTTCAATTCTGCATTGAAATGGCTGACGAACGTCGCCAGGAAGCGAAGCGACCGGTGGCTGCTTTTGAGCTCATAATCCGTTGCAAACACCACACGTTCTGGTTTTTTGAAACTGGCTTCTGCCGGAACGGCTAACAAAGGGGTGTCTACCCTCCGGATCACGCTGGCCGTATTGCTTCCAAAAAGGGCAGCTTTCATCCCACTCGCCCCCTTGGTACCCATCACGATCAGGTCGACCGCTTCCCGCTTAACCACCGTATCCACAGCATCCTTTACCTCCCCGAGAATAGCCTCTGTTTTGATCTCCAACCCGGAAAGGTCGAATTCTTTCTTCAATCGCTCTTTGTAGTTGGCCAGATCTTCTTCAGCATTCTGACGGAGAATATCCGTCATGGAAATGATCACACTGGAATTGGTATATGGCATGGTAAAGGAGTTCATCAGCGTAAGAGCAGTACCGAACTCCCTGGCCAACTGGATCGCGTGATCAACAGCATTGTGAGAATCATCGGAAAAATCGACAGGTACGAGAATATTCTTCATAACGAGTGGAAAACATTAACCTGTAAGGCGGCTCATCGCCAAAAACCATTAACAAGCCTCAAATTTATTCAAATTCCTCACTTTGGTCGGGGATCAGTTGCCCTTGTTCCCCAAAAAGATCGCCAAAAGGCTTCCGAAAAGAGTGACAAGGAACATGGCAATGGAAAGGGTGTTGCTATGTTCCCCAGGTTCCATGAATGCGATCCGGAAAGGATAAATAAAAATGACCCCCATGATGATCAGTGCTATGACCTTACCTTTTCCCATAGTCCTTGTTTTTCTGGATGTTCAATACAAAAGTGGCCAGCTCTGGAAAATTGTGTTATGACCTTGGTCAGAAAGGAAAGTGACTTTGATCATCCCTCTCCGGATCCCGGATCGTTCCTACCTTTAGAACATGGCTTCTTTGTTCCGGGATCTTCAGGTCGTGGAAATGGCCAGCGTACTGGCTGGTCCTTCAGCAGGAATGTTCTTTGCAGAGCTGGGAGCAAACGTGGTCAAGATCGAGAACGCCCGCACCGGCGGGGATGTTACCCGTAGCTGGAAACTTGCCGGAGAACCCCGGGGATCCGGCACCTCTGCTTATTTCTCCAGCGTCAACTGGGGCAAGCATCACCTGTTTCTCGATCTGACAAAAGAGCGGGAAAAACAAGAGGCCCGGGAACTGATCGAAAAAGCGGATGTTCTGCTTTCGAACTTTCGCCCTTCCACCGCCCGAAAGCTCGGAATGGACGAAACCTCCCTCCGCCCCTTGAACCCTGCACTTGTTCACGTTTCCCTTCAAGGGTTCGCTCAGGATCCTGAAAGGACCGCTTATGACGTTGTTATGCAGGCTGAAACAGGTTTCATGAGCATGAACGGCACCCCGAAGAGCGGACCCATAAAGATGCCTGTGGCTCTGATCGACCTCCTGGCCGCCCATCAAATGAAAGAAGCCGTACTCCTCGGGCTCCTGAAAAAAGAACGAACCGGAAAAGGTTCTTTTGTCGAACCAACCCTGGAAGCCTCCGGACTTTCTTCCCTTGCCAACCAGGCGACCAACTTCCTGATGAACGGTCACATTCCTGACCGCATGGGGTCCCTCCACCCCAACATCGCTCCTTATGGGGAGATCTTCAGAACGAAGGATGAAAAGGAAGTGGTGTTGGCCGTGGGAAGCGATGCCCAATTCAAGGCGCTTTGTGGATCACTGAACGCCACTTTTCACGAACAAGAAGCTTACTGGGACAACCCATCCCGCGTAAAGAACCGGGAAACGCTTTTCCGGGAACTCGAACCATTGATCGGCAGGTTTTCCCGATCTTTTTTCCTTCAAGAATGCAGAGATTCAGGTGTTCCAGCCGGGGCCATACTGAACCTGAAAGAAATCATGGAAGGTACTTCTGCCCAGGAAATGCTTTTGGAAGAGGAGCAGAACGGGCAGTTGACCCAACGCATCAGTACCCTTGCGTTCGACCCTTCTCCTTTTCTATAATGGAATATTCGATCCTTGAAGCCACGACCAAACGAGCAAGAGAAACTTGTTACCAGCTTCGGTACGAGTTGCTGAGAAAGCCATGGGGCCAACCGCCCCCGGAGGAACCTTCGGATGCCACAGCTGTTCACCTCCTGGCCATGGATAAAGACGGTGTTCCTGTAGGAACCTGTCGCCTTCATTTCAACGCTCATGCTCAGGGGCAACTCCGTTTCATGGCCGTGGTTCCGGAAGTAAGAGGAAAAGGGGTGGGGAAGCGTTTACTCAACACTGTCGAAAAAAAAGCCCGTGCGGAAGGATGCATTGAAATGATCCTTTACGCACGGGCCAATGCTGTGAGCTTTTACGAGCAGGAAGGTTATTCGGTCGTCCGGCCTGCTCACAGGCTTTGGGGAGAGTTACAGCACTTCTTGATGCGCAGCTCTCTATACTAAACCGCTGGGGCTCTTAGCCGTTGTCATCACTCCCTTCCTGAGACTGTCCGTCCCCTCCGGAAGGAAGTTGCCTTTGTTGCTGCTGTTGTTGTTTTTGCTGCTGCATTTTCTTGAACTTCTGCTGAAGTTCAGGATCCTGCTGCAAAGCCATACTGATCTCCTGGAAACGCTGCCACTCCATACCCGCATCTTCCACCTTTTCCTTCATCTCCTTCTGGGCATCCTGCTGAACCTTTTGTGACTTTTCCTGGATCTTGGAATACTGCTGCTCTTCTTTTTGAGAAACATCTGCAGCATTAGCATTTCCTTGCTGGGGTTGTTGACCAGGGCCCTGTCCCATTTGTTGCCCTTGCTTGGACTTGGCGATCTCCTGGTACCGCTTCATCCCCAGTTCCGAATTCTGGATGATGCCCATCATTTCTTTCTGAGCGCTCATCTGTATCGGCCGCAATTCCTGTACCGTGGATGCAAATTCCTTCAACTCTTCGTCCGACACGTCAGCTGAAGCTTTTTGAGGATCAAGGGCGGGCTGTCCCCCTTGTGCACCTTTCCTCGAGGCTCGCTCAGAATCACCCTCCGTCTTTTTCTCTTCTTGTTTTTTTCCTCCTTCTTTTCCTTTTTTCGACTGTCCTCCCCCACAAGACGGGAAAAGAAGGATTCCCATTATAACGGACGCGATACATAACTTTCTAACGATCATACCTTGTAAGTTTTGTTTGACGCAAAGGTAAAAAATATGCAAGGATTGGAGGAGAAGAGAACGGCCCCGAGGTTCGGAAGGAAAGCATCAAACAGAGAGTGGCCTAACAGGTAAACATTCAGCCATTAACCTCTGGCTTTTACTCTGGAAACAATAAATTTGCTTCTTCTCATTAAGATCTTATGAAGCGTCCTCTCCTCATCCTTTTGCTCACATTGATCCTGGTAGCCTGCGCCAAAGTCCCGATCACAGGCCGCAAGCAATTGAACCTATTGCCGGAAAGCCAGATGATGTCCATGAGTCTGGGGGCTTATCAGGATTTCCTGAAGGAAAATGATACCAAGGTCCTCCCCGATGATCACCCCAAGACCCGAATGGTCCGTGAAGTCGGGAATAATATCGCCCGGGCAGCCACTGCCTACCTGAAAGAGAACGGGCAAGCTGACCGGGTGAAGGATTTCAACTGGGCTTTCAATGTGGTCGATGATCCTACCAAGAACGCCTGGTGCATGTCAGGTGGAAAAGTGGTCTTCTATACGGGGATCCTCGAGGTCTGCCAAACCCCCACCGGGATAGCTGTGGTCATGGGGCATGAGATCGCCCACGCAGTAGCCCGTCACGGAAATGAAAGAATGAGCCAGCAGGTCGCTATTCAGGCTGGCGGAACAACATTGAGCGTATTGACCCAGGAAAAGCCTGAACTCACCCGGAACATCCTGCTCCGATCCTATGGGGTCGCTTCTCAATTGGGGTCGCTCAAGTATTCCCGAACGCATGAATCGGAAGCTGACAAAATGGGGCTGGTCTTCATGGCCAAAGCTGGTTACAACCCTGAAGAGGCGGTCGCGTTCTGGCTAAGAATGAATGAAGCGGGCGGAGAAGCGCCTCCCGAGTTCCTGAGCACTCACCCCAGCCATGAATCCCGGGTCGATGACCTGAAAGCCTTCATGCCTGAAGCCAAAAAGTACTACGAGGGAGATTGATCCTTATTCCTGAAGGGCTTCCCGCAGCTTTCCGGGAAGCTCCGTGAACCCGGTCTCCCCTTCCCTGACCCCTTCTGCGATCGATCCAAAAGAGGAAAAAGCCCGGGCTGTTGTGCCAGGATTCGCGATCCGGTCCCACCATCTTTTTTTCCGGATCAGGAAAACCTTCTCCGGCAACACCAGCAAATATCCTTTCTCTTCCGTAGCTCCCCCACCACAATCACACCCTTCATACAAATACCTGGTCCGGTAGAGGGTGACCCGTCCCCTCACCAACGCTTCCCCGAACCGGTAGGTTTCCACGCCGGCCTGGCTTTCCGGAATATCGAACCCCTTGAAATAACGGCCATCGTAAGTGTATGCTTTTACTTTTCTTCCGGTCAGAACGGTATCCCGTTCCCCCTTTTCCTTTCGAAAACGAACCTTTCGAAAGTAATTCCAGGACCGGATGCTGACCTCTCCCCTTAGGGTGTCCCCACCTTTCAGGGCAATCCATCCTTCTCTCCAGGGCCGGGCGGTCACAGTAATGCCCAGGAACAAGATCGCCACACACAAGATCAAACCGGACCGGACCGAAAGCAACATGATCATTCGGCGGAAAGTTCAGACCGTTGAGAACGGAAGAGCTCAAGGGTGGCGTTCCGGTCGATCTTGCCCGAACGGGTCTCGTGAAAGCGATCCAGAAAATAAATGCCCCTGGGACGTTCAGGAGGTTCCAACTCATCCCGGAGATGTCCTTCGAACAGGCTCATGGTGGCTTCGTCAAAAGTTGGCCCCTCGATCAACAAGACCACTTTTTCCCCGAACTTCTGGTCTGGAATGCCTGCTATGAAAGAACGCCGGTCGAGTACATTTTCTACTTTCCGTTCCAGTTGTTCGGGAAATACTTTAACCCCTCCTGTGTTGATCACGTTGTCAAAGCGCCCCCACCAATGGAATTTCCCCTTTCCTTCGAACTGAACAATGTCATTGGTGTGGACCGGTTTATCACTAAGGTGAGGAGCCTTGACAAGCAACCGTCCTTCTTCATCCTGATCCAACGTCACCCCTTCCAAAGCTTCAAAACATGAAGAAGCATCGCTGCCGTTCAATTTTTGGAGGGCCACGTGAGTGAGTGTTTCGGTCATACCGTAAGTAGCATACACATCGTTCTTGACCATCCGGATGCGGCGATGCAAAGAATCGGAAACCGCCCCTCCCCCAATAATGACCTTGTCCAGGTGCTGAAAACGCTGCAGGCTGTCATTGTTCTGGAAGATGTTGTGGACCTGAAGGGGAACCATAGCAGCAAACCGGGCATGGAACTCGGAACTCAGATATTTCATGGGGTCACCACTGGGTTCGACCACCACCAGGTCCAACCCCAACACAAAAGCCCGAACGAGCATCATCTTCCCGGCCATGTGACCAGCGGAAAGACAAAGCAAAGCTCTGTCTCCCCGGCTTAACCCCAGGTATTCCCCTGTCATGTAAGCACTGTTCACCATTTTGCTTTTCGGAAGCTCCAGGATCTTGGGGGTTCCTGAGGAGCCTGAGGTGGCTGCTTCTATGGAAGGAGCGTCACTGAGCCATTCCTGCATGAATTGATAAAGCTCCTTTTCCCAGGCCGGCGTTCGTCCTTTCCTGCCCAATTTCTTTTCACACAAGGCAAGCAATTCTCCTTCCTTGTAAATGGTCCCGTTCAGGGACAATGTGCGTGCTCCTTTCATGAAATTTCCTGGATTCAGATCACAGCTCCCAGCTCCCATTCCCCCGAAGGATCGTAATGAAGCTGACCCTGGTCAATATACAAAGGGCTTTCAATATTATTGACGAACAATTGGCCGGTTCCCAGTCCTTGTGGCAGGGGATTCTTCCAGGCATAGACCCACTGAGCGATAGCATTCAGGCCGATGTTGGATTCCAGAGCGGAAGTCGCCCACCAGGGGATCTCCCGCTCTTCCGCGAGCCGGGCCCATTCTTCTGCCCCCCGGACCCCTCCGATCAAACTGGGTTTCAGGATCAGGTAAGCCGGACAGACCGTGTCCAGCAATTTTGCTTTCTCCCCGGATGAAAAAACACCGATCAACTCTTCATCCAGGGCTACCGGAACCGGCGAATCTTTGCAAAGCTCAGCCATGGTTTCGGGTTGGCCAGGCCGTATGGGTTGTTCAATGGAATGGAGATGCAGCGGAGCCAGTTTTTGGAGCCGCTCCTGAGCTTTTCCCGGAGAAAAGGCGCCGTTAGCATCCACCCGGAGTTCTAGTTCTTCCGGGCCGTATTGGTCCCGGACCTCCTGGAGCAATGCTACCTCCTCATCAAACGACAAAGCCCCGATCTTCATTTTGAGGCAACGGAATCCCGCAGCGATCTTGCTCCGGATCTGCTCCCGCATGAAATCCGGCTCTCCCATCCATATCAAACCGTTGATAGCGATCCCCCGGGCTCCGGAAGTGAATGCAGAAGGGAACAACTCCTTGGTAGCACCTGTTTCAAGGTCCCTCAAAGCCGTTTCCAACGCGAATTGTGCGGCCGGAAACTCATCCAACTCACCCTGCAACAAGGTTTCACCTTCATTCACCCGGTCACATACCTCAGCGAGTTTCTCCTCCAAAGCAGTGCTGTCATCATAGCTCAAACCACGGATGATGGAACACTCCCCCACTCCAACGACCTCCGGCCGTTCCTCATCCCACACCCGGAGAAACCAGGAGGGCTTGTCGGTCAACACCCCCCGCGATGTTCCGCTGGGTTGTTTGAATTGAAGGATATGCCGTTTGAAGGAAGCTTTGAGCATGATCGATGATGACCCTCCTCTATCAGATCAAGGGATCCCCAAGTTACAAGATCATCCCCAACCCGTATAGCATGACCAGACCAAATGTTGCCAGGGCCACTTTTTTCAACTCCGGGTCCAGGTGAGCTGGCTCACGGAGCCCCCATACCCGGTAAAGGTCGTGAAGGTAAAAAGGATAAACCACCAGGTACGACCATTGCCAACCTGTAGCCTCCTGCACCAGGGAGTATCCAACCATCGATCCCATGCCGATCAACAAAAGAAGAAAATGGTAGGCCTTGGAAGCTCTCTTCCCCATCCGT
>CAZAYA010000012.1:0-4137 GCA_964489175.1 uncultured Flavobacteriales bacterium | reverse complement strand
TCCGTACCGCCAGGGTGACCTTTCCGAATTTCCGATCGATGGACCGGTCGCGCATGTTGTTCAGGTTCAGCACGCCTGCCGAAAACAACCCTATCGAAGAAGCCGGGAGCAGAAGCCAGGGATCGAGCTGCTGAGCATGCAGGTAATAGCTTCCGAGCACGCCGGTCCAGCCAAAAAAGAATAAGACGAAAAGGTCTCCTAACCCTGCATACCCATAGGGGTTCCTCCCTACGGTATATTTGATCGCCGAAGCGATCGCCAGGAGTCCCAGCAGGAAGAACAACCATCCAATGCCTCCTTCCGTAACACGAACCAGCAGAACGATACCACTCGCCAGTGAAAGCACCACGAACAAAGCGATCGCTACCCGCATCCGGGTCAGCGTCAGACTGCCGCTTTGGACCATCCGTTCCGGGCCGATCCGCTCATCGTTATCAGCCCCGCTCATGGCATCACCATAGTCGTTGGCCAGGTTGGAAAGGATCTGAAGGAAAAGGGTGGTAAAAGAAGCCAATACCAAGACCTCTACATCAAAAGCACCTTGCTCATAGGCCAGAAAACTCCCCATGAAAATGCTCGACAGAGCAAGGGGAAGCGTCCGAGGCCTTGCAGCCTTTATCCAGTCACGAAGTTCTCCCAAAGGACTGCTCAGGGGAATTTGGGGAATTTGTGGAACTCAGGGGAGCGCTTCTCCAGGAAAGCGTTCTTGCCTTCCTTGGCCTCTTCTGAAAGGTAATAGAGCAAGGTTGCATTGCCAGCCAGCTCCTGCAGACCAGCTTGCCCGTCGAGTTCGGCATTGAAAGCTGATTTGAGCATCCGAAGGGCCAAAGGACTTTTCTGCATGATCTTATAACACCATTCCACGGTCTTGTCCTCCAGTTCTTCCAGGGGGACCACCGTATTCACCAACCCCATTTCCCGGGCTTCTTCAGCAGAGTACTGATCGCACAAGAACCAGATCTCCCGGGCTTTCTTCTGCCCCACGATGCGAGCAAGGTAGGATGCTCCAAAACCACCATCAAAACTGCCCACTTTAGGACCGGTCTGACCGAAGATCGCATTCTCTGAAGCGATGGAAAGGTCGCAGACCACATGCAGTACATGCCCCCCACCAATGGCATAACCATTCACCATAGCGATAACGACCTTGGGGAGAGAACGGATCTGTTTCTGCAGATCCAGCACATTCAGGCGGGGAACCTGATCGCCACCTACATAACCTCCATGCCCCCGGACATTCTGATCACCTCCGGAACAAAAAGCCTTTTCCCCAGCTCCTGTCAATATAACCACATGGATCTCCTGATCATCCCGAACAATGCGCATGGCATCACTCATTTCTTCCACGGTCAGGGGGGTGAAAGCATTCCTGTAGCGGGGACGGTCGATGGTGATCTTGGCGATCCCTTCATAGAATTCGAACAAGATCTCTTCATACTCCTTGATGGTCTTCCATTTCCTTTCTTCGGACATGACTACACTGGTTTGACGTTGGTACTTGCCTTCAAACGGGAGAACAACTCACGCAGGACGACAGCATTCTGTTCACGGGGAGTGGACACTTCCAGTAAGGCCGGGCGCTCCATATCCTCCCAGAACATACCCAGATGCTCCTGAAGGGTCCATTCCTCTCCGGCATAAAGATAAGGAATGCCAAAGGCCCGGGCGATCCCTTCCGCTTTCAGGTCCTGAGCCGCTTCAAAATGGCTTTCCAGCTCCTCAGTGGTGTCCGGTCCTTCGATGATGCGGAAGATCCCTCCCCCGCCGTTGTTGATCACAATGACCCTCAGGTTCCCGGGCAATTCCGGATTCCAAAGTGCATTCGAATCATAAAAGAAACCGAGATCCCCGAGGATCACGGTCACCCACTTATCCGTTCCTGCAGCAGCTCCCACTGCCGTACTCAAAACCCCGTCGATGCCACTTGTGCCCCGGTTAGCCATTTGAAGGATATCTTTCTTCGGGCCGAACAATTGTGCATAACGAACCGGGGAACTATTACCCAGATGAAGTATGGAATTTTCAGGAACCGCACTCAATGCTTGATCAAAAACGGTAAGATCGCAAAAAGAGGTTTCGGCCAGAAACTCATCATGGACGGCCAGAGCAGCCTTCTTCCTGCCTAACCATTGCTCCCGGAACGATGACGGTACTCCATTCACCCCGGAAAACACCCGGAAAAATTCCCCAGGCTGAACAGGAACATGATGGGTCAGGCTTTGATAAGTATCGAGGTATTCTCCTTCGGGGTCGATGTGCCAATGAGCCTCCGGCCTGTTCGTTCGGAGAAATTGTTTGATCTTTTTCGACACCACCGGTCCACCCGCCGTGATCAGAAGGTCGGGAGAAAAGGCTTCCACTTCATCAGGTGACAGGGTCGTCAGCACTTCATCGATACGGTCGATGGCTCCGGAAAGAGGAAGGTTGGAGGTCGTCTCGGTCATGACAACAACAGAAGGGAGTTGCGCCAATGGTTCGAGCATTTTCGTCAGGCCTCCTTCTTCGTGGCAAAGCCCGATCAAGATCATCACTCTTTCCGCATGAGCCAGTTTTTCCCGGAAAAAAGCGCAGGCTTTATCAGTCAGAACAGGCTTCGGAGCCACGGTTTCAACGACCTTGGGAAGGAACTCTTCCCGACTGACCCCATAAAGAGGCTCCCGGAAGGGGATGTTGATGTGAACAGGCCCGGGGATGGTCCCTATTGCGTGATCAAGCGCTTCTCCGATCAACCGGTCAGCATACCACTGGGTCTCTTCATCCTCTCCCCCGGCGGGAAGGTGAACACTCTTTCTGACATGTTCTCCGAACATGTTCCGCTGCCGGATCGTTTGGCCGTCCGACTGATCGATCCATTCCTCGGGCCGGTCGGCCGTGATCGCCACCAGAGGAATACGCTGATAAAAAGCCTCTGTGATAGCCGGAAAGAAATTCGCTCCCGCTGAACCGGAACTGCAAAGCACCCCGACAGGTCGACCTGTCATTTGCGCCAGGCCAAGCGCAAAGAAAGCGGCACTTCTCTCATCGACCAGGACCGTCGTGCCGATATCAGGATGGTGATTGAACGAAAGGGTCAAAGGAGCATTTCTGGAACCGGGAGCTATCACCACATGCTCCATTCCTTTAGCGGCACAAATATGAACAAGGTGACGGGCGACGGTCTTATCGCTATACATGGCAGGGGGTCGGGTAAGGCAAATTTCTACAAATTTTCCGTCACGGACAACAAAGTACGGGCCTTCAGAACCGTCTCTTCCCACTCCTTTTCAGGGTCGGAAGCCGTTGTTATGCCACCACCGACATAAAGGATATGAGCCCGTTCCAGCAACTGTAAGCAACGAAGGTTCACGAAGAGGTCAGCATTTTTCTTCCCCACAGGCCCCAGGAATCCAGCATAATATTGCCGGTCGAAGGCCTCGATACGGCGAACCTCCTGCCACGCTCTTTCTTTCGGGACACCCAGAACAGCAGGCGTAGGATGAAGTCCTTCCAAAAGCATTTTCAACTGACTGCGACCCTTCAAAGAAGCCGAAAAGGTCGTGGAAAGGTGATGCACATTCCCTGCCCTTATCGTATCAGGTCCGTTCTTCCGGAAGTCTTTCATACCAGCACCCCAAAAGACCTCTTCGATGTATTCAGCGACCAGGGCCTGCTCCTCCCGCTCCTTTTCTCCCCAACTGTCCACTCCTCCTGAATACACACCAGCCTTTCGGGTCCCTGCCAATGCCTGGGTCTTTACTTCCCCATCGGAAGACCGGAGGAGAGTTTCGGGAGAGGCTCCCGCCCAGGTCCCCAGGCCCGGCAAATGGACCAGGTACACAAAAGCATCGGGATAAGCCGCTTCCATCCCAATGAAAAGCGGAGTAGAACGAAGCATTTTCCCCCTATGGATCACCGGCCGTGCCAGGACAAGCTTGTGAAATCCCTCCTCATTTTGCAAAGCCGACCGTCCTTTTCTGACCTGTTCCTGGAACTGATCACGGCTAACAGAAGCAGGGAGCGGTAACCACTGTTGCTCATGTTCAGAGTCTCCTTGGGGCAACGATCCCTGAAGGTGTTCCGGTTCGAAATCCCCCAGAGCATGGCCCCCCGTCGCCCGCGATCTCCGACGCGACGCTGCGAGAATTCACCGGCTACAAT
>CAZAYA010000011.1:0-30892 GCA_964489175.1 uncultured Flavobacteriales bacterium | reverse complement strand
CAGCGAAGATGATAATGCCCCCGATGGTGGGGATACTGCTTTGGTGGAGTTTGCGGTCCTCTCCCGGTTCATCCACAAGATGCTTCAGCTTGGATACCTTGATCAGCGAGGGCGTGGAAAAAAGAACGACCAGAAAAGAAGTAAGTGTACCGAGAACGATGGTCTCCACAGCAGGGGCCTTTGAGTGACAAAAATATCAAAGATCGTAATAGAAATTGGAGAAAGCAGTCCTGAGCCCCAGATAAGCGTAACCGGTCTGCTGTCCTCCCGCTTTCGAGGTCAGGTCCCTTCCCCGATAACCGACCATCAGGTTCAGGTTGTTCTCCGGGTTGAGGGTATAACCCAACTGAATATCCTGATAGACAAGCCCCTCTTCAACAGGCTGTAATGGTAAGTATTCACCTTTCGATATGAAAATATTCTTCCCGGCATCCTGCGTTCCTCCAAGGGTGTATCCCGCCTGGACCCACTTCAGGTCTATATACAACCCCTTATAGCGATACCCCAGCCGACCGACCCATTCCTGCACACCGCTTCCCATCGGATGAGCCAGCGGCTGGGCATAGTGGCCATAGTTCTGCAAGGTGGTCGGATGCGAATAGGTAAAGGGCTGAAGCGTATTGTATTCCACTTGTGCGAACAACCCTTCCCAGGGAAGGTCGTGGACTTTCAGGCCGGCCTGGTAGCCCCATTGGTGTTTTCCGGGGTCATCGAGGGCGAACTGACCATAAAGGCTGATACCATGAAAAGGCCCAGCCCGGAATTCCGTTCCCAGCAAAGCATTGTTCTCATCTCCGAAACCATTCATAGCCGTGTTAACGAACATCACAGGGTTGAACATACCCCAGTCGATGGCCCGGGTCCCGTTTTTCCACCGTTGCCAGATCACGCCCTCGAAGAAGCCCCAGCGGATCTTGGGATGCAGTAAAAAGCTCAGGTGATGGAACGTTCCGGCTTTGCGTTTGAACAAAGGCTCCGGCGTATCTCCCTTGGGCAGGCGATCCAGGCTTTGGAGGGAAGCAAGGATGGTAGTGTACCGAATGCGGTCCTGCCATCCTCCCGTGGTAAACTGAAGGTAGGGGTAGTCGAAAGCATTATCGGACAACAACAGCGACCGGTAACCTTCTCCGATGAAATGTTTCCCGTGTCCGAAGCGAACGAGGAAACGATCCATCGGTGCATAGGTGACTTGCCCCGTAGCCCGGGCAAAATCGAAGCCGGTCTGCTTGAAAGGCTTGACCCTCCCCTGTCCGGGCACCACTTCTCTTTGCAAGGTATATTGCCGGAGGTATTGCGGGAGGAAAGCCTGGTTCTCCCGGAAAGCAGATGAAAAGGTAACGGTCTCCCCGATCCTGCCCCGCACCATTATCCCCCGGGTGTTCCGGTACAAACTTGTCGTATCCGCATAAGCCGAAGTATCCCGGAGATCCATCCCCATTTCCAGGTGGAGGATGGGATCGATGGCCAGTTGAAAGTCAGGCTTGTCCACTGTCAGCAAAGACTCCTCCCGGAGTTTTCGTCCTATCAGAGAACTTTTCGGGGATGGCCGGTACTCCCGTATGGTATCCAGGCCAGCACCAGCGTAAGGGCGAAGGCCGGTATGGAAAAACGCATCCTTTTTATGGAGCTCACCATCCACGGCACGCCGGTCCTGCTCGTTGAGAAGCAGCACCTTTTGCTGTGCCCCGGCCGAAACGACCAGCAGGAACAGCCCGGCAAGGATCGCCCAACCCTGTTTCATTCAGGCAAAGATCTCGGACGCCCGGACATCAGCATACACCTGTTCGATCCCTTCCCGCAGACCGATAGTGTGCCGCCAACCCAAAGCATGCAGCCGGCTGACATCCATCAGTTTCCGGGGGGTGCCGTCCGGTTTGGAAGTATCGTGTTCCAGGTCACCCTCGAACCCTACGATGTCCTTGATGAGGAGGGCCAGGTCCCGGATAGGAATATCCTCGCCGGTACCGATGTTCACGAACGGCTTGTCGTTGTATCGCTGCATCAGGAACAAGCAAGCATCGGCCAGGTCATCCACGTGGAGGAATTCACGGCGGGGCCTACCGGTCCCCCAGATCGTTACGGAGGAGTCCCCTTCCTTTTTCGCTGTATGGAATTTGCGCAGCAAGGCCGGAAGCACGTGGGAATTCTCCAGGTCGTAATTATCGTTCGGGCCGTACAGGTTGGTAGGCATCACGGAGATGAAATTGCAACCGTACTGGTCGCGATATGATCCGCACAGCTTGATCCCTGCGATCTTGGCGATCGCATAAGGTTCGTTGGTATGCTCCAGCGGCCCCGTCAGCAGATAGTCCTCTTTCAGAGGCTGAGGCGCTTCCCGGGGATAAATGCAGGAAGACCCCAGGAAAAGGAGCTTTCGCACCTGGTGCTCGTAGGCGGCATGGATGATGTTCGAGGCCATCATCAGGTTATCATAAAGGAACTCGGCCCGGTAAGTGTTGTTGGCATGAATGCCTCCTACCTTGGCAGCGGCCAGGAATACGTGATCAGGTTTTTCGGTGGCAAAAAGATCCCGGACGGCTGCCTGGTCCCGAAGGTCCAACTCCGAGGAGGTTCGGGTGAGAATATTGTGGAAACCTTCCGCTTCCAGCTTTCGAACGATCGCTGATCCGACCATGCCGCGATGACCGGCCACATAGATCTTATGTCCGGGTTGCAATAGCGCTTCACTCATTGTTCCGGATCACTTTGTGTCCGCCTTGCATCAAGTATTGGTCCCGTTTGAACAAAGCCAGGTCCTCCCGGACCATCTGCCCTATCAGATCCCGGATATCATGTTCCGGTTCCCATCCCAGCTCTTTTTTAGCCTTACTCGCATCCCCGACCAGTTCGTCTACTTCCGCAGGTCGGAAGTAATCTGGATCGATCTCGATGCAAACTTTACCTGTAGTCTTATCGACCCCCTTTTCATCAGCCCCTTCCCCTTCCCATGCTATTTCGATACCAGCCTCTCCGAAAGCCATTTCAACGAAATCCCTTACGGAATACGTAACCCCTGTTGCCAGGACGAAATCATCCGGTTCCTCCTGTTGCATCATCAGCCACATGCCCTTCACGTAATCCCTGGCATGTCCCCAATCCCGTTTTGCATTGAGGTTCCCGATGTACAATTTATCCTGCTGTTCCAGATGAATGCGTGCAGCAGCCCGGGTGATCTTCCGGGTCACAAAGGTTTCTCCGCGAACGGGGCTTTCATGATTGAACAGGATCCCGTTGCAGGCGAACATATCGTAAGCCTCCCGGTAGTTCTTGGTGATCCAATAACCATACAATTTGGCGACCCCATAAGGGCTTCGGGGGTAAAAAGGCGTATTCTCGGTCTGAGGGACTTCCTGCACTTTTCCATACATCTCGGAGGTAGAGGCCTGATAGAAACGGGCCTTCTTTTCCAGGCCAAGGATCCGCATGGCCTCGAGGATCCGGAGGGTCCCTACTGCATCAGCATTGGCCGTGTATTCCGGTGTTTCAAAGG
This sequence comes from uncultured Flavobacteriales bacterium, assembly GCA_964489175.1. Taxonomy (GTDB): domain Bacteria; phylum Bacteroidota; class Bacteroidia; order Flavobacteriales_D; family CAYVSK01; genus CAZAYA01. The sequence continues at coordinate 27,402 of CAZAYA010000011.1, read as the reverse complement.
AAACTTTAACGTGGGATTGGGCGGCCAGGTTGTATATCTCGTCCGGCTGAACTTCCTGAATGATGCGGATGAGGTTGGTGGAATCCGTCATGTCCCCGTAATGGAGCCGAAAACGAACGTTCTGCTCATGAGGGTCCTGGTAAAGATGATCCACCCGTTCTGTGTTGAAAAGAGAACTCCGGCGTTTGATGCCGTGAACCTCATACCCTTTTTCCAAAAGGAACTCGCTCAGATAAGCGCCGTCCTGTCCGGTAGCTCCGGTGATCAATGCAACTTTTGCCATGGAAATACGATGAATCCGAAAGGTAAAGTTTTTGTCCCTACTTAACGATGAACCAGTGGTTCAGCAGGTCTTCCTTATTATATTGAAGCCGTTCCCCTGTTTCCTGGTCGATGACCTCTTTACCGGCCTCCAGGGCGATCGATTGCCCGGCGGCCGTATCCCACTCCATAGTAGGGCCAAAACGAGGATAGATATCGGCCGCTCCTTCTGCTACCAAACATAATTTCAATGAACTCCCAACCGAAGTGGTCTCCACCTCCCCATGCTCTTTTTCCAACTCCTGAATGAACTGCTGGGTATCCTCATTGATATGAGAACGGCTCGCCACTACGGTGAAATTATTCCTACCCTGATCGGCAGGAAGCTTCCGGGCAGCCTCCATCATCTCTTCAAGGGGGGCGGAACGATGGTCTTTGACATTTTCCAGTTTGAAGGAACCGATCCCGCGAAGGCTGAAATACAGGATATCCTTCACCGGCACATAGATCACCCCTGCGATCACCTCTCCCACCTCCACCAGAGCGATGTTCACGGTAAACTCCCCATTCCGTTTGATGAATTCCTTGGTCCCGTCAAGGGGATCCACCAGCCAGAAACGGGGCCAGCGGCTCCGTTCTTCATAAGGGATGTCCTTACCTTCTTCGCTGAGAATAGGCAACCCGGTGGCTTGCAAACGTTTATCGATAACGTTATGGGATTGTTTGTCGGCCAAAGTAAGAGGCGACTTGTCATTTTTTTCCTCGACCTGGTGGTCGCTTTCATACACCTCCAGGATCTTCTCTCCGGCTCTAAGGGAAGCTTTGATAGCTTCCAGGGTAAGCTCCTTCAGTTCTTGTTGGTCCATAAAGGAAGATTGGTTTTATCAGAACAGATCATAGACATAGCCCAGCACAAGCGAACTGACCACCAGGTATATCAAGGTCAAAGGTAAGCCGATCCTCATGAAATCCCTGAAGGAGTAACCTCCCGGGCCGTAAACCATCAGGTTGGTCTGATAGCCGATGGGGGTGATGAAATTGGCAGCTCCACCATAAGCCACGATAAGGATGAAGGGAACAGAACTCACACCCAGGTTATGAGAAACGGTGAGGGCAACCGGAAGGATGATGGCCACCGCCGCCTTGCTGGTCATGAAAGAAGCCAGAAGATTGGTTACCAGGAAAATGCCGGCAAGGAGACCTACTGCCCCGAAAGGCTTGGCGAACCGAATTACCGTATCTGCAACGATCTCCGCCGCTCCGGAGTTCACCATGGCTTTTCCAAGGGCCAGCCCCAGGGCAATGATCAATATCAAATGAAAATCAATGCCGTTCCGGATCTCCGTAGGATTTGCGATCCCCAACAGCAGGGTGAGGGATAAGAGTACCACCAATGAAATAAAGAGCGGGACCAGTCCGGCGACTGCCAGTCCGATAGCTCCCAGCAAGCCGATGATCAGGACAGCCACCTTGGTGTGGTCAACGTTATGGATCTCCTTGGCCCGGGAGAGCACATAAAAAGCCGGATTGTTCTCCACCCGTTTGGCAAAGTCTTTTCCACCCAACACCATCAGAACATCTCCTGACCGGAGCTCCACTTCTCCGATCCGCCCCCGCAATTGTTCTCCGTTCCTATGGATCGCCAGAATGGCTCCATCGTATTTAGCACGAAAATCCGTATCCCGCACCCGCTTACCAGCCAACTTGGAATTCTGGGAGATGATCACTTCCACGACATCATTTTTCTCCTGAAGAGGAATATTACAGGCCTGGGGAAGGCTGAGACCCGTCGAAGGTTTGGGGAATTCACTGATCGCATCGGTGTTGCCCGCAAAGAAAAGCACATCTCCTTCTTCCAGGATCTCCTTGGGGGATACCGGTCGGACGAACTTCCCCTCCCGCAGGATCTCCACCAAATACACTTCTCCAAGATTCCGCAACCCTCCTTCTTCCACGGTCTTTCCCGCCAGCGAAGATCCCGCTCCTACATGAGCTTCCAAAAAATAATGCCGCTCCGGGCCGACCAGTTCTTCCATGGGATTATCCTTTTCCGGCAGCAACCTGTTGTACGTAAGCAGCAAGTACAGGATCCCTATTATCAGCATCGGCAATCCGGCCCAGGCAAAATCGAAAATGGCCAGCCCTTTTTCACCATTTTCCACAGCGATACCGTTCACGATCAGGTTGGTGGAGGTCCCGATCAATGTGGCACAACCTCCCAGAATGGACGCATAGGACAAGGGAATCAGGAACCGGGAAACGGAGCGTTGGTTCTCCTTGCACCAACTGTTAACATAAGGCATCAGCATGGCCACGATGGGGGTATTATTGAGAAAAGCACTGCTGAATCCCACCGAAGTGGTCATTTTGGCAAGGAATTTTGCGGAACCATCCTTTTGCTGGAAGACCTTCCGGAAGATCGTATCGATCACCCCTGTCTTCTTGAAGATACTGCTGATCACCAGCAATAGTACGATCACAGCCAGCTGCTCATTAGCAAATCCTGCCAATGACTCCTTGGGCGTGATCACCCCTGCAACGACCAGTACCACGACCGATATCAAAAAGGTCACGCCAGTCCTGAGGTATTCCATGTACAGGAATACGATCAAAAAAACGATCACTGCAAATACAACCCCGGTCTCCCAATTCAACATAACAGGCGATCAAAGGAATGATACGATCCGATGGGAACGATCATCTTCCGTGGCTAAGATAACCACTAGCAAGGAACGTGAACAAAGAGGCATTTTCCTGAAAAAACCCATTGCTCCCAAACCTGTATGTGACCATTCGATAATTTCCGATAGAGGAGTACCCGGCCCGACTCAGGAGGTTTTATTATTCTCCGGACCGAACTGAGCAATAACATCTTCCGCCAACCGACTGGCCCCAAAACGAAACAGAGCAGAGGTCATCCACCCCTTTCCCAGGATCTCCTCCAACATGACCAGATACCTAAGGGCAGTGGTGACATCACTTATGCCTCCTGAGGGTTTCATGCCCACCTTTCGGCCGGTCCTGTTATAATGGTCCCGAATGGTCTGAAGCATAACAAGGGATGCCGGGAAAGTAGCTCCCGGCTGTATCTTTCCGGTGGAGGTCTTGATGAAGCCAGCTCCTGCCTGTATAGCTATCTCGCTGGCCATGCGCACCTCGTTCAGGTCTCGCAGCTCTCCCGTTTCCAGGATGACTTTCAGTTCGGCCTTTCCACAGGCCTCCTTTACCGCAGCGACCTCATCATGAACAGCTTGATACTGGCCACTGAGGAATTTTCCTCTTGAAATGACCATATCCACCTCATCAGCTCCTTCTTCTACAGCATATCTGGTCTCACAAGCCTTCACTTCAGGGGAAGTCTGCCCGCTTGGGAAAGAACCGACCACAGAAGCCACCGAAACACCAACTCCCTGCAAAGCTTCTTTAGCCACCTTAACAAGGGAGGGGTAAACACAAACGGCTGCCACATGAGGCAGTTCTTCATAGTGTTCACGCCAATAAAGCACTTTTGAACACAATTGGCGGATCTTTCCAGGAGTATCCGTTCCTTTGAGCGTAGTCAGGTCGATCATGCCGAGGACCTTTCCCAACCCTTCCTTTACGGTCTTTCCCCCGATCCGCAGCTCCTGGAAATGCTTCGCTTGTTCCCGGACCTCTGCCGGATCCACTGCCGGGACAGCATGTTCGACCGGAAAGTTTTGCATCGGACCAGGCTCTTTTTCGACCATGAGATCAGGCTTTTCCTGCTCAAAGATAGCGATCCTCTAAAGGTCAAATTGTCCTTAGTTCAGGCGTTGTGGCACGCAGAAAGGTCCATTTTTCTTCTTACATTTGCACTCCATTGAAATGGCTGAGCAAGAGAACATCTACCCCATCTTCGACAAGGTTCTCCAACGGGAGGAAAAAGAGGCGCTCCTGAAGCAACGTGCATGCGTGATCTGGATGACCGGCCTCTCAGGGTCCGGCAAATCCACGATAGCCCTCGGCCTGGAAAGGAAGTTGCACGAAGCTGGCTATCTTACGGAAACCTTGGATGGTGATAATATTCGTTCCGGGGTGAACAACGATCTGGGGTTTTCCGAAGAGGACCGCATGGAGAACATCCGCCGGATCGCCGAGGTCTCCCGTTTGTTCCTGGACTGCGGAGTGATCACGATCAATTGCTTCGTCAGCCCTACACGTGAGATCAGGGAAAAAGCAGCCAGCATCATTGGGGAGGAAGACTTCGTAGAGGTCTACGTGAATACCCCACTGGAGGTCTGTGAAGCCAGAGATACTAAAGGACTGTATAAAAAGGCCAGGAAAGGAGAGATCAGGGACTTCACCGGCATCGATGCTCCTTTTGAAGCCCCTGAAAGTCCGGCCATCGAATTGAAAACCGAAGGAAAAACGGCGGAGAGTTCCGTCAACGAACTTTTCGAATTCATTCAACCCAAGATCGAACACTAAGCAGAAGGACAAGCTCATGCAATCCTACAGCCTATCACATCTCAAGGAACTGGAAGCGGAGGGGATCTTCGTTCTCCGGGAAGTCGCTTCCCAGTTCGAGAACCCTGCATTGCTCTTTTCCGGCGGAAAAGACTCCCTCGTTTGTTTCCATCTGGCCCGGAAAGCTTTCTTCCCTTCCAAGATCCCGTTCCCGCTCGTCCATATCGATACCGGCCACAATTTCCCGGAAACGCTCGAATTCCGGGATAACCTGATCCAGAAGACCGGTGCCAAGCTGATCGTAGGATCCGTCCAGGAATCCATCGATGAAGGCAAGGCAGTAGAAGAGACCGGTAAGGATGCCAGCAGAAATGCGCTTCAAACCGTAACCTTGCTGGACACGATCGAAAAGCATAAGTTCGATGCGGCCATCGGCGGCGGACGGCGGGACGAGGAAAAAGCCCGTGCCAAAGAACGGTTCTTTTCCCACCGGGACGAATTCGGACAATGGGATCCTAAAAAACAACGGCCGGAGCTATGGCACTTGTTCAACGGCCGGAAGAAAATGGGCGAGCATTTCCGTTGCTTTCCCATCAGCAATTGGACGGAAATGGACGTCTGGCAATACATCCTTCACGAGAACATGGAGATCCCCTCCCTCTATTTCTCCCACCAACGGAAATGCATTGAACGGGAGGGGGTGATCCTCGCCTACTCCGATCATCTCAACCTGGCCGAGGATGAAAAAGTGGAAGAGAGACAGGTCCGCTTCCGGACCATCGGTGACATGACCTGCACCGGTGCTGTGGAATCGGATGCTTCCGAACTCAAGGACATCATCGAGGAAGTAGCGGCCAGTCGGACCACCGAAAGAGGTGGAAGAGCGGACGACAAGCGCTCCGAAGCCGCCATGGAAGACCGTAAAAAAGAAGGATATTTCTAAAACGCCTGATCAGGATGAGCCAAACTTACGACATGCAAGACCGGGAAACGGTCGACACCGAAGGGTACCTCGACATGGACCTGCTCCGGTTCACCACGGCTGGCAGCGTAGACGACGGAAAAAGCACCCTTATCGGCCGTCTGCTCTACGACAGCAAATACATCTTCGAAGATCAGTGGGAAGCGGTCGAAAAAGCCAGCGAAAGGAAAGGGGATGAGAACATTAACCTCGCCCTCCTCACCGACGGCCTGAAATCCGAACGGGAACAAGGCATCACCATCGATGTGGCCTACCGGTACTTCGCCACGCCCAAACGAAAGTTCATCATCGCTGATACACCGGGCCACGAGCAGTACACCCGGAACATGGTCACGGGTGCCTCTACCGCCAACCTGGCCATTATTCTGATCGATGCCCGTCATGGCATGACCGAACAAACCTGCCGGCATGCCTTCATCGCTTCTCTCCTGCGGATCCCTCACGTGATCTTCTGCATCAACAAGATGGACCTGGTAGAATACAAGCAAGAGGCTTTCGAGAAGATCAAAGAAGAGACCGAAGCCTTCTGCTCCAAGCTGGAGGTGAACGACATCCGGTACATTCCCCTCAGCGCCCTCCAGGGTGACAACGTGGTAGGACGCTCGGAGAACATGCCCTGGTACGAGGGACCCACTCTGATGTATACCCTGGAGAATATCCACATTTCCGGGGATGAGAACCATGTGGACCGCCGTTTCCCGGTTCAGTATGTGATACGGCCACAATCTGATGAATACCCTGATTACCGGGGATATGGCGGAGAAGTAGCCAGCGGCATCTTCCGCAAGGGGGATGAAGTGATGGTCCTGCCCTCAGGCTTCACCAGCAAGATCAAGTCGATCGATACGATGGATGGCGAACTGGAAGAAGTTTTCCCTCCAATGGCAGCTACCCTACAATTGGAAGATGACCTGGACATCAGCCGGGGTGACATGATCGTGCGGGAGAACAACTCGCCTCAGGTCAGCCAGGACCTCAACGTCATGCTCTGCTGGATGGGAGACCAACCCATGAACCCCAGTGCCAAGTTCAGCCTGAAGCATACCACCCGGGATGCCCGCTGTATGGTCAAGGAGATCCAGTACAAGATCGACATCAACACCCTGCGCCAGGTCGACGATGACAAGACCATCGGCATGAACGATATTGCCCGGGTCACGCTAAGAACGACCCAGCCACTCTTCTACGACTCTTACGGACGGAACCGGATCACCGGCAGCCTCATCCTCATCGATGAAGCGACCAACAACACAGTGGCTGCAGGAATGATCATTTGATAACCATCATTCATCTCTCCTTCATAAAAAAAACCCTCTGCGAGAACAGAGGGTTTTTTTATAGGGGGCGGGACTGCTTTAGAGAAGACGCCAGTTAATTCAGCGTAAAGCGAACAGGCAGTTTGAAATTGACCCTAACGGGTTTTCCTCGTTGTTTCCCGGGTTTCCACTTTGGCATGCCCCTGACCACCCTTTTGGCCTCTTTGGCTAAAGAGGGGTGCGGGCTTCGGAGGACCTTCACATCCTGGATCGTACCATCAGTGTTCACCGTAAAGGAAACATATACCCGGCCTTCTATCCCAGCATCCTTGGCAATAGAAGGGTACTTGGTCTCTTCGCCAAGGTATTTGAACAGCGCCTCCTGGCCACCGGGGAATTCCGGCATATCTTCCACCACGGTAAAGATCTTCTCTTCTTTCACTTCTTCCTCCGCTTCCTCGAAATCGGCGATCTCTGTATTTTCATCGACCTCCATATCCTCGATCTCCAACTCTTCTTCGATCTCCTCCTCATCTTCTACCACTTCGATCACGGTCGTCGGCTCAGGCTTGGGGGGTGGAGGGGGTTCAGGCTGACTGGGCGGGACCCGTTCCTCCTCCATAAGGTCGAGGTTGAGCGTCTGGGTTTTCTGGACTTTTCTTTCGAAGGTCTTCCATTCAAAGGCCACCAACACGACAGCCACAGCAAACAAAAGACCTCCGAGGAGGAAGGTGCCCCGTTTTCGCTCCAGATCCGCTTGAGGATTCTTTTTCGGTTCCATACAAATGCGTTATCGCCTCGTAAATTTACAAGATCCTTTGGTTCAGCCGCGATCGCGAGTCAGGTCTTTTCCATAAAGGACCCGGAAAGCCAGTAAACCACTGAAACTTCCGACCATATTAGCCCCCATGTCCAGCAGATCGAAATTCCTGTCGATGAACACCGTTCCCTGCAATCCTTCGATGAGGACCCCATAGATAACGGCGATCACAAAGACCATACTCTTAGCATGGTAACGTAGTTCCCGGAAGGTGTATTGTTTTCGGAAACCGGTGAGCAGCAACACCACCAGTACCATGAAGAGAAAAACATGAACGAATTTGTCCAACTGAAGGCGATCGAAAAAGGAGGAGGATGGAAGACCATCCCCCGGAAGGCCGCACAACAGAAGGATGAACAAGGCCCATACGATAGCGGGCCATGTTTGTCTCAGGAACATATTACCCGACCATTTCCTTGTATTCGGCTGCTGACATCAGCCCTTCCACCTCGGAAGGATCGCTCAGGTCGATCTTGACCATCCAACCTTCCCCGTAAGGATCCTGGTTGACGATCTCCGGTTCGGATTCAAGCTTCTCGTTCACTTCAGCAACTTTCCCGGAAAGCGGCATGAAGAGGTCGGAAACTGTTTTCACGGCCTCAACGGTACCGAACACTTCTTCCTGATCAAGGTTTTCCCCTTCGGTCTCGATCTCCACAAATACGATGTCCCCCAACTCGCTTTGGGCAAAATCCGTGACCCCGACGGTCGCCTGTTCTCCTTCGATCTTCACCCATTCGTGGTCTTTCGTGTACTTAAGGTCTTCAGGAAGTTTCATGTCCCGCGATTTTTGGGCAAAAATACATTTTTTTTACAACGTGTTCACTGGGCAAGGGTCAGCCGGAGGGTCAGGCCACCGTTGGTATTCGAGGTGGGGAAAGTAGTGGAAACATAAGGTTTGTTCACCACGTGGTCGAAGAAAAGTCGAACACTGAGGCGCTGGTTGATCACATAATCTGCGGAGGTCTTGATCGAGGTGACCCGCTGGCCAGAGGTCACTTCGTTCTGGCCTTCTACCATCTTCCGCGTGATGGATTCATTGTCCCGGACCGAAACATCCACTCTCAGCTTGAGGTCACTCTTGAGCTCCTGCCCCATGATCTGGACCGGCAGTTTCACATCCTTGAACTGGTACCCTCCCCCTATCACTAATTCATTGCTCCTTACCTCAGAAAGCTGATGGTTGGAAAGGCTGAAGGAGAGGTTCCGGCTTTTCTTCCATTCTACCTTGGAGACCAAGCTGTTCTTCCAGGTCATATCCACCTTGAAGATCGGGCTGAACTGCTCGGAGATCGTCACCGCATTGATCTGGCGTTGCGAGATCCAATTCTCCTCCTGGTCCCTAACACCAGGATCATCCGTTCCCTCAATGAACTCATGCTTGAGATTGGTGGTATAGGAAATGTTCATGGTAGAGCGGTAACCATGCCCCAGCGTAACGTTCTGGAAATATTTCTGGATGAAGCTGAGCTGGGTGAGCCCGTTGTATGTTACACGCCAATTCGGCGCTGGGAGCGTTTTGAATGGGTCAGCCTCCACTTCCCCCGGCTTCTTACCCATGTATGCGGCCAGAAAAGCCGGTATCACAACATCCTGAGCACTTCCGCCATAACCGTCATAATAACCATTACTCATTTCTTCCGATTCCGAATGTTCTTTTCCCAGCTGCTCTGAATAAGCCTGCCTGTATTCTTTCATTTTCGTGAATACAGGCGATACATCGTTCTCATCATCCTGGGCAAAAGCCGTTCTCCAGGTATTGACCGTCATGCTGAGATTACCGGTTTCCTGCCAGCTGTCGTGTACGAAGCCGGGGTTGATCGTATCTTCCTGGTAGCGGTAGAATTCGCTCTGGTTCCGGGAAGATTGCCTGCTGGCATCCAATGATATTCGCAAGCGCGAGAGCGGTTCCAGGGTCGCTTTGAAGTCAAAGTTCTGGGAACGGGTGATGGTGTGTTTCTGGTTCTGGTCCGGCTCTTTCTTCAACCACTCCTGGGAAGCAGCATAGTCCGCGTAGTTGTCGAATTCCCCGAAGGAATTCTCCCCGCCGAAAACACCGGTCTCTTGTTTCCCAAGGATAAAGCCAGCTCCGGGAGCTTCAAAACCCTCGTTCATACCAAAGAATTCGGTTTTCTCCCCATAGCCGGGCAACAAGGTCCCTTCGTTCCGGGTGTAATTGAAGGAAACATTCTGCAGGCTCATCAGAAGTTTCGCTCCTTGCTCCAGGATACTGCCGACCACCCCTCCCCCTTTGTCATCCTCATCTTCCTCATCCTCACTTTCTTTCCCTTTTCCTTTTTTCTGCCTTTGAGAGGGCCGCTGCCGCCGGCCAGTGGAACCTTTGTTGATCTTTTTGAGGAACCCGACCTTGTTGTACAGGTCGTTCATATTGAGCTTGCTCTGCAAAGTGAGGGTCCGGCTGTTCTGAATGGTATGCCCGAAATCTTCCCGGGAGAAGGGCGCACGCTGCCAGTTGTAGCTGGTCTTGTAGCCAGTGGTGGCATTGATCCAGTCGGTAATGGGGAGTTTATCGAGGGGCAGCTTGTAGGAGAAGTTCATGTTCTGATCGAACGTGGTGGTCTCTCCGAACCGTTCCAGGTAATGAGCCACTGAATCCTTGAACTGCTCGTATTCATCCTCCGCGTATTTACGGTTCACCCGGCCATCATTTTCCCCGATGATAGAGGCGTTGTTGGCCCCGTAACTGAACTTGAGGTTCTTCGACAGGTCCCATTTCAGGTCGTAGATCCGGTTCCACTGGAAATTCCTCGTGAAGCGGGGTTGGGTGATCACTCCTTCAACATTGCTTCGCACCAATCGCTCATTGTAGCTCCGGTCGAAGGTCGTCTGGAAAGACAACTGCCGGGGACTGACATAAAAGTTGAAATCTCTGAGCAGGTCGAAATAATCCGATCTCTTGAAAAGTCCAACATCCTTGAAAGGTTCCACCGGTTGGGGACTGGGACTGAAGTTATAACTCAGCCCCCCATTGTAGGTCTTTCGCGTATCATACGTGGTATTGATATCCCGCATGAAACGTTCATTGTAGGAATAGGAGAGGGAAAAGTTGCTGATATCGTAGAAATGGGATTTTTCCCCTCCCTGGCCGTCTTTATCGATCCGGACATTGGTGAAGTTGATGCTTCGGGTCTTGGTGAATTTCCTCGATTTGCGCCTTCGTTCATCCCTTTGATCCTCCGGTAGGGATTCCACGGATTCCTCGAACTCAAGGTCAGGTGAAAGGGGGTCGAACTGGGGAGTAACGGTCCCCTGTGAAAAGCCCAGGTACATAGGAATCTTCACACCAGATTTCTGGGGAAAGAACTTTCCCAGTTTCAGGTTGGAAGAAGCGTTCATCTTACGCACTTCTTCCCGCTGCCGTTCGTTGATCTTATCCTCCAAGCCTCCGAACCCCGGGGTACTGATCTTGCCAGACACCGCCACATCCCCCAGATCGGCCAACTGAGTATTGACCCTTCCAGTGGCTGCCCAACCTCCGTTTTCATTGAAATCCGTTAAACGCAATTCGTTCAGCCACACCTGGAAGCATTTGGGCATCCCATCATCCGGCTTCCAGGGATTATCCCCGTATTGCGCCGGATTCCGAACCCCTACCAGAACAGTGCGAAGCTCGCTGAGGTTAGGGGTCCCTACCACGCGTATCCGTTGGTCACCATCCGTACATTCATCACAAGTGTAGACATCGGTATAACTGATCGCTCCCTTGGCCACCGCATTGTTGCGCTTTTTCTTGGCTTCCTTCAAGGCACTGAGATCGATCTCCAGCCGGTTATCTTCCGGCCATATGTTGTCCGTGCTGTTATCTCCCCATTGAGAAGCTGTCAACGGCATCTCGAATTCATAATAATTGCGGTCGAAGTCCGACCCCAGCCGTACGAACAGCGTCACATCACCCTTTTCCACCGGATCTCCCTGGTTGGAGGATTCCATGTGAACGAACATCTTCATTTTCTTATAGTTCCTAATATCGAACTCCACATTCCGATAGGCTGCCCGGGCATCGCCGTCCTGAAGATTGCAAACATTGTAGACCAGCGACTGCTCGTTCATCTGGGCCAGGTTGGTGGTCTGGTTGTTGATCTCCCGTTGAATACCCGGCGGCAGCTTATAATTGATGGGAGAACGGTTGCTGTTCTCTTCTACGTTCACCGCTGCCAAATTGAAAGAAGTCTTTTCCGGGTCATCCTGCAAGTGTTCGCCAGTGGACAACAACGGTTCAGCATATTGCCGCCATTCTCCCCGGATCAGCTCAAGGCGGGCAAAACGAAGGACTACCGGATCTTCCCAGTTCTTCATGAGCATGCGGAAGAACCGGATCGACCGAAAATCCTGGATCCCGTTAACCACCTTGTCTGGTTGCCGGATCGGGATCTTGAACTGGTACCACGTAACCTCCCGGGTCTCTCCATCAGGTGTTTGCGGGTAGGCCGTCAAACTGTCGGTGATGTAGTTCTGCCCCACTTTCATGTCCTCTTCCCGAAGGCTGACGTGGTATTGGTAGTAGCTTTCGGTCTCGTTGAGGTTGTTATCCTGATCGATGTCCTCGGCATCGGGCCGGGTGGTCGCGGAAGTAGGATATCCCTCATCGTTCAGTTCAGCCGATTGCTCAGAAGTGGGAGAGTTCCCTTCCAGGCCGTTGTATTCTTTGTAGCGTTCCAGAATGTTCCGCTGCTGGGCATCATGTCGATCATCCCGGTAATATGTGTAGTCATCCCCGGAGGGATCGTCCTGGATCTCTGAAAAGTCCGTGTTGACCACATTACCGGCCCGGGTCAGGTAACTGTTGAAAAACTCCCGTTCATTCTCGTTATCAAAACCATCCAATCCAACATCCTGGAATTCTCTTGATTCAGGGTCGTTGTCAAAGGCGTTCACCAGGGATTGTGTAGTAGGCACCTGGCCCCATTCGGTAGTATCGAGCGTGCTGGGGTCGAAAGTGGAACCGGTAGGGAGTCCATTCTCGAAAGCTTTGCGGGAATCCCTGAGAATATCCTCCGATACGTTCCCCAGATTGAAATAAAGATCTCCTCCCGTTTGAGCCTCGCGGTCCTGGTTGAAGGGATCCATCACCCAGAACTCGATGTACTGCACATTGGAAGCTTCGAAGTCGGTGGTTTGTAACTTCCTCATGATCCCTGCCCAGCGGGATTCCGGATCTTTAAGCTTTCCATCCTCCGTAAGGCCGGCGGAAACATTGGACCCTTCCGCATCATAGTTGTAAGGGCCCCGCTCGGAAGGGTAGTACGCCAGATCGAACATGGCGATGTTCTGAGGCGTTCCACTGGGAAGCTCTTTATTGGGAAACACTTCATTCTCCAACACTTCCCGCATGCGGTGATCAGAACGCATTTCCGGATCGTTCTTGATGTGTTGCGGCGTAATGTTATTGTTCCTGTAGAACAGGGGATCCACCACATACCAAGCCAACTTGGCCCTGTTGTACCCATAACGCTTGTCATTGGTGTATTTCCCTTCGGGGAACAGGTTGTTCTGTCCCTGAGGAGTGCTGGAAAGCACCCAGGAATTAATGGTCCGGATGTCGATCCCGGACTGGGATCCTTCGAAATCATCGATATAAGACGTCCCCTCATCCCCGATCGCCCGGGAATGGCCCGGGATCAATTGAGCGAATTCCCCGGAAACATTGATACTCGATTTCTCCTTGGTATCGATCAGGGGGATCATGTCTACCAGCTTGGTAATGTACTGGGATTCGGTCTGGTAATTGAAATCGGCACCCCATATGGTATTGTTAATGGGTTCGTCACCGATGTTGATCTTCTGGGTGAGCGGCCGTTCCGTGAGATTCATTACCGTAGCCCCAATATTGAAGTCGTCGCTGACCCGGTAATCAAAACGGCTTCCCATTAACCGCTTGGTCTGAACACTGAAAAGAGAATTGCTCTCAAGCGATACATTGATCTCGGTCTGGGATTCGAGCAAGCCCTGGTTCAGGATCTTGACCCGGCCCAGGGTATAATCCACCGTGTAATCCACACCTTCTTTCAATTCCACCCCTCCTGCCGTCACTTTCACCGAGCCTTCGGGGATATTGAGCGCATTAAGGCTGATCTCCGAGCCACTGGCGGATTGATAGGTACCGCGAAGACGATACCGGTTCAGCTCAGGGATCTGCTGGGCCGCAGTCTTGGTGGAATCATAAAGGGGATCGTAAACGATGTTGTCCACCACGCTTTTTGAAACCCCGGCTTTCTCGAACTTCTCCCGCAGATGTTGACCGAACGGTTCCACCACGGGGAAGAAGATCCTCCCGTTCCGGGAATTGACCGTTCCTCCTTTAGTGGAAGCATTGTCCACAAAGTCGAACATACCGTCCGGATTAGGCTTGTTGTTCTGATCGAGACGATCGGCACCCAGCACCTGGATCAGGGGAACACCGTCGATAGGCTGCTGTGGAATGTAATTGATGTCCACGCCCTGTTGAGGGTCATTGTAGAGGACGTGCAATTCGAAGTTCTTTTTGTTGAGCTGGTAAGCATTGATCGAATACACGTTCTTCATCATCAGGTCCCATAGTGGGCTCCGGGTGTTCAGATTGGTGGATTTCAACAATTTCACCACCAAAGCATCCTGTCCGGCAATCCCATCGGTAGAGAGTTCTCCGACCTGATACGTCTCCCCGCGATAAGTATATTCATAAGCTACGCCCAGTACCTCATCCTGGTCGAGCGATTGGTTCAGGGAAATGAACCCCAGATTGGAATTGAAAGAGTATTCATCCTTGGTCAGCATGCGAGCGTTCTCTACCCTCTCGTAATCCTCAGCAGAATGAAAAGGGCCCGGATCGCTCATGGACATCAGGGAACCGCTGGCATTAAAGAACCCCCTTACGGCCTGATCATTAGAAACCTGCTGATAGATATTGTTCTGTTCGTTATCCGGAAGGTCGTTGCCCGCCACCTGATCCTGAATGCCCAGGTCCTGAAGGTAGTATGGAGTTCCCGTGGAATCAGTCCCTTCTCCCAGGTCGGTGAAAGCAACAATGTTCCGGGTATTCTTAGTGGTATTGTTCCGGTTGGTCACCCATACCTCGATCCTGGTAATGTTCACCTGTGAACTGACGATGGGAAGGGTTTTCATCGCCTCGTTATAATGATCCCGGAAATATTGAGAGAGAAAGTAATGCTTGTTCTCCTCATATTCATCCGCTTTGATATCGAAATCCTTGGTCTGGGCTCCTCCAGAAACCTCGATCTCCTTTTTCTCCCCTTTTTGCTGGGAGAAGACACTGGTCACGCGCAATCGCCCGAATTGCAATTCACTCTTCACCCCGAAGAGACTCTGGCTCCCTGAGATGAGAGAGCTCTGCAGCGGAAGACTCACATTACCAGCCTCGATCTTCTTGATGATCTCATCTTCCTTGCCGGTATATTCCAGCTTCATCTGGTTCTGAAAATCGAACTGGGACTCCGTGTTGTAATTGGTCTGCAGACGCATCTTATCCCCGATCTTCCCCACTACGTTCAACTGGATCTGCTGATCAAAATCGAAAGTGGTTATACGTCTCTGTTTTTCAGGAATTTGAGGATTTTCCGTTTTGGAACTGTTCACACCGAAGGTGAGCTGAGCGGATCCTTGAGGGCGGATATCGATGTTGCTCCCCCCGAAGATACGGTCGAAGATCTCACTGCTCACATCGAGAGAGGGCTGGAACCCTCCTCCTGAACCAGCAACTCGTTCCGCTTCCCGCTTCTCATCCCAATAATTATCCATGGCCTGCTCCATATCGTACTCCAGATAATCATCAACGCTCATCGTGGAAGGGGGGCTGGACTGGATGCGATCACCATACTTTTCCGAATACTTATAATCCCCGGATTCCGGATCGTATTCCAGGTCGGTGTTGTAATTGGACGGCTGGTCCAGCATCATTTCTTCTTCCGCATCATTCCATTGATCGTTGATGGGAAAAAGAAGGTCGGTCTGTGGGCTATCCACCTGAAGAACAAAGGAGGATACTTTTCCTTCAGGGCCGGCCATAACAAATGCAGCCACTCTTGCCTTTCCCTCAAAGCATAGGGCTAGCAAGAGCAGGAAGATAGAACCTGTTCGTTTAGGCGTGAAAACGCTCAATTCCCTGCCGGATCAGAGGTGTTTTAAGGCCTCCTTAACGAGGGACTCTACGGAAATATTATCCTTTTCCTGACCCAGGACCTTATCCAGCGTTTTTTCGGTACGCTTTCTATCGAACCCGAGAGCCAAAAGGGCGGATAAAGCCTCTTGCCGAATACCGCTTTTCCCGGAAGGACCAGATGTTCCTCCTTCCGCAGGCAGGAATTCTTCTTTGGCCATTTTATCCTTCAGATCGACGATGATCCGCTGGGCTGATCGGGGGCCAATGCCTTTGATGCTCTTCAAAAGATCCACATCCTCCCCAACGATGGCTTCCCTGACCTCTCCCGGAGACAGCGATGACAGTACCACCAGGGCAGTATTAGCCCCTACACCGGAAACATCGATCAGATGGCGGAACATGGTCCTTTCCTCCCGCTCATAGAAGCCATAAAGCAAATGGGCATCCTCTCGCACCACCAGATGAGTATATAAATGCGTATTCCCTTCTTCCGGGAGTTTAGAAAATGTATGAAGGGAAATATGAACGGAATAACCAACCCCTCCTGTCTCGATCACTGTATGAGTCGGGGTCTTTTCGATGAGCAAGCCTTTGATGTGATGGATCATGCTGTTCGTTTTTCAGGAACCATTCTTGACCTGGGCTTCGATAACGGCTATCTTGACCATGTTCACGATCTCCCGGACGGAACTTCCCAACTGTAATATGTGCACAGGTCGCTTCAATCCCAGTAAAATGGGACCGATCGTCTCCTCATCGGTCATGGAATGCATCAGTTCATAGCCGATGTTCCCGGCAGACAGGTTGGGGAAGATGAGCGTATTGACCTTTTGGTCAGCGATCTTCGAAAAGGGGTAGTTCTCCTGCATCATTTTCTTGTTCATGGCCACGTTCACCTGAACATCCCCATCCACGATCAGGTCAGGGTGTTCCTCGTGCAGAATGGCCACTGCTTCCCGGGCCTTGTCGGCATCCTTTCCCCTGGCAGAACCAAAATTGGAATAAGATAACAGCGCTATTCTGGGTTCGATATTGAGATTCCGTACCTTCTGTGCCGCCAGGAGTGTGATATCCACCAGTTCCTCAGGGGTCGGGTCCATGTTGATCGTGGTGTCGGCGAAGAAAAGCGGCCCTTTGTCCGTACTCATGATGTACATCCCTGCTACCCGGCTGACCCCTTCTTCCGTACCTATACTTTGAAGTGCGGGCCGGATCACGTTCGGATAGATCCTGGTGATACCGGAAATAAAGGCATCTGCCTCTCCAGATTCCACCATCATCAGGCCGAAATGGTTCCGGTCACGCATAGCCTTCTGCGCCTCATACTTTGTATATCCTTTACGTTGCCGTTTTTGGTAAAGCGCCTCTCCGTATTGAGCTCTTTTTTCTTTTTGCTCCGGCGATTTGGGGTTGACAACAGCGATCCCTGATAAGTCCAGCTCGTATTTCCGGATCAGATCATCGATCCATTCAGGATCACCGAGCAGGATCGGTTCGGCCACTCCTTCATCCCGGGCCACCTGTGCCGCTTTGAGTACCTTGTAGTTGTCCGCTTCAGCGAATACCACCCGCTTGGGGTCTTTGCGGGCCTTCTGGGAAATGTAGCGCACCAGTTTGTTGTCCATCCCCAAGCGCTCATTCAACTCTTTAACATAGGCATCCCAGTCATCAATGGTGATCCTGGCCACCCCGGAACCGATAGCAGCACGGGCAACGGCCGGGGATACATAGGACAGCAAGCGGGGATCCATCGGTTTGGGAATGATGTGCTGCCGGCCGAAAATGATATTCCTTTCGTTGTAGGCCAGGTTAACCTCCTCGGGAACAGGCTCCCGGGCCAGGTCGGCGATCGCCTTCACGGCCGCCAGCTTCATTTCTTCATTGATCGCCCGGGCCCGTACATCCAGAGCCCCTCTGAAAATGAAAGGGAACCCCAATACATTATTCACCTGGTTGGGATTATCGGAACGTCCTGTGGCCATGATCACATCTTCCCGGGCTTCTGTCGCTTCCTGATAAGTGATCTCCGGGTCAGGGTTGGCCAGGGCGAAAACGATAGGGTCACTGGCCATGGACCGGATCATATCCTGGCTAACGATGTTGCCAGTGGAAAGGCCGAGGAACATATCCGCCCCCTCAAAAGCCTCTTCGAGACTGTCGATCCTCCGATCGGTAGCATAAGGCTTCTTGATATCCGAAAGGTCATCCCGATCCTTATGGACCACCCCTTTGCTGTCAAGAACAACGATATTCTCAACCTTAGCCCCGAGCGATCTGTACAGCTCAATACAACTGATGGCCGATGCCCCAGCCCCGCTTACCACGATGGTCAGGTCTTCCAGCTTCTTCTCAGCCAGGTCGAGTGCGTTCAACAAGGCCGCCCCGGTGATGATCGCTGTTCCATGCTGATCATCATGCATCACGGGAATATCCATTTCCTTCTTGAGCCGTCGTTCGATCTCAAAGCATTCGGGGGCTTTGATATCTTCCAGGTTCACCCCCCCGAAAGTGGGGCCCATGGCCTTGACGGTATTGATAAAATCATCTATGCTACTGGTATCCAGTTCAATATCGAACACGTCGATGTCCGCGAAGATCTTGAAAAGGACCCCCTTCCCTTCCATGACAGGTTTGGAAGCTTCTGGCCCAATATCACCCAACCCCAGAACAGCGGAGCCATCACTGACAACAGCCACCAAATTCCCTTTACTGGTATAGCGGTATACGTTCTCCTTGTTGTCCCGGATCTCTTTACAAGGCTCGGCTACCCCAGGGGAGTAGGCCAGGGAAAGATCCCTCTGAGAACTGTACGGCTTGGTAGGAACGACCTGGATCTTGCCTTTACGGCCGTACTCATGATAATCGAGGGCTTCTTGCTTTCTGATCTGGGCCATGGTCTTTTATGATGAAAGGTTCCGGGGAAAAGCGGGGTCAATGTGCGGATACAGGGCATAAATCTAAAAAATAATACCTGCGGCCTTCCTGCCAACTGTTTTATAAATTTGTTGAAGCATCGTTATGGCGCAGAAGAAGATCATCGTTTTTTCAGGGGCTGGTATCA
Organism: uncultured Flavobacteriales bacterium; assembly: GCA_964489175.1. GTDB lineage: Bacteria > Bacteroidota > Bacteroidia > Flavobacteriales_D > CAYVSK01 > CAZAYA01. The sequence goes on along the minus strand of CAZAYA010000011.1, from coordinate 8,478 downwards.
GTGCCGAGAGTGGCATCAAGACCTTTCGTGACTCAGGAGGATTATGGGAAGAATATGATATTTCGGAAGTGGCTACACCGGAAGCTTTTGAAAAAGATCCTGAAAAAGTCCTTCACTTCTACAACCAGCGCCGGGAACAGGTGATCGACAGTGAGCCGGGAGAAGCCCATAAAGCCGTGGCCCGGCTGGAGGAAAAATTCGATGTCAAAGTAGTCACCCAGAATATCGACGATCTCCATGAGCGGGCAGGCTCCAGCCAGGTGTTGCATCTTCACGGGGAGATCCGCAAAGCCAGGAGTTCGGTCGACCCGCATCTGCTCTATGATGTGGGAAAAGAAGGGATCCATCCCGGCGACAAATGTGACAGGAATTCTCAGTTAAGACCTCACGTTGTTTGGTTCGGAGAAGCCGTTCCCATGATGGAAGTGGCGATCCATGAGATGGCCGATGCGGACTTTCTACTGATCGTAGGAACTTCGCTCAATGTATACCCGGCAGCCGGACTGGTGATGTACACACCGACAGAGAGCAGAAAATACCTGATCGACCCCAAAGCCACAGACTTTCCGGAGATCGACAACCTCGAAGTGATCCGGGAAAAAGCAGGGAAAGCTGTTCCGGAACTCGTCCAACAATGGCTGGAAAAAGAACCCGTATGAAAAGCCTCTCCTTATATCAATTCTTCTTCCTGATATCCTTCATGCTGCTCCCGGCTGCTCTATGCGCTCAAAAGACAAGTAAGGAGTATGATTTCCGGGCCGGGGCAACGGCTGGCGTAAGCACTTCTCAGGTATCGGGGGACAATCTGGGTGGTTTCAACCAATTCGGATTGGCGGGAGGATTCTATACCCACCGCGCTTTCAGCTCCAAATTCTCAGCAGAAGTCCAACTGCTGTTCATCCAAAAAGGAAGTCGCAAGGCTGCCAACCCGGAGAAGGGGGACTACACCACCTACAACCTTCGCCTGAATTACATCGAGATCCCGTTGTTCGCCCGCTACCACCAAGGCAACTTCCGATTCTACGGTGGCCCTTCCCTGGGGGCTTTGGTGGGCAATGTAAAGGAAGAAAATCAGAACGGCTCCCTGCCGGGAACCCGGCCTTTCGAGCCCTGGGACCTGTCCGCCAATATCGGAATGAGTTATCCTGTATCAGACCATTTCCACCTCGACCTTCGTGCCGCCAATTCTATCTTAGCCGTTCGAGACCATGCTGGTAATGCGACCTTCAGGCTTAATAAAGGGCAATACAACACCGTTGTAGCCCTTTTGCTGCGGTACCGTTTCTGATCCCCTTTCCCCTCCATGATCCCGGATGATCGTGGAAAACTTCATACGAACCCAATAAGGTTTTCTCTTCATTTTTCCTTACCTTATCGATCCGATAACGGTTTTAGTCGTTAAAAATGAAGACCATGCTGGAATTCAGTAAAGAAGTGCTGCAGAAAGTAAGTTTTGACAAAAACCTTTTCCGCAAAGAACTGGCGAAAGCTGCTCAATGGGTCAAGAAAGAAGAGCGTAAAATATTGATGACATGGTGCCTGGCCACTTTCGGGCACCAATACCGGGATGTGATCCTCGAGGTTTTCAACTGACCCCCTCACTCCCCCTCTCCTTCCTCGCTAAGAAAGCGGATGTTCCTTTTCAATCCACTGTACTTGGTCCTTTTGACTGCTGACTTCCGGAACAGCTCCCGGAAGACCTCCTCGGTCATTTCCTCCCAATCTTCCCGGGCCATGCTCAGCAAGTCCGGATGAGGGTCGAACAAGGGTTCGTTGTGAGGCTCAGCGAATTTGTTCCAGGGGCATACATCCTGGCAGATATCACAACCAAAAGCCCAGTTCTGGAATTTCCCTTTCATATCTTCCGGTAGCAGGCTGTCCTTAAGCTCGATGGTAAAATAGGAAATGCATTTGCTGCCGTCCACTTCATAAGCATCGATGGCATCGGTAGGGCAAGCATCAATGCAGCGGGTACAGGAACCGCAATAATCCTTGATGGGACCGTCCGGCTCCAGGTCCAGGTCACAAATGATCGCTCCGATGAAGAAAAAGGACCCTTTGTCCCGGTTCAGAAGATTGGAATGCTTGCCGACCCATCCTAATCCGCTCTTTTTGGCCCAGGCTTTGTCCATAACAGGGGCCGAATCCACGAACACCCGGCCGCTCACTTCCCCGATCTGCTCCTGGATGAACTGCATCAATTCCCTGAGCTTGTCCTTCATCACGAAGTGATAATCCCTACCATAGGCATACTTGGAGATCTTCGGAGCTTCAGGGTCTTGCTGGGTCTCTTTCGGATAATAATTGTACAGAACGGAGATCACAGAACGCGCGCCTTCCACCAGCTTAGTGGGGTCGAGGCGCTTGTCGAAATGGCGCTCCATGTAGCTCATCTTCCCATGCTTCTCTTCTTCCAGCCATTGCTCCAGGCGGGGTGCTTCCTCTTCAAGGAACCCCGCTTCCGAGATCCCGCAGAACTCGAACCCCATTTCTCGCGCCTGACTTTTGATCAGGCGGGCATGGGCCGCACGTTGGTGGTCGGAACGTGTCATCTTCACCAAAGCTAAAAGATCAGCGCTGTTCCCGTTGGGTGAACAAGAACAGGCACTGGAAGAAAATGAAGAAGCTCTGACCGGTCTGCGTTTCAAGGGTGTCTTCGGTAAGGAAGGAAATAAGGACCGTAACGAAGAACAACAGGAAGCGTGCATCCTTGTAACCCTTCATCCTGATAACAGGGTAGAACAAGGCAAAGAGGAACCACAGAAGTCCGAATGGGCCGAAAGTCAGCAACATGGTAACATACTGGTTATGAGCTCGACGGCGGTATTCCTGCTCAAGAGGAGAATCGATCGCCTCGTATCGTTGATGGAAGGCACGGTTGACATCGCCGGTCCCCACTCCTGTCCAGAAATGGTCACAGATGATCATCGATGCCACCCGGAGGTACTCCAGTCGCTGGCTCACGGAATTGCCGCTGGGATTGCCTCCTTCAGCATATACTTCCAGTTCGAAAAGGATCTTTTCGAGGCGTTCCCGAAGACCACTCTTCTGCAGATAATTCACATTGGCCACCCCCTGTTCGATGTTCCGGATATCCCCATCGGTCAATTGGGCCATACCCACCGAATCCTTTTTCAATCCTTTGGAAGTCATGTAACGGATGAGGGTCCGCCTGAGTTCCTGGCCTTTTTCGTCCTTCCCCGTGAACGGGATATCGCTGCGTCTTTCCCAGGCCCTTTGCAGCTCCTCCTCGGCAATGTATAGCCAAACGTAATATCCATTCTCCAGACGGTCCCGTCCGGGATCGTGGGAATAAGGTTCCCCGTTCATCGAATGCTTCTGCAAATTATCCCGGTCGTTCAAAGCCACCTCTCTGACCGTATAATAATCTTTCACCCATTGAGAGACCATTATGGTCCCGATCCCGCTCAATATCAGGAACAGTACCAGCGTCCCGTAACGAACAATGGCGCTCCCGGAGCGATACCAGGGAAGAATGACCAGAACAACCGCCGCACCGAAAAGAACAAGCCAAGAAACAAGCGCTCCCATCCAGACCAGATAAAGCATTAGCCACAGTGCACTACCCGACCAAAGGATCCGGCCCTTCAGCTCTGCCTTTCTCCAGGAATAGACACTGATGAACAAGGCCAGACAAGCCATAAGGCTCAAACGGATATGAGACACGAATAAGGACGGCTCCGGGACAGCCTGTCCCGGCAAAACATCCTGATAAGCCAGAGCTCCCAAGGATGTCGCAGCGATCACTGCTGCCGTGAACAACCTCAGAACAACGGCGATCCTTATGGGTGACTGGACCGGCATAGTAGCAAAGAGCAAGGGGTAGATCAGGATGGGCAACTTGATCCTAAGATCCTTGGCTGCATAGGAGAAGTCGGTGGTATAGAGGAGTCCTATCAGGTGCAGCAGGAACAGGGAGGAAAGGGCCAGGGCAGGCTTGTTCTGCCAAAACGAGCGCAATTTCACCCCAAAACCACCTTCCAGCGACCACCCCACGATCATGAAGAAGGAGGCCAGGCTCATCAAAAAACGGGAAAGCGGAAGGCCGACCGCCATCAAGATCATTCCTGAAAGAAAGAAATCCCGGGCAAGGGTCCTTTGGCCCTGAAAGCGCCTGAAAATGCGCGTGAAGGTCATTTTTTCTCCCCTTCAGCAGGACCGGAAAGGACCTTCCGGTACCGCTCCGGTCGCAGAGCAACCAACGCGGAATCAACGAAATGGTCTGAGGAAAGAGATGCCTGAATGCGTCCAGTTTGGTAATAATAACGGGAGAGGATCTCCTGCTCGAGCACTTCCTCGATCTCGTCCCGGAATTTATTGAAATCCTGAGCCTTGTCCGCATGAAGTGTATTCCGGAGCGCATCGAACTCTTCTTCGGCATGGGAGAAATACTTCTCGTTCCGCGCTATCTTTTCCAACTCGGAAAGCTTCTCCTCCGTCCGCGTCTTATACTGGAAATCCGCCTCCAGAACAGAATCCCGGAAAACGCTCATCACTTCGTCAGAAAGATCGAAGCGACCAGGAGCAGGAATACTATCATGCTGAGTGCGGTACCAGGTCGCATGATCGAAGATCACCCTTTCCCCGATCAGGTGCTGAGTGAGTTTGCTATACTCTTCCTTATCTATTTCGACATCGGGGTGAATACCATGAGCATCGAGAACAGGTCTCCCATTCCGTGTCTCATAGGTCTTGATCAGAGAATCCGGTATGTTCTCGGGATCGCGGCTCTCCATTTCATCGTGATGCGTATAATCCACTTCCTGAATGCAGCGACCACTTGGGATGTAATACTTGGCCACGGTCAGCTTCAATTTCGAATTGTAATAAAGGTCCCGGGTCTGCTGGACCAATCCTTTGCCAAAGGTTCGTTTTCCCAGGATCACTCCCCGGTCGAGATCTTGAATGGCTCCTGAAACGATCTCTGAAGCAGAGGCAGAACTCTCATCGACCAGCACAGCAAGGCGAATATTCGTATCCAACGGAGCATTGAGCGCTTTGTGAGTCTTATCCCAGCGATCCAGACGCCCTTTGGTGCTCACCACTTCCTGCCCTTTAGGAACGAAGAAGTTGACGATATCCACGGCTTCCTTGAGCAATCCTCCACCATTTCCGCGAAGGTCGAGCACCAATTGCTTCATGTCCTGCTGGTCGCGGAGGTCTTTGAAGGCAGCTTCCACATCTTCACTGGCTGTCTGGGTAAAACTCCGGAGCCGGATATACCCCACGGTATCATTGAGCATACCAGCGTAAGGAACACTCGGGACAGCAACCTTTTCCCGAACAATGGTGATCTCTCTGGGCTCTTCAACGCCAGGGCGGTTGATGGTAACCCTGACCTCTGTACCGGCCTGTCCCTTGAGTATATCGCTCACCTCGCTGGTGGATTTGCCTTTGATGGATCTTCCATCCACTTTGATGACCTTATCACCAGCTCTCAATCCGGACTTTTGAGCAGGAAACCCTTCGTAGGGGGAAGAAATAACCACATATTCCCCTCTTTTAGAGATGGTGGCTCCGATACCCCCATACTCGCCGGTGGTCATAAAGCGGTAATCCTCGATCTTGGATTCCGGGATGTAGGAAGTATAAGGATCCAGCGACTTCAGCATCGCATCGATACCCGTTTTCATGAGGCGTCCGGGCTTCACGTCATCCACATAATAGATGTTGAGCTCCCGGAACAGGGTGGAGAAGATCTCCAGGTTCTTGGAGATCTCAAAGTAGTTCTTATCTTCTTCAGGCTTGAAAGCCAACAGGGTAATAATGCCCAGCAGAAAGGCCATCCCATATCCCATTGCTTTCCGAAGCCGCTTCGGTATCCTTTTCATGGCAGGTCTTGATCTTCGCAACATTACTACACTACAACCGCCGGAGGCTTTTGGTTCGTATTCAAGCCGGCAGCTGACAAACCATACGTTGTAAAATTAAAATTATTTTCTCTTCCGTTTCCTGCTGGGAAAGGTGTTCACGGGCCGTGAAAATCAGCATCATTTCACATCCTGTCCCGGCTTCTTCCATGGGCTCCCAGAGAAACTTCTTCTGTTTCCGGTACCCTTCCCGCATGATCCGCTTGATACGATTGCGGTCCACGGCTTTTTTAAAGTTCTTGCGGGGAACCGTGAACCCCACCCGAACACGTTCTTCTTCCTTCTGCTCATCTTCGAGGGAGCAGAAGCAAAAAATGCAGCGCATCCCTGATACTGCCTGGGACCGTCCCTCCCGGAACAACCAATCGATCGCTTTCCGGCTTTTCAGTTTCTCAGCTTTTCCCAGTGTTGCTCTCATGGCCCGAATATAAAAAAGGACGGAAGCTGCGAGCCTTCGCCCTTGGGAAGATCAACAGCCCAGAAGCTTATTTTCTGGCCTTTTCCTTTTGCTGCTTGCCCTTTTTACCTCCTTCTCGCTTGATGTGTTCCTCGATGGCCATGGTCATGGATGGGGTCTGAGGTTGCGGGGCATGGATATCAAGCTTCAGCCCATATTCTTTAACGGCCTGCTGGGTGGAATCACCGAACGCAGCGATCTTGGTACTGTTCTGTTTGAAATCGGGAAAGTTCTTGAAAAGGGAATGGATCCCTGAAGGGCTGAAGAACACCAACAGATCGTAGTTCACATTGGCAAAGTCCGAAAGGTCGCTGGCAACGGTCCGGTAGAAAACCGCCTTGGTGAGATCGATCCCTATCTCTTCCAGCTTTTCAGGGACTGAAGGGTTATGAGTATCCGAGCAAGGCAGCAGGAATTTTTCCTTCTTGTGCTTCTTGATAATGGTAAGAAGATCGCTGAAACCCTGTTCCCCATAGAAGATCTTTCGTTTCCTGTAGACCACATACTTCTGAAGATAATAGGCAGTGGCTTCGGACAGGCAGAAATACTTCATGGAATCCGGAACAGTAATGCGCATTTCCTTACACATGCGGAAGAAATGATCCACTGCATTCCGGCTGGTAAGGACCACGGCGGTGTGATCCAGAATGCTCACCCGTTCTTTCCGAAATTCCTTGGAAGTAACAGGTTGTACATGGATAAAGGAGCAAAAATCGACCTGAATGTCGTATTTCTCAGCCAGATCGTAGAAAGGAGACTTCCCGTTGGCCGGCTTTGGCTGAGATACCAGTATACTTCGGATACTCAACTTTTTCAATGTTTTTCGATAGGTTTTGCCTTTATTGCCCGCACCGCCCTTCTCATCGACCAGTCTTCATAAATTAGAGACGAACACTTTGGCGATAACGACCAATGGCAAAATTTCAAGAGTGCAAAGGTATAAAAATAAATAGAACGGGGCCACATTATAGCTCACCCCTATGCTCCCCCCTCTCCATAAGCGATAGAGGAACAGCAGGAAAAAGATGGCGATACCAGCCCAAAGCAAAAGGTCTACCGCTTGCCCTTGTATATAAGCTGCCAATACGACCAAAGGCAACAGGATCATACCAAGCGCTTTGTTGATCAGGAACATGGTGAAGATATACTCATGAGTGCCAGCATCAGTACCGACAAGGAACCTGAACAACAAGAGGAAGAAGAATTTGAGGAGATAACCCGCAGCCACCAGTCCTGCATACCCCAGATAAGTATGCCAGCCTTCCTCCCAACCCAACATCTTCCAGCTCCATAACACATCCACCTGATAAAGCAACATCCCGAATACCAAAGCGAAGTCGATCAGCAGAACGATGGAAGTCCAATGGGAAAAAACCCACTCTTCCCGCATGGTCTGACGAGTAAACCGGGGAGCCACGAGACAATCCCATACTTGTTGAAAGCGACGGGAATGAGATGCCCGGACCCAGGCCAAAAGAACGAGAATGACCAGAAAGACCAATGTGATCCAATCCCCCGACAAAGGGGGGCTGGCAACTGCTTCCCCCGGGAAACCACTCAATAATACTCCTGAAAAAAGCCCCACTTCCATACGAACAAAGCTAAGGATCCAAGGATATACGACTTTTCATATGCAAGATCAAATTATCTTATTATATTTGCATATTATAATTTATTAATTTATAACGATGAGCTTCATCATTGCAAGGGGAACAAACCACAAGGAACTTTGAACATGGAACAGATCATGGGATTTTTGGGAGCATTGGTGATCGGAATATCCCTCGGGCTGATCGGAGGAGGGGGGTCTATCCTGACAGTTCCTGTATTGGTCTACCTCATGCATATCGAACCGGTCATGAGCACCGCCTATTCTTTGTTCATCGTAGGCATTACCGCGCTTGTAGGTGCCATTCAATCCTGGCGGTCAAGAACACTGGAGATGAAAACAGGGGTGATCTTTGCGATCCCGGCCTTCATAGCGGTCTACCTGACGCGAAGGTTCCTGATCCCCTGGATACCGGAGGAGCTGCTGACCGTGGACCAGTTCATCCTTACCAAGGACGTGGCCGTCATGTTGTTCTTCGCTCTGATCATGATCTTATCCTCGGTCTCCATGATCCGTGCCGG
>CAZAYA010000010.1:31194-32295 GCA_964489175.1 uncultured Flavobacteriales bacterium | reverse complement strand
CGATCTCTACAGAGGAGGTTTTAATGCCTCCCAGGTTCATGGTGTCATCGGCTCTGCCCTGAGGCCGGAAACGACCGTTTTCCAGAATACGAAGCTGATCTCCATGTCGTCGCAGAACAGGAGGGCGATCGAATTCCTTTACCTGATCGGCTACCGGTATACCGGAAACGCCTTTCATGCCTTCTTTCACCGTAGGTGCGCCGCTGTAATAGGTTTTATGGTGGTCTTTGTTGAGCAAGGTGTTCGAAAAGCCGATGGAAGGGGGGACCAGGAATAATTCCCCTTCCTGAGCCTCGTTCCCGTTCTCATCCGTTACCACGAGGTCGAGCCCATAGGCCGGAGTGGTGAAGCTGCTGGGGGATGCTGGCTGGACGATCGTGCCAGTGGCATAGCCGCCCCCCACTTCCGTCCCACCACAATATTCGATAATGGGTTTCCATCCTGCCCGGGCCATTAGCCAGAGGTAATCCTGGGGATTGGAAGCTTCGCCAGTGGAGCTGAATAATTTTACAGCACTCCAGTCCAGTCCTTTCATGCGATCGGTATCGATCCAGGTCTTGACCATGCTGGGGATCAGTCCGAGCATGTTCACCCGCGCATTCTGAACGAATTCCCCGAAAACTTTGCTGGTTGGAGCTCCGTAGAAAAGGGCGATGGAGGCTCGGTTCATCAGGCTGGCGAAAATGAGGAAAGGCCCCATCATCCAGCCAATGTTGGTGGGCCAGGCCACGACCTCTCCGGGTTGTATATCATGATGCAGGTGGCCATCTACACCACATTTCATGGGAGTGGCATGGGTCCACGGAATAGCTTTGGGAGTGCCGGTAGTCCCGGAGGAAAAAAGGATGTTGCAAAGGTCATCTGCTGTACAGGGAGCAGGGGAGAAGTCCTCATTATCCCCGAGAAGATCTTCAAAGGGAAGGTCCCCTTCGCGGAGAGGGACCTTTAATTCTTCTGCTCCTTTGAGGACGATGGTACGAGGCAAGTTTGTTTCAAGTAGCTTGCTGTAGAGCGGGATCTCCTTGCCGCCCCGGGCGATGACGTCCTGGGTGAAAACAAGCTTTGTTCCGGCGATATCCAAGCGCTTTTGCACTTCTGCCG
>CAZAYA010000010.1:0-31184 GCA_964489175.1 uncultured Flavobacteriales bacterium | reverse complement strand
GCGATCGACACTACGGCACCTCCGGCTTTGATGATACCGAGGTAAATGGCAACAGCTTCGGCTGTCATGGGCATGTCGATGGCTGCCTTGTCTTCTTTTTCGAAGCCTAATTGCTGGAGGCCATTGGCGATCCGGTTGGATAGCTTGTTCAGTTGCCCATAGGTAAGGCGGTCGATCTGTCCGTGTTCATCTCCGAACACGATAGCGATTTCCTTTTCCGGAGCATGGAAACAGGCTTCTGCGATGTTGAACCGGGTGTCGGGCAGCCAGTGGGGCGTTTCCAGGCTTTCACCCATTTCCACGACCTTGTTGAAACCACCGGGAACGAGGTCCAGCTTCCGGATCATGTGGTCCCAGAAAGTACTACGGTGGGTAATGGACCAGCGGAAGAGTTCTTCATGATCCTTGTTGCCGGTTTCTTCACAAACCTTGGTGATGTTGGCGTTCCTGACATCATTGGGGGAAGGCTTCCAGGCGGGAGGGGCCTCGCTGAACTGATCGTCCTGGTCGAATACTTCCCTGAAGACTTTAACGAGGACTTGTTTAGGAGTGTCCGGCACCAAGGCTTCCCGGGTCAATCGTTCCCAACAGGCTTCTGCACTTTTACTGCTCTTGTCTTCGTCGATGATGGCCTCGACCTTATGGGCCAGGGTTTTCTCTGCTCCAAGTCGGATCAGTTCCGCTGCATCCATGGATACTTGGTTTGGGGTTTCGAGCCGGCCACTCACCAGCCGGGGATTCCTAAGATAAAAAAAGGAAGAGAAAAGAAGTGGTTATTGGCTCCAGTCCATTTGACCGTCCTCGAAACCGTTGGACTGTTGTTGTTTAAAATATTTCCGGCAGTCCAGTTCCACGTCCAGGTCGTCTTCCGGTTTTTCAAAGTCGTCCGTGGAGATATTGAGGGTGGGGTCATCGTATACTTTATTCATGAAATACCCCCAGATGGGCAGGGCTGTGTTCGCACCCTGGCCGAGGTAGGTATCTGCAAAACGGACGCTCCGGTCTTCTGCGCCTACCCATGCTCCTGCTACCAGCCCAGGTGTCGAACCAATGAACCAGCCATCCGAATTGTGCTGAGAGGTTCCTGTTTTCCCGGCAACGGGGGTGCGAATACCAGCATATGGGCGGGATCCGCGGAGGCGCATTCCTGTTCCTTTGGTTTCACCGCTTTCCCGGTTGTAGGCTCCATCCACTACACCTTTCATCAGATCGAGCATTATGTAGGCGGTTTGTTCGTCCAGAGCTTCGTTCGTTTCAGGGATCATGCTGTAGATGGTGTTGCCATTCTTGTCCTCGATGCGGGTTACAGTGATCGGTTCGATGTTTACGCCTTTATTGACGAGGGTACTATGAGCGGAGACCATCTCATAGACCGACAGGTCGGCAACGCCGAGGGCCAGGGCTGGGACGGTATCGAGCGGACTGTGGATGCCCATGTCATGGGCCAGTTTGATCACGGCTTCCGGTCCGAACTGTTTCATCACCCAGGCTGTGATCGTGTTCTTGGAGTTCGCAAGACCGTATTTGAGGGATAGGTTCCCCCCGTATTCCCCGCTGGCGTTCTTGGGACACCAATTTTCATCCTTATGGGGCAGATCGATGCAGTGCTGGATGTTGGGAACTTCATAGCAGGGTGAATAGCCTTCCCGAATGGCAGTAGCATAGACAAAGGGCTTGAAGGTAGAGCCCACCTGGCGCCGCCCTTGTTTCACGTGGTCGTATCGGAAATGTTTGAAATCGGGCCCACCCACCCAGGCTTTCACGAAGCCGGTCTGCGGTTCCATGGCCATGAAACCGGCCTGTAGGAACCCTTTGTAATAGCGGATGGAATCCATGGGCGTCATCATCGTATCGATCTCACCGTCCCAGGAGAAGACCTTCATTTCCGTGGGGGTGTTGAACACTTTGCGGATGGAATCCATGCCGACCTCTCTTCGCTTTAGACTCCGGTATCGCGGAGTTCTTTTCATAGCAGCGGTCATGATGTTGTCGATCTGCTCTTGGTTGATCCGCCAACTGAACGGTTTTTGGCGGCGGTCTTCAAGCGCTTTATTGAAATCCTCCTGCAATTCTTCACCCAGGTGCTTTTTCACGGCCCATTCGGCATATTCCTGCATCCGGGAGTCTATGGTGGTATAGATCTTCAGCCCATCGCTGTATAGGTCGAAGCGGGAGCCATCCGGTTTGGCATAGCTGTAATTGCCCTGTGCATCTTTTTCCCTGAAAAGATCCCTGATCCAGCCCCGGAGGTATTCCCGGAAATAAGGAGCCGGACCGATCTTATGGTCTACGCGGTGATAATCGAGCTTCAGGGGTATTTGCCGGACAGAATCGTAGGTGGCCTTACTGATGAAGCCATTCTTCTCCATTTGATGAAGGACGATCTCACGGCGGTGCATCGTGGTGTCGGGACGGCGGAGTGGATTGAACAGGGCCGGGTTCTTGGCCATGCCCACGAGCATAGCAGCTTCGTGGAGGTGGAGGGAGTCCGGTCGGGTATTGAAATAGACCTGGGAAGCAGAATGGATGCCGACCGCATTGTTCAGGAAATCGAACTTGTTGAGGTACATCGTGATGATTTCCTCTTTGGTGTATTGCCGTTCCAGGCGAGCGGCGATGATCCATTCTTTGAACTTCTGATCCACCCGCGCCCAAAAGGAATCGGGTCGCTTGTGGAAGAGCAGTTTGGCCAGTTGTTGGGACAGGGTGGAACCACCTCCTTTGGAAGTGTTGCCGGTGAGAACACCATAAGCCACTCGCATAAGCGCCTGAAAGTCGATGCCGGAATGGCTGTAATACCGTTCGTCCTCTGTGGCTACCAAACCGTTCACGAGCTTGGGGTCAAGCTCCTCGAAATCGACGTTCACCCGGTTCTCATGGAAGTATTTGCCCAGGACCTTTCCGTCCGCGGAGATCACCTGTGTGGCCAGGTCGTTCTGGGGGTTTTCCAGTTGCTCGAAGGTCGGGAGGTCCGACAAAGAAGCCCGCAGAAGCATTACACCGATGCCTAGAAAGGGGGCCAGGACGATCAGCCAGAGGATCAATGCATATTTCCAAAAAGGCCTTTTCATAACAACTCAGCCAGTAAAGATATTCGCTATAGGGGTAATGCTGGCTACTTCCTTGTTCCTTCCATTAACAACGGTTTGTGTATAGGGTTCTTGTGGGAGAAAAAGCACCTCATGCCGCCAGGAAGGTAGTTAGATAGTGAGGTAGAAAATGTCCATCCCTCTTATTGCCTAACTGTATTGATAAGTTGCTAAAAAATAAAAACTTATAGCTCAGCTACTGCTGTATTTTTCGAAGGGTATAACTGCTTGCTTTTCAACCCTTGATGCCTCCGTAAGTATTTTGAAAGGAGCTTGATCGAGGTTTACTGCTCTTCTTTTTGTTTCACTCCGATACCTACGTCCAGTATTCCGGGGAGATCTTCCCGGCGCATGGCGTGGGTGATGTGGAATTGGTATTCCCCGTTTAGGGGAAACCGGCGGTTGTATTTATAAATGATCTCGTTGTCGATCACATCTCCCAGTCCGCTGCCCAGCCATCTTCCTTTCTTGTCGGCGAGAAAGCATTGGACGGTATCGAGACGGGCCCTTCCGTTCGGGAACTCCATTTCGACGAAGAGGTAAAGGTTACGGAAAGGATAATCGGTATTGTTTCGGATCTTGAGGTAGAAGTTGTAGGGGTTGACCGTATCCTTCATGGGAAAAGAAAAGGAAAGGGTATCGGAGGACTGCCACGTTTTTCCTTCGATCTTCTTCACCCCTTCGTAAGTGGCCGGCTTACCACAGCCGGAAAGGAAAAGGATGAATATCAGTACGGCCCATGTCGGGATCCTGTATCGTAACGGGAAAGAGGAGGGGCGGTTCATGGGTGTGTCAAGGAGAGGTTCAGTTTTTTCGGGGTCCGCCTCCTTTTCGGGAACGGGGGCCTTTCTTTTTTGCGGGTCCTCCGGCATTGTTGTCCTTCTTTCCTTTTCCTTTGAAATTCTTCGAGCCGCTTTTCTTTTTCTTTTTACTCTTCTTTTTCCCGTTGTCGAAACGCGTCACGCTTTCCTGAGCCAGCAGATCGGGGTTCGGGGCGGGCTCTTCAGCAACATGATCCACCAGATCGGCCGGTTTCTGGCCTTTCTCGTTCATGGCGATGACCTCCTTCACTCTCTCGACCGACAGGGCTACGGGAGCACCACCAACCTCTCCTTCATAGAGGTACCAGATCTGGCGTTTGAAGATATCACTCTTCATGGCAAATGCTGTTCCCTTTTCCGTGTGGAGTTTGGCCTTGCTGTCGGGGAAGTCCTGGATGGCCTCCAGGTACATATCCAGTTCGTAGTTGAGGCAACATTTGAGTTTTCCACACTGCCCAGCCAGTTTCTGAGGGTTGAGGGAAAGGCGTTGGTAACGGGCTGCATTCGTAGAAACGGTTCTGAAGTCGGATAGCCAGGTAGAGCAGCACAGTTCCCGGCCGCAATCACCAATCCCTCCGATGCGTCCGGCTTCCTGGCGGGCGCCGATCTGCCGCATTTCAATGCGGATCTTAAGGCGATCGGCCAGTACCTTGATCATTTCGCGAAAGTCGACGCGCTTATCAGCCGTATAATAGAAGGTGGCTTTTCTCCCATCCCCCTGGTATTCCACATCACTGATCTTCATGTTCAAGCTCTGGTCGCGTGCAACTTCCCTTGCCAGGGTCTTCGCTTCTTCCTCTTGAGCACGGGCTTCCCGCCAACGATCCAGGTCTTCCCGTTTGGCTTTACGGTACAATCGGCGGAATTCTGCGGTGTTTGGGTCCGTCCCTTTTTTGTTCATCTGGGCGCGGACCAGTTCTCCTGTCAGGGAAACAACCCCCACATCCGCTCCGGGACTTCCTTCCACCACCACGGTATCACCCCGGTGAACAGAAAGGTCATGAATGTTCTTGAAAAACCCTTTGCGGTTCTCTTTGAACCGGACTTCGATGAGATCAAAGGGTTTTTGTTCGGCTGGCAATTCCATGTTGGAAAGCCAGTCGAACACGTGCATTTTTACGTCACACCCGTTCTTGCAAGCACCGTTGTTGCGGCAGCCCGGGGGTAGTCCGTTCGCTGTATTATTGGCGCAGTTCGCACATCCCATGGTCCACACGATCTTTTCAGGAAAGATGAAGAAAAAAGCCTTTGTTGGGTGCAGAGGTTGGCTTTTTCCTCCCGGAGTATTACAAGACAAAGGTAAGGGTCGCCAGCGGATGACAACGTCCTGTTCTATACCAACTCCTCTTTCTTGGGAATCAGGCTGAAGATACGAAAAGAAAGATCCAGAAAAAGGATCCGGGGGTTGATGTTCCGGCTGACTTCCTGCCAGCCTTGTTCGATCTCCTCAGCGATCTGGGCCACTTTGTCTTCACGAATAAAGGGAGCGAAGTTCCGGATGAAATCCAACTCCTTTCCTTCGACCCTTGCATGCGCTTCTCCTAATTGACTGAAAAGGAGGCATTGCCGGATCATGTGCAGACTATAGTTCAGGAAGTTTTTCTGCTTTTCCCGGCCGATCCCGGCGATCTCCTCTACCCAGTCGAGGGTCTGGGGAACGTCTCTTTGGTAGCACAAACGCATCCATTGGGAAAAAGCCTTGAAATTCTTCTCCTCATGTTCTTCCTCTTTGGCCAGTTGAAGGGCTTCGTAATAATTCCCTTCGGCCAGCCGGGCAATGCCTGATGCTCGTTCAGGAGGGATCCCTGCTTCCTTGGACAGTGCTTCGGCAATGGAACCATCATCTACCGGGGGAACAGTGACGATGCGGGTCCGGGAGCGGATGGTGGGCAGCAATTGCTCCTGATCATTAGTGACCAGAAGGAAGAGGGTTTTTCGGGGAGGTTCTTCGATGATCTTCAGGAGCTTGTTGGCCGCTTCGGTTCTGAGTCGCTCTGCCATCCAGATGATCATGACCTTGTAGCCTCCCTCATAAGCTTTCAGGCTGAGGTTCCTGACGATCCGGCTGCTTTCCTCCACTCCGATAACCCCTTGCTTGTTCTCATCTTCCATGCGTTCATACCACCGTTGTTCGTTCAGGTAGGGTTCCTGGAGCAAGGCTTCGCGAAAAAGAGTGAAGTAACTTTCGCAGGTAGGGGTTTTTTTGGTGAGTCGAATAGGGAAGGAGAGGTGTAAGTCGGCATGAGAAAGATTGCCGGTCTTTAAGCAGGCCGGGCATTGGCCACAGGCATCCTCATCCGTTCTTTGCTCGCAGAGCATGTAACGTGCAAGCGCCCAGGCAAGGGGAAGACCGCCACTACCCGGAGAACCGTTGAACAGGTAAGCATGCCCCAACTGACCGCCTTGCGCGGAGCGGCAAAGTTGCTCCTTAAGGGAAGCATGACCGATGACATCCCTGAATCGCATGATGTAAAGATAAAAAGAAGGTGTTGAAAGCACGGGAAAAAGAAAAGGGCGGAGCCTGAGCGAAGTTGAAAGATTCGAGGACCATTTCCATTTGTTTCGTTATGCGTTGATCATCATCCACGTGAAGGAGGACCGGGGGAAACGCTTTTCAAAATAATTAAGAATGCCGATCAAGGGTTGAAATGAACTTACCGGCGGATCTGATACTACATCCAGGCTGTTCATCGGTCCCCTTCCCTATTGCTCCTTTTCTCTGTTCTTTTCCCTTGATGGAAAAGAATCCAAAGATCAAGAAGCCTCGAATAGCCCTGCCTTCCGGCAGGCACCACTTTATTCTTTTCAACCCTTGATCCATATTAATAATTGATATTCAAGTTTTTACATCTATAAGTGTTGTTGTCACAGGGGGGTGGTCCTGGTCAGGGGAGGGGTTATATCAGGGAAAGATGGAAGAGCTGGGAAAGGTTTTTATTTTTGAGCCACCAACTATTTTGGCCTTTCCAGGCCGGACCTTTCTGCCAAACTGATGGAAAAACCCATAGATACTTTCGACTTTTCCCAACAGCGTGTGCTGGTTAGAGTGGATCTGAACGTTCCGCTCGATGATCGTTTCCAGGTGACCGATGATACCCGGATACGGGCATGCCTGCACACGCTTCGCCACATTCTTGAAAAAAAGGGGAGTCTCATATTGATGTCCCATTTGGGCCGTCCCAAAGGGAAATACGAAGAAGGGAAGTCACTCGAACATGTTATTCCAAGGCTTTCGGAGTTGCTCGGGAAAGAAGTGAAATTTGGGGGGGATCCTCTCTCTGAAGAGGCCCGGAAGATGGCTGAAAGTATGCGGCCCGGTGAGGTGCTTCTATTGGAGAACCTGCGGTTCCATGCTGAAGAAAAAGCAGGTGATGAGGATTTTGCTCGTCAATTGGCCGACCTGGCAGATGTTTACGTCAATGATGCCTTCGGTGTGGCTCATCGGGCTCATGCTTCTACAGCCGTTATTGCCCGGTTTTTCCCCGGTGAAAGGAGAATGTTGGGATATTTGATCGAAAGGGAGATCGAACATATCGATGCTGTTCTGAATGACCCTGAACGTCCCCTTACGGCTATCATCGGGGGAACCAAAGTGTCTGACAAGATCGATACGATCCTCCAGCTTTTGGAACGGATCGATTCCCTTCTGATCGGGGGAGCTATGGCTTATACCTTTGTGCGGGCCAATGGAGGCAAGACCGGGAGTTCCCTGGTGGAGGAGGATAAGCTGGAGCTGGCTGAAAAGATCTGGAAGAGGGCGGAAGATAAAGGGGTATCTCTTTATCTGCCTACCGATTCCCTCATCGCTGATGCTTTCTCCAACGAGGCCAACATTGACCATTGTCCGGTGAACGATATCCCCGAAGGATGGATGGGACTCGACATCGGCCGGGAGACCATCGCCCAGTATCAGAAAGTGATCGGAGGATCCAGGACCATCCTTTGGAACGGCCCCATGGGGGTTTTTGAGATGGAAAACTTCGAGGAAGGGACCCACCTTGTAGCAGAGGCTGTGGCAGAAGCTACCGACAAGGGTGCTTTTTCCCTTGTCGGGGGAGGAGATTCCGTGGGTGCGGTGAACAAGTTCGGGCTTCGCGACCGCATCGGCTTCATTTCCACCGGAGGAGGTGCTATGCTCGAGTACATCGAGGGAAAAGCGCTTCCCGGGATCCAAGCGATTCGTCAGGACTGACCACTTCGAACAGTTCACTTTCTTTCAAAGCCGGGATCACCATCATCACCCCCTGGGATAACGGCTCATAGAGAAGGGACTTCTCCCGGACTTCCTTCGGAAAAAAGGAAGCCCGCTCGTCCAGGGCGTTCAATACCACCAGCAGCACCCCGATGATCAGCCCTACCTTGAGGATGCCGAAAACGCTTCCCAGGAGTTTGTTCATCGTTTTCATGGCCACCAGGGCCAGCATGCGTTCTACCAGCCGCCCCAGCAGGTGGACACCGGCGACGATCAACAAGAAGGTCAGGGCAAAGGCGATCACTGGCAGGAATTCGGTCGTGAGCCCCAGGTGGTCCCGAAGCAAAGCGGACATACGGTCGGAGAAATGAATGCCCCCATAGATCCCGAGGGCGAGCGCAATAAGGGAGCAGATCTCCACCACAAGGCCTTTTCGGAATCCTTTGTAAGCAGCCCATAACAACGGGATCGCGATGATCAGGTCGAAGTAATTCAACGGGTGAAGTATTTGCGGGTGAGGTAATGGACCGGCAGCCAGGAAGCTGCTGTGCCGATCATCAGCACGATCAGGAACACCGACAGGAAATCCGAGAATTCCATTTTCACCGGGTAATGGTCCACGATGGTTCCTTGTAATTCGACCAATCCGAATTGTTGTTGCAGGAAGCAGAGGATCATCCCGGTCATCAGGCCGGCCCCGCCTCCGAAGATGTTGATCAGCATGCCTTCGTTGAAAAAGATCTTTCGGATCGTGTTGCTGGTCGCGCCCATGCTCCGGAGGATCTGGATGTCCTTTTCCTTTTCGAGGATCAGCATGGTAAGGGAGGCCATGATGTTGAAGGTAGCGATAATGAGGATGAAAGTAAGGATCAGGAAGGTGATCCACTTTTCCGTCCGGTTGGTCTTGTAGATCAGCTTGTTCTTTTCAAAGCGGGTCCTGACGTCGAATCCGGCTCCCAGATGGGTTTCTACCCGTTTTTTTACTGTTGCGGCTTTTGCATCGGGTTCCACGCTGATGGCGAATCCTGATAATTCTTGCTCATACCCTAACACTTCCCGGGCCAGGTCGATCGAGGCAAGAGCGTACCGTTTGTCAAAATCAGCGTTCACCGAGAAAACGCCGCCCAGCATGGCTTGTTCGGTCCGGAAAGCCTGTTGTTTGTATTTGTAGAGTTCACGCCCCCGTATGGGAGAGGAGATGCGGATCGCAGGGGGGGAAGGGCTGGCGACCGGGAGGTCGAGTTCGTATTTGATCCCGAGCCCCACAACGAGATATTCTCCTCCGTTGTGTTGAAGGGCAAGATCGCCGGTATACATCATGGAATCCAGGCCGCTCATTTCCAGAAAGGAAGGGTCTACCCCTTTCAGGGTGGCGATATGGTGTTTTCCCTGGTATTTCAGAATAACATTCTCTTCGATCACACGAGAGACCGCGTTGACCCCTTCGATCTGTTCCAGACCTTCCCAGGAGGTAGTATCGGGGGAGATGGTCTTTCCCTTGAGGGGGCGTACCTGGATGTCGGGGTCGAAGGAGCTATAAAGGTCGTCTACCAGGTCTTCAATGCCATTGAAGGCGGAGAGCACCACGATCATGGCCATGGTCCCGAAAGCAACGCCGATCACGGAAATGCCCGAGATCAGGTTGATCACATTATGGGATTTCCTGGAAAAGAGATAACGTCGGGCTATGTAAAAGGGAAGGTTCATCCGCCGAGGATCATGGGCGCCCGGAAAGGGCCGTTGGCAAATATAATCACCGGCTTATTTCCAGGCCTTGACGATCAGGCCGGTACCGGTGGGATGCTTTTGCCGTACGTCCATGGCATTCAGGAGGAAAGCCACCGGGTAGGTCAACAGGTAATAAAAGGGAAGGAGGATGAAGAAAAGCCGGGAAGTATTCAGCATCAGCATGGGATACTTCATCGACAGGCGCCATGATATCTTTCCCGGCGTTCCATAGGAGTAGGCGGTTTCCACTTTTTCGAATCCGGCCGATCGCATTTTATCCTCGATCTCCTGGATATTATAACCATCACGGACATGCTCATCGATGAAGGACTCCTCATCATCATCGTGCACGTCTGAACCCCCTTGGTCCGAAGGGGTCGATATGAGTACCATGCCGCCTTCCTTCAGGCTGGTATGGTAATGCTTGAATACTTCCACGTCCTTTTCGATGTGCTCCATCACGTCCACGCAGAGGATGAGGTCGAACGCGTTCTCCTGCCGGAAACTGACCAGGTCGGCTTCCTGGAATTCCACGTGGTGTTGGCCGACCTTGCGGAAGAACTCGTTGCAATCCCTGACCTGTTCAGCTTTCACATCGAGAGCAAGGATGTTGGAATTTTTGAATTGGCGGGCCATCCAATAGGTGTATTGTCCGAACCCGGCCCCGGCATCGAGGATATCGAGGTGTCTTTGGGCAGTCTTTTTCCATTTCCGAAGTTCCCGGTGGGCATGCCAAGCCCTCAGCAGCAGAAGGTCCAGGAGTTTGTAGAAAAGGATCCGCAGGAAAGGGGTTTTGTTGAACACGTTCCCCAGAGAACGTTTGATCGGATCGTATTGCATGGTCAGTTCTTTAGCAGTTCCTCGATACGGGCGGCCCGGTCGAGGGAGTCATCGATGTGAAAGGTGATATCGGGGATCTTCCGGACCTCGTTCCTCAGGCGTTGTCCCAGCACCCGTTTGATCTCTCCTTTATGTTCCTGAAGGGTCGTCAGAAAAGCCTGTTGGTCCTCGACTCCCATTATACTGATGAAGACCTTGGCATTTCTAAGGTCGGGGGAGAACTCGACGTCCGTGACGGTGATGAGGGCCGCTCCGAACCAGTTCCTGCCTTCTTCTATGAAGATCTTTCCGAGCTCTTCATAGAAGAGACTGGCGAATTTGTGCTGCCTTCGCGATCCCATGGGTGCAAAGGTAAACAAATGGGAAAAGGGGCTCAGACCTTTCCTGTTAGCGCTTTGGAAACGTTAATGATGTGGTTCCCGACCTTTTCACAGGAGATGAACAGGTCGTTGTAGACCAGGCCGCTCTTGATGTTGTATTCTTCGTTGTGCTCGATATTCTCGAGATGGCGGGTCCGGAGTTCATCGGTGTATTGGTCGATCTTAGCCTCCTGTTCTTCAGCTTTTCTCAGATCAATGGGTTGGTCGTCCTTCCTTTCAAGGTTTTGGAGCATAATAGCATAAGCTTCCTCGATCAGGGCGAGCAGGTGGGTCAGGCTTTCCCTTTGATCCTGGGTGAACCAAAGCTTTTCCCGGTTCTTTCGTTCAATGGTCTTGGAGAGCTGGAAGAATACATCACCGATGGATTCCAGGTCATTGACGATGTTCAGCATGCCCCGGATCTTGATCGTGGAGTCGTGACTGAGTTCATCCTGGGATACTCTGGACAGATAATCCGCGATCTCCATCTCGATCCGGTCCGTTATTTCTTCGTATTTCTTGACATTGTTCAGCAACCGGGTCTGGGCTTCAGGATCCCGCTCATAGATCAGGGCTTTGATAAAAGCGGGCATTTTGCTGGTGATACTTCCGAATTTGCTGATCTCTTTCCGGGCCTCCAGAAGAGATAATTCCGGGGTGGCCATGAGTCCCGACCCGATATATTCCAACTGGTAGTGTTTTTCATTGACCTTGCTGGAAGGGGTGAAAAAGACCACGAGCTTTTCGATCCATCTCACGAACCAGATAAGAATAAAAGCATTGATAAGATTGAACAAGATGTGGAACAGGGTCAGTCCCCATTTGATAGCTGCTGTGTTGGTGAAGGGGGATCCCATAGAGGTGCTGCTCATGTACAGGTCGATCCCTTCAAGGAAAGGCCGAAGGAGGAAGAGCATCCATATAACGCCGAAAAGATTGAAAATGAAGTGAGTGATCGCTGTTCTCTTGGCGTGAATGTTCCCGACTACAGCTGCAGCATTAGCTGTGAAGGTGGTACCGATGTTCTCTCCCAGCACTATTGCAGCTGCGGCATCAAAGGGGATCCATCCTTGTTCACACATCAGGAAAGTGAGGGCTATAGCAGCGCTGGAAGATTGGATGAGCACGGTAATAACAGCACCGATCACCACGAAGAGGATGATGGAAAGCGCCCCCATATCCGTCAGTCCCTTGAGGGTGCTGAAAGCTTGCTCGTTCAGAGTGGGAAAAGCTGACCCCATTAGCTCGAGTCCCAGAAAAAGCAGGGCGAATCCGAACAGGGATTCTCCCCAGAAACGTATATGAGCGTTCCTGGAGAAAAGAAAGGGGAAGGATATCGCGAGCAGGGGAAGGGAATACGCAGCAATGCTGAATTTGGAAAAACCGAAGACCATGATCAAAACGGCTGTCATGGTCGTCCCTATATTGGCTCCCATGATCACGCCAATGGCCTGGCGGAAGGACAGCAACCCGGCATTCACGAAACTCACGAGCATGACGGTGGTTGCAGAGGAGGATTGAATAAGGGCAGTGGTACTGAAGCCGGTGAACACCCCCATAAGGGGTCCCGAGGTCATTCCTCCCAGGAATTTACGCAGTCTTTTCCCGGCGACTTTCTGGATGCCTTCGCTCATGACCTTCATTCCGTAAATGAAAAGGGCCAGGGCTCCCAGGAAGGTTAGCAAGTCATAAAGGCTCAGGTTCATATCACCGGGTGAGCGGTCATGTTCACAAAGCTAAACCGATAGGCCTGGAAAAGAGGAACAATTTTTCCGGATTTGGGAAAGCAGAGGGGGGTCAGGAGACTGATCGTATTTGCTTCTTTTTGTGCTTCAGCACCTTAGCTTCCACATAAAAGATGATCTCTTCGGAGATGTTCTTCGTGAGGTCCCCGACCCTTTCCAGTTTTCGGATGATGGAAAGCAGGTAGAGGTATTGGTCGATATTATCGGGATCCTCGCGGATCACTTGTGCGATAACGTTGGCTGCTTCACTGTTGATATCGTTGAGGACCTTGTCTTTCTTGAACACCTTCCTGGCCAGGCGTGTGTCCTGCTGCTCAAAGGCATCATAGACATCGCTGAGCATCATCAGGGCTGAATCATACATTTCTTCAAAACGGAGCCGGTCTGTAACGGCTTTGTTCGGGGGGTCTTGATAGGTGAGGATATACCGGGCGATCCCTTCGGCGTTGTCTCCTAATCTTTCCAGATCAGAATTGATCTTGAAACAGGCCATGACGAAACGAAGGTCGATCGCAACAGGATTGAAGAGGGCGAGTGTATTCTCGCAATCACGATCGATCTTCAATTCAAGCGCATTGACCCTTCTTTCGTTGGATCGTATTTCATCTGCCAGATCCTGGTCGGCGTTCAGCATCGCATCCTTCCCCTTCTCGAACTGCTTGTGAACGATATCCATCATCTCCAGGATATCTTCCTGCAGGAATTTAAGTTCTGTTTCCAGGGTGTTCATACCACAAGCGTTTGGTCTTGGTCCTGATAATGGACAAATTCGTTGCCTAATTTACTGAATTCGAAGAGAAAAGTTTCAAAGGGGCAGGGGTCTTTCTGTGTCTTACCCGAACCGGCCTGTTATATAATTCTGAGTGCGTTCTTCTTTGGGGTTGGTGAAGATGGTCTTGGTATCATCGTATTCGATGAGTTCTCCCATATAGAAGAAGGCGGTATGATCGCTCACCCTTCCGGCCTGTTGCATGTTGTGGGTTACGATGACGATCGTATACTCCTGTTTCAGCTCATAGATAAGCTCTTCGATCTTGGCCGAGGAGATAGGGTCGAGCGCCGAGGTAGGTTCGTCCATCAGGATAACGGAGGGAGCAACAGCAAGTGTTCTGGCGATGCAAAGTCTTTGTTGTTGTCCTCCGGAAAGGGTCAGGGCATTTTTCTTGAGTTCGTCCTTCACTTCATCCCAAAGGGCAACCCTTTGCAAGGAAAGTTCTACTCTTTCCTGGAGGAATTTCTTGTCCCTGATCCCCTGGATCTTCAGCCCATAAGCCACGTTGTCGAAGATGGATTTGGGGAAAGGGTTGGGTTTCTGGAAGACCATGCCGACCTTTTTCCTCAGGTCTTCTACGTTGGTCCCTTTCCAGTAGACCTTTTCCCCATCCACGAAGATCTCCCCGTTCATGCTGAAACCATCGATGTAGTCGTTCATACGATTGAACAGCCGGAGAAAGGTCGATTTTCCGCAACCGGAAGGGCCGATGAAGGCGGTCACACTGTTGGAATCGATCTTCATGTTCACCCCTTTGATCGCTTGCAGGTCATTGTAGAAGACATCGACACTACTGGCCTCCAGTCTGACCTTTTTCTCATCAGGGATGGCCTGAGGGCCTTGTTCGGGTTGTGTGGAGGTGTGGATCTCTGTGGACTTTTCTTTCAACGGATCAGCAGGCATGGGTGAAGGGTTCATCAGGATTTCAATTGACTTTGCCAGCGGTTCCTGAGCAGGACCGCGATACCATTCATGAGAAAGGTAATGATTAATAGAATAATGATGCCGGCTGCAGCATTGGTCGCGAATCCATGCTGAGGACGGGTCACCCAGTTGAAGATCTGGATGGGAAGGACGGTGAATTCATCCATGGGGCTTCTTGGTGTGAAAGGAACATAAGCCAGCGCTCCTACCACGATAAGGGGGGCTGTTTCTCCCACAGCTCTTGAAATGGCCAATATTACTCCGGTGAGGATGCCTCCTATGGAGGAAGGGAGTACTTGTTTCCACAAGGTTTGCCATTTGGTAGCTCCCAGTGCTCTGGAAGCATCTCTCAGGGAACGGGGAACGGCACTGACCGCTTCTCTGGTAGCAACGATAATGATCGGAAGGATCAGGAGGGTAAGGGTGAGACTTCCTGCCAGCAGGCTGCTTCCCATGTTCATGATCCTCACGAAAACCTCTAATCCGAGCAAGCCATAGATGATAGAAGGGACTCCGGCCAGGTTAGCGATGTTGATCTCGAGAAAAGTGGCCAGGCGGGAGCGCTTGGCGTATTCTTCCAGGTAAAGCCCTGCTGCTACCCCTATAGGAAAAGCGAATAAGGTCGTGAGCCCTAATATCCATAAGGTCCCTGTCCATGCTGTGAGTATACCTGCATCTTCAGGATTCCTGGAGGGGAGGCTGTTCAGAAATTCCCAGTCGAGCCGGGTAAGTCCGTCCTGAAGGATGTTGATGAGGAGCGTCGCCAGGATGATGATCCCCAGGAGGGTGCAACATACCCCGAAGACCTGGAAACTTTTGTCCTTGATCTTATTGATCTGCCGGTTATTCATATTGTTCCTGGTAACGCTTCTTGATCCAGAAGCTGATGTTGTTCAGGATGAAGGTGAAAACAAAAAGGGTGATGCCTGCTGCGAAGATCGTTCTGTACTCCAGGGTGCCATGGGGTACGTCCCCCATGCTCACCTGCACGATATAGGCCGTAATGGTCTCGATCGGTACCGTAGGATCGAAGGTTAGCCTGGGTTGATGGCCGGCTGCAATGGCTACGATCATCGTTTCTCCGATCGCTCTTGAAATAGCGAGGATCACGGACACGACGATCCCGGATGATGCCGCAGGTACGGTTACCTTGAAGGCGGTTTGAAAGCGGGTGGATCCCATGCCGTAAGAAGCTTCCCTGAGAGAGTTGGGAACGGCATAGAGGGCATCTTCACTCAGGGAAGAGACGAAAGGAATGATCATCACCCCCATAACAAGTCCGGCAGAGAGCGCATTGAAACCAGAAAGTCCGGGAATGAAGGATTGCAGGAAAGGGGTCACGACCATGAGCGCAAAGAACCCATAGACTACTGTTGGTATTGCAGCCAAGATCTCCAATATCGGTTTGAGGCTCTTTCGGAACCCTCCGGGAGCATATTCATTGAGATAGACGGCAATGGTCAGCCCTACAGGCAGGGCCACAGCAATAGCAATGGAAGAGGTGAGCATGGTCCCGGAGACCAGAGGAAGGATCCCGAAGTTCTTTTGAGCGAACAGCGGGGTCCATTGATCATTGGTCAGGAATTCTACCAGAGAAACTTCCCGGAAAAAGCTGATCGCCTCTACCAGTAAGACCAGAATGATCCCTACTGTCGTTAGAATAGAGATAAAAGCACAAAGCGCAAGAAAATTCTCAATGATCTTTTCCTTCAGCTTCATGGGTGACGATCAGTGGCTGTCCGGCAAAAGCGAACGCTTTATGAACTTGGTTCGGATCCCTTTTGGGTGGCTTCTTTTTTTCCTTTTCCCGGTTTGATACCAGCAAAATCCCTGAATTTTTTCAATTGTTTTTGGTATTCCTCTTCCGGCATGGCAATATACCCTACTTCTTTGGCAAGTTTCCCGGCATTGTTGAGGTAAAATTCCATGAAATCCCGGACTTCCGGCCTTTTTACTGAACTTTTCCTTGCATAGATATAGAGGGGGCGGGACAAAGGTGCGTAAGTATCCTTGGCGATCGCATCCCGGGTTGGTTTGATCGCTCCGTTCCCATTATCAACAGCGATCAATTTTAATTTTTTCTGATTCTCTTCATAGTAAGCAAGTCCGAAAAAGCCCAGGGCATATTTGTCGGTAGAAACTCCTTGTACGAGCACATTGTCATCTTCGCTAGCCGTATAGTCTCCCCGGCTTTTGCCACTGGCACCCACGATGGCTTCGGTAAAATAGTCGTAAGTACCGGAAGCAACCCCGGGTCCATAAAGGTGGATCTCTTTGTCAGGCCATTCAGGGCGAATGTCGCTCCATTTTTTGACGGTTTCCTGAGCTTCCGGTCTCCAGATCTTTTTGAGTTCTTCCACGGTGATCTCATTCAGCCAGTCGTTCTCAGGATTCGTCAGGACCGCGATCCCATCATAGGCTACCGAAAACCTTTCATACGCGATACCTTTTTCGCTGCATTGTTCTTGTTCCGAGGGTTTTATCGCCCGGGAGGCATCATTGATATCGGTCTCCCCCCGGATGAATTTCTTGAAACCTCCCCCGGTTCCAGAAAAACCTACAGTAACTCTTACTCTCGGAGCTTCTTCCCGGTATTCTTCTGCAACCGCTTCGGTGATCGGATAAACCGTGCTCGACCCATCGATCTTGATCCGCCCGCTTAGTTCTCCTTTTTTGCCGCCCCCTCCACAGGAGGTGATCAAAAGAGCAAGGAAAGGAATCAGCAGGGTCCGTTGGGAGTGAACAGGAAAGAGAGAGAAGAAGGTTTTTTGAAAGGGCTTCATGAAGTGCGAATTTATTTAGAATACCAAGATACAGGCTTCCTTGGGATGTTAAGCTTTCGTTAACCCGGAACTTTTTCCAGTGTTGTTGAAAAAAATAAACCTTTCATATCATCACTCTCATTATTAGTTTATTACATCTATGTTAAGGAATCGTTAATAAAGCGTTCTGCTTTGGAAGAGGGGTTGCTGCTTGCTTACTATTCACCCCTTGATCGGGATGAGCCCTTTTCCTCCCCAGAGCTTGCTATATTTGGGAAAACTCTTGGTATGGCGGAAAGCATAACCCTTCCTTCTTCAGCTGACAAGCAGGCAAAGTACGAATCCCTGCTCCCGCAGATCAAAGCGCTGATAGAAGGGGAGGAGAACCTGATCGCGAACCTGGCCAATACCATGGCGGCCCTTCGGGAGGGGTTCGGTTTCCTGTGGGTGGGGTGCTACCTGGTGGAGGGAGATGAGCTGGTTCTTGGCCCTTTTCAGGGTCCTGTGGCTTGCACGCGTATCGCCAAAGGCAGGGGGGTATGTGGAACGGCTTGGAGGGAAGCAAGAACGGTGATCGTGGAGGATGTGGATGCTTTCCCGGGCCATATCGCTTGCAGCAGCCTTTCCCGCTCGGAGATCGTGCTTCCGGTGACCGACAGGAACGGGGTAGTTTGCATGGTACTGGATATCGATAGTGACCGGAAAGCTGCTTTCGACGAGACCGATGCCCGCTATCTGAGGGAATTGACCACCTTTCTCGGGAATCTCTTCTGAGTTGACTGCCCTTCGAAATATGGTACTCCTGCTCCTGTCCGGTGTATTGTGTACACAATGTGCTCAGGTCAAGGCCCCAAGCGGGGGTGCCAAGGATGTGACCCCGCCCCGGCTTATCGAGGCTGTGCCTCCCGATAGCTCCATCAACTTTTCCGCTTCCTCGATCGAACTCACCTTTGATGAGTTCATCCAGCTGAAAAACCTTCAACAACAATTGCTGATATCTCCTCCAATGGAAACCCCGGAGGTAGGGATCAAAAAGAAGTCCCTGGTGGTGGAACTGAAGGATACCCTTCTGCCCCGGACCACCTATTCCATCAATTTCGGGAGTGCGGTGGCTGACATCACTGAGGGCAATACCACCCGCAACCTGAAATACGTTTTTTCCACCGGTCCTTATCTCGACTCCCTGACCGTGGACGGGCAGGTCCGGTTCGCCGATGACCTGAGTCCCGCCCCGAACGTTTATGTCATGCTTTACCAGAGCCACGGTGATTCTGTCCCGATGAAGGAAAAGCCTTATTACTTCAGCAAGACCGGGGAAGAGGGGGAATTCCGGATCGGTAACCTGGCCGGAGGACGGTACAAGATCTTCGCCCTGAAGGATGACAATTTCAATTACCTGTTCGATCTTCCCGAAGAAGCCATTGCCTTTCAGAAAGAATTGGTCACCCCTGTTGTAAAGGACAGTACCCTGGGCCTGGACCTTCGTATGTTCCGGGAATTCCATAAGAGGCAGTATCTGGCCGGAAGTGAAGTTCGGAAGCAAGGGATGTTGCGATTGGCCTTCGGTCTTCCCGCCCCGGAGGCTGGTTTTGAGCTGGTTGGGCGGCAGCGGTTGGGATACGATACCATCCGGGAGGCCAACCGGGCTGGTGATACCCTTACCTATTGGTTCAAAGGGGTAACAGCTCCTGACACTTTCCGGATCGCTCCTTTCGCGAAAGATACATTGCTCGATACCCTTCAGGTGGCATTCGGGCCATTGAAGAAAAAGCCCAGGGAGTTTGAAGTACTCACGAACCTGAAACGAGAACACCCTCCTTTTCAGCCCCCGGCGTTCTTTTCTCCTTATCCTGTGGCAAAATTCCGCCCTGAGCAGATCACCTTGGTGAAGGACAGCGATACGGTGGCCGTTCAGTGGAAGCCAGTGGATTCGACCTTCCACCGGTACCGGATGACGAATGAACTTGTCCCCGGGGCGTCCTATCAGCTCCTGGCTGGCCGAAATGCTTTTACGGACTTGTTCGGAAGGACCAGCGATTCCCTGTCACGATCGTTCCAGACCCGGGAATTGTCGGAATATGGTGACATCGAATTGAAGTTGAACTGGGAAGGCGACCCTGGCCATCCTTTTGTTCTTCAGTTGCTGGACAAGAAAGGCAAAACCCTCCGGGAAAGAACCCTCGAGAATGGGGGGACCATCGGTTTTTCCCGGGTGCTTCCGGGGGAGTATCAGCTCAAACTCATTTTTGACCGGAACGCTAACGGGCAATGGGATACCGGGCATTATTTGTCTGGTCGGCAACCGGAACAAGTGGTCTTTTACTCGGGGAAGATCAAGGTGCGATCCAATTGGGAATTGAGTCTGGACTGGACCCTGGACTCACTTTAGGTCGAAATCATCCGCATCCCGCAACACCGGGAATTTATCCCGGAACCTTTCCAGTTCTTCCCATGATAATTCATGGGTGGCCAGATGCTCTTCAGAAGGAGGAATGCTGCTCATCGTTTCCCCTTTGGGACCGATCACAGCGCTGTCCCCGGAATAGGACTGATCATTATCGTCCTTTCCTACACGATTGACCCCGACAACATATACCTGGTTCTCGATCGCCCGGGCGCGGAGCAGGATCTGCCAGGCATTACTGCGTGGCTCCGGCCAGTTGGCATTGCAGATCAGCAGGTCGTGATCGTTCCGGTTGCGAAGCCATACCGGGAAACGGAGATCAAAGCAAATGCTTAGTTGGACCCGCCATCCTTTGAGGTCGACGATCCGGCGTTCATGACCAGGATTGTAGTGCTCATTTTCCCCGGCGAACCGAAAAAGGTGCCTTTTGTCGTAAGTGCTGAAGTGCCCGTTGGGAGGCATCCAGATCATCCGGTTGAAGTACTCCTTTCCTTCCTTGATGATAGCACTTCCACAGAGCGTCGTATCCTTTTTTGCAGCCTGGGCTTTCATCCATTCCACGGTCCGTCCGTCCATAGGCTCGGCCAGTTCCCGGGAGTTCATGGTGAAGCCGGTGGTGAACATTTCGGGAAGAACGATGAGGTCGGTTGGTCCGACGGGCTCAAGCTTTTCTTCGAACATTGCCAGGTTCCGGTCAATGTCTTCCCAATGGAGGGAGGATTGAAGGGTTGTGATGCGAAGGTCGCTCATAAGAAAAGGGGGTTTTGGGAACCCTGCTCAGATCTTGTTGATGATCTCAGCGGCTTGCTGCAAGGTTGCTTCGTTTTTGGCGAAGCAGAAGCGCAGCACTTTCTCGTCCACGCTTTTATGGTAGAAGACGGAAACAGGAACAGAGGCGATCCCGTACTCTTCGATCAGGCGAATGGCGAGGTCGGTGTCCTTTTCTTCTTTCAGCTCATCGATGTTCTTGTAGCTGAGGAGTTGGAAATAGGTTCCGGCAGTTGGTTTGAATTCGAACCGCGAGGATTTGATGGCATCAGTGAAGAAGTCACGCTTTTGCTGGTAGAATTCCGCCAGCCCGAGATAGTCCTCTTTGCTTTCCCGGATATGGTCGGCCAATGCGTGTTGGATAGGGGTGTTGGCACAGAAAACGATGAATTGATGAGCTTTTCGGAACTCCTTCATCAAGTTGTGCGGGGCGATGCAATAGCCCATTTTCCAGCCTGTATTGTGGTAGGTCTTCCCGAAGGAGGAGACCACAAAACTCCGCTCTCTAAGCCCCGGGAACCTGGTAACGCTTTGGTGTTCTTTCCCGCTGAAGAGGATGTGTTCGTAGACTTCGTCGGACAGGATGAGGATATCGGAATTCTTGGTCAGCCGTTCGAGCTGTTGCATGTCCGATTTGGTCATTACCGTACCCGTGGGGTTGTGGGGTGTATTGATGATGATCATTCGGGTCTTGCGATTGACGACCTTCTTCACTTCCTCCCAGTCGATCTTGTAATTGGGAGGTTTGAGCTGAACGAAGATGGGTTTCCCATTGCTCAGCTCGATGGTGGGTTCGTAGCAATCATAGGCTGGGGTGAAGATCACCACTTCGTCGTCCTCCCTGACGGTGGAAGTGATAGCGGCATAGATGGCCTCGGTGGCTCCGGCGGTCACCGTGATCTCGGCGCTAGGGTCGTATTGGGCATCATAGATCGCTTCCGTTTTTTCCGCGATTGCTTCCCGGAGTTTCATCAGACCTGCTGAAGGAGCATATTGGTTGTACCCCTTCTTCATGTAATGGTGGACCCGTTCCACCAGCTTTTCAGAGCAAGAGAAGTCGGGAAAACCCTGGGAAAGGTTGATCGCTTGCTTCTCCTGTGCCAGCTTCGACATTACAGTGAAGATCGAACTCCCCACTTTAGGAAGTTTGGAGGAAAGGGTGTTGGGAAATTCCGGCATAAAGGATCAGGATCTTGGACTTTCTGTTGGCAGCGATAAATGTATCATTTCTTCACTGCGGCAAGGTGAAAGGACTACAAAGATAGGGGAATGCTTCCTATTCTTTGGAGCGGACGGAAGCTTTCATGAACTCTTTGTTCATGCGGGCGATGTTGGTCAGGGAGATCTCTTTGGGGCAAGCTTCCGAGCAGGCGCCAACATTGGAGCAGTTGCCGAAACCTTCTTCGTCCATCTGTCCCACCATCCGGATCACGCGTTGCTCCCCTTCCACTTGTCCCTGAGGCAGTAGCGCATACTGGGAAACCTTGGCAGAGACGAACAGCATGGCCGAGGAGTTGGGGCAGGCGGCCACACAGGCTCCACAACCAATACAGGTAGCGGAATTGAAGGCTTCGTCGGCATTTTCTTTGTTCACAGGGATGTTGTTGCCGTCCTGGGCGCCGCCGGTGTTGACGGATATGTATCCTCCGGCTTGCATGATACGGTCGAAAGAGCCACGATCCACTACAAGGTCTTTGATCACGGGGAATGAGCCTGCCCGGAAAGGCTCGATGTAAATGGTGTCTCCATCGTTGAAGGAGCGCATGTGGAGCTGGCAGGTGGTGGTGCCTTCCTGAGGGCCGTGGGCAGCTCCGTTGATGACCATGCTGCAGGCGCCGCAGATCCCTTCCCGGCAATCGTGGTCAAAGGCGATCGGTTCTTGTCCCTCTTCGATCAGTTGTTGATTCAGGACGTCCATCATTTCCAGAAAGGACTGGTCCGGGTCCACGTCCGGTACCTTGTACGCTTCCATGCGGCCTTTCTGATCAGGTCCTTTTTGACGCCAAACCTTGAGTGTCAGGTTCATATCCTTGGGGTTTTGGGCTGCTCTGCCGGGTTGTCCGGCTACTTGTAACTTCTTTGTTTTACTTCGATGTTCTCGAAAGTAAGATCTTCTTTGTGCAGCTTGGGGGTTTGGTCGATGCCCTGGTATTCCCAGGCAGCAACATAACTGAAGTTCTCATCATCCCGCTGGGCCTCTCCTTCTTCGGTCTGATGCTCTTCCCGGAAGTGACCTCCGCAGGATTCCTCCCGGTTGAGCGCATCTTCACACATCAGTTCCCCGATCTCGAGGAAGTCTGCAACACGGCCAGCTTTTTCCAGCTCAGGGTTCAGTTCGTTCTGGTCGCCCGGCACCTTTACATTTTTCCAGAATTCTTCGCGCACTTCCCGCACCATTTCCTTGGCTTTTGTCAGCCCTTCCTTGTTCCGCGACATGCCGCAGTAATCCCAGATGATCTTACCGAGTTTTTTGTGAAAATAGTCTACCGGCTGGCTTCCGTTGTTGTTGACCAGCTGATTGACCCGGTCCTTGACCTTTTGCTCGGCATCGTCGAAAGCCTGGTGGTCGGTAGGGATGGTGCCGGTTCGGATGTCGTCGGACAGGTAATCGCCGATGGTGTAAGGGAGGATGAAGTAGCCATCTGCCAGCCCTTGCATCAGGGCAGAAGCGCCGAGCCTGTTGGCACCGTGGTCGGAGAAGTTGGCTTCCCCGATCGCGAAAAGGCCGGGTACGGTGGTAGAGAGTTTGTAATCCACCCAGAGGCCGCCCATGCAGTAGTGTACGGCCGGGTAGATCTTCATAGGGGTATGGTAGGGGTTGTCTCCGGTGATCTTTTCGTACATCTGAAAGAGGTTGCCATATTTTTCGGAGATGGCTTCCTCTCCTAATCGCTCGATGGCGGATTTGAAGTCCAGGTAGACGGCATAGCCGGTAGGGCCGACCCCGTAGCCTGCATCGCAACGCTCTTTGGCAGCCCTGGAGGCGACATCGCGGGGAACGAGGTTCCCAAAAGCCGGATACCTTCTTTCCAGATAGTAATCGCGTTCTTCTTCCGGGATCTCGGTGGGTGGACGGGGGTCGCCTTTTTCCTTGGGGACCCACACCCTTCCGTCGTTCCGGAGGGACTCGGACATCAGGGTCAGTTTTGATTGGTATTCACCGGATACAGGGATGCATGTCGGGTGGATCTGCGTGTAGCAAGGGTTCCCAAAATAGGCTCCGTTCTTGTAGGCTTTCCAGGCAGCGGTCACGTTCGATCCCATGGCGTTGGTGGAAAGGAAATAAACGTTACCATAGCCCCCACTGGCGATCACGACCGCATGGGCGGAATGTCTTTCGATATCGCCGGTGATGAGATTCCGGGCAATGATGCCGCGGGCTTTTCCGTCGATCTTGACCACCTCGAGCATTTCATGCCGGTCGTACATCTGGATCTTGCCCTTATCGATCTGGCGGGCCATCCCGGAATAGGCACCTAAAAGGAGTTGTTGCCCGGTTTGTCCCCGGGCGTAAAAAGTACGCTGTACTTGTACTCCGCCGAAGGAGCGGTTGGCCAGTGTTCCTCCATATTCGCGGGCAAAAGGAACACCCTGGGCTACACACTGGTCGATGATGTTGGTGGATACCTCCGCAAGACGATGGACATTGGCTTCCCGGGCCCGGTAGTCTCCTCCTTTCACCGTATCATAAAAAAGCCGGTAAACACTGTCGCCATCATTTTGGTAGTTCTTGGCTGCATTGATCCCCCCCTGTGCAGCGATCGAGTGGGCCCGGCGGGGGCTGTCCTGGAAGCAGAAGCACTTGACGTTGTAGCCCTGTTCGGCCAGGGTGGCTGCTGCCGAACCACCGGCCAGACCGGAACCGACAACGATCACATCGATCTTTCGTTTGTTGGCAGGATTCACCAGCCGGCAGGTGGACTTGAATTGTTCCCACTTGTCAGCGAGGGGCCCTTCGGGGATCTGGGAATTGAGTTCACTCATGGCAGCTTGGCGTTTATCGTCGGACTTAAAGTTGGGTGAAGAAGAAGTAGACCGGGAAGGACGCGAACCCGACCGTCATGATCACTGCAAAAATGGTCCCGGCTTTTTGTAGGTTGGATAGGTACTTCGGGTGGTGGAATCCCAGGGTCCGGAAAGCTGACTGGAAACCGTGGTTCAGGTGACTGGCGAGCAGAAGCATGGAAACAACATACAGCGCTGAGTACCACCATTGCCCGAATGCCTCTACCACCACGGTGTACATGTCCTTGAATCCGTTGGATGTTACGGGGATGTCCCCATAATGAAGTTCATACCAAAAGGAAGCGATATGGATGACCAGGAAAACAAGGATAACGGTTCCGGAATAGGCCATTGTTCTGGCCCAGGCGGAGCCTTTCTTGGCCTTGCCGCTGTTGTAGGCATACTTTTCCGGTCGTGCTTTCCGGTTCTGGACCCAGAGCATGACCCCATCGATGATGTGGGTCAGAAAACCAAGGGCCAGCACGACCTCGACGATCTTGATGAGCGGGTTGGAGGTCATCTTCTTGGTGTATTCGTTGAAGGCCTCCTGTCCAACATAAAGGCCGAGGTTACCGGCCAGGTGAACAACCAGGAAAGTGCACAGGAACAGCCCCGTGATCCCCATCAGGTATTTTCTTCCAAGCGATGAGCTGAACAATCCGGACCGACTCATATGATAAAGGGATTTTAATTGATCCTCGCAGGGTGCTTCCGTGCTTTCCCGCTTCGCAAATGTAAACGCCACAGGTTTTACAATCAAATGTGTTCGCGTATTTTTTCCCGCACTCCAGAAAACTTATCTTCGGCAGAAAACTTTCCAGAAGCCTTGTATCATGCGTTATTCCTCTATCGACCCCCAGCTTTTTATCCGTAATCGTGGAAAACTTCGTGAATACTTACCTGAAGGAGCACTCGCCGTTTTCAATTCCAATGATATCCTTCCCACCAATGCCGACGGCACCCTGCCTTTTCGTCAGAACAATGACCTGTTCTACCTTTCCGGTATCGATCAGGAGGAGACCATTCTCGTGATCTTTCCCGGTGCTTCGCGGGAGGATTTCCGGGAAGTGCTGTTCGTTAAAAAGACCAGTGAGGAGATCCGTATCTGGGAAGGGGATAAGTATACCCGGGAGCAAGCCCGGGAAGTTTCCGGCATAAAGACTGTTCACTGGTTGGATGACTTTGAAAAGGTCTTCCGGTCCCTGATGATGGAGGCCGATCAGGTTTGGCTCAACTCCAACGAGCATTTGCGGGCCGACAATGTGGTAGAGACCCGCGACGATCGCTTCCGTAAGTGGTGCCGGGAACAATTCCCGCTCCACGATTACCGGCGGGTTGCTCCGGCCATGCATGAACTTCGTTCCGTCAAGGACGAAGTGGAAGTGGAGCTGATGCGGCAGGCCTGTAAGATCACCGGGAAAGGATTTGGCCGGATCTTGCGATTCATTCGACCCGGAGTGATGGAATACGAAGTAGAAGCGGAACTGATGCATGAATTCCTGCTCAACCGGTCAAGGGGATTCCCCTATGAACCCATTGTGGCCAGTGGGGCCAATGCCTGTGTTTTACATTATACGGAGAACAATGCCGAATGCCGGGACGGGGAACTGATGTTGATGGATTTCGGAGCAGAATACGCTAACTATGCTTCCGATATGACACGCTGCGTTCCGGTGAACGGCCGTTTCACCAAGCGCCAGAAGGAGGTTTACAATGCTGTTCTCCGGGTTCAGCGGGAAGCGATGAAGATGCTACGTCCCGGTACCGACCTCCGGGAGTACCAGGAAGAAGTTGGGAAATTAGTGGAAAAAGAACTCATCGGCCTGGGATTGCTCGATGCACAGGAGGTAGCCCGACAAGACCCCGGGGCTCCCCTTTACAAACAATTCTTCATGCACGGTACTTCCCATCATATCGGATTGGATGTGCATGATGTGGGGCAACCCCATCATCCCATTCGGGCAGGGATGGTCTTCACGGTGGAACCCGGTATCTATATTCGGGAAGAAGGGTTGGGCGTGCGTCTGGAGAGCGATGTAGTGGTGACGGACGGCGATCCGGTGGACCTGATGAAGGATATTCCCATCGAAACGGAAGCCATCGAGGAAGAGATGAATGCCTCCTGAGGGATCAGGCCTGGTGGTTGACGTGGAAGGGTTCTTTCAGGATCTTTTCTCCGTCGAGGATCAAAAGGAAATAGCGATCCTCTGACAGGTCCGAGATGTCTATTTCGGTCCTTTCCCCCTCCAGTTCACCGGTTTTGATGACCCCTCCGTTCAGGTCGCAGATGTCGAAGAGGGTCTTGCTGGTCTCTGGTGAGTAATCGATAGCAAGGACACCCTTCTCGTGGTCTTTATTGATCTGGAGCTTCTTCATAGAATAACTCAGTCGGAAAGCCGTACACCGGGTAATTCGGGTTATATATGGAAATCGGATGAGACCCGTTGTTGTCGGTATTGTAAATGGCTTGTATAATAACATTACGTAGATCCGTTCTCTTAGTTGCTTTTGCGTCCTTTCATTTGCCGAATACCGTTTTTTTGCCTACGAAAAAGGAAAAATAAAAGACGGAACGTGTATACAGAAATCGAATATATTGTAATACCCTTGCGATTTTATTCGCATACAGCAAGGTCGGTGCCAGTGGGCGAGGATGGTCTTGTCAACGGCCTTTTCCCCAGATGCCGGGCTGGACGATCTCTACGGAATGGTGGTCCGGGTCGCGGAAGTAAAATGATTCCCGGGATCCCTGCTGCCATTGTTGGACTTTTTCGATGGGAATGTTCAGCTCCCGGATCCTTTCTTTCCAGGCTTCGTATTCTTCCTCCGGGACTTCCAGGGCAAAGTGCAGGTTCCCGTGGCCGAAATGAGGCGGAAGGTCGGTCTTGTTCCTGCTTTTTTCGGGGAGGAAACAAAGCAGCATGCTTTCTCCGGCCCGGAAGAACACGTGGTTCCCTTCGATGAAGGATACGACTTCCATACCCAATTGGTCCTGGTAGAAACCTCGTGTCCGTTCAAGGTCGGACACATAAAGGCAGGTTTCTTTGATCCGGGTGAACCTCATGGCTGTGGTTCGAAGTATTCTACCCCGGGTGTGAACGCATCTGTTTTCAGCAGGCGGTCGAATTCTTTCTTCTCAGGAGTGGCCAGGTAGACCGGGAAGGAATTTCCCTGAAGGGAATCCAGTTCCCGGATCTGTTGTATTGCCGTCCAGGCGGGATCATGGTTGAAATTCTTGAAGATGGGGTTGCCGGCAGCGTTCTTGTGGAAGAGCATGAGGGTCCATCGTCCCTTGGTTTCCCGGTAGTTCAGGAACAAGGTATCGTTCCTTTCCCGAAGAACATGCTCGTCCTTGTCCAGATCGAACAGGGTGGAGCGGTCGTTCCAGAATACGAAGACCTTTGCCTGTTCTTCCACTACTTCCAGGCTGTCCTCCTTTCGGATACCATGGATCAACCCGTTCCTGATGAAAATGTTTTCGTTGCTGTCGATGCGTGTGCGGGGGATCGTGAAGATCCGGAGGGAAATGGTCTGAAGCTTGGAACCCTGGACCAATAACCGGGTGAGTGAATCTTTTGTACTCAGGTATTCTCCTACGAAGGAGGGAGGGAAATAGGAGCGACTCTCGGCCTCCGGAGGTTGGGGCGACTCGAAGTAAAAGGAGGAGGGTCCCCTTTGACCTGAAGCACTGAAGACCGTTCCTGCAAGGAGAAGCAAAAGGATGGAGGAGCGGATCTTATGAAGCATGGCATTCATAGAAGTGGCCTTGGGCCTTCTAAGGTAAGGAAGTTAGGAGGAAGTGTTGGGGCATAAGGTAACAGGTGAAAAGTCCTTTTTCCACTTGTGCGCTCTCCATTTCTCAATTTGGAAAGAGACGGTATCGGAGTGAATAAAAGGGAAGGACATTGTACCTGGTACCTTGTACCTTCGTGCCTCATCATACCAATTAGAACAAGAAAACAAATACCCTCTATATGGACCTTCAAAACAAAACAGCCGTTGTTACCGGCGTAAGCAAAGGCATTGGAAAAGCAACCGTAGAACTGTTGCTAGAAGAGGGCATGCAGGTGGTAGGATGGGGAAGGAACGCTCCTGCGACCGATCATCCTTCCTTTCGCTTCATGGAAGTCGATGTAAGGAAGGAAGAAGCTGTTGCCCGGGCAGCTGAACAAACCCGGGAAGCCTTCGGTGAGGTGGGTGTATTGGTGAACAATGCTGGCCTGGGGATCAACGGGCCGGTGGAGGAAATGGATGCTCAGGATTGGCAACTGATGTTCGATACCAACGTGCATGGGCTGTTCTATTGCACCAAACATCTGGTCCCCGGAATGAAAAAGAAAGGAGAAGGACACATCATCAACATCGCTTCCATCGCTGGCACCAATGGAGTGGAACAGATGGCCGGTTATTGCGGTACCAAGCATGCCGTGGTGGGCATTTCCAAGTCCCTGTTCAAGGAACTCCGGAACGATGGTGTCAAGGTCACTTGTATCATGCCGGGGTCGGTGCAGACAGATTTTTTCCAGAATATCGAAGGAGCAGAAGTACACGACAACATGATGCGGCCGGCCGACATCGCGGGGTCGGTCCGGGACCTGTTGAAAACCCACTCGAACTACCTTCCTTCCGAGCTGGAAGTTCGGCCGCTCAAGCCTAAAGGGTGACCCTTCCCCTGTGGAAAGTATCTGATAATTGTCCGGTGAGGACAGACCGGGGGATCGTATTTTTGTGGGAAAGGGATAACCATGGAGAAACGTTGGGTGATCAAACCGGAGGAGGATCCGGACATTGTGGCCCGTCTTCAGCAGGAGTTGGGGGTGGATGAGTACCTGGCGACCCTGCTTGCTCAGCGGGGCATCGCCGGCCATGATCCCGCTAAGGCGTTTTTCCGCCCTTCTTTGGAGGACCTTCATGACCCTTTCCTGATGAAGGATATGGAGCGGGCGGTTATACGTGTGGAAGAGGCTTTGGAGGAGGGTGAGCGCATCATGGTGTATGGTGATTATGATGTGGACGGGACCACCTCCGTGGCCATGGTCTACGCTTTTCTCCGCCATTACAGCAACAACATCGAGTACTACGTTCCGGACCGCTACCGGGAAGGATACGGGATCTCATACGAAGGGATCGAAACGGCTGCCGGGAACGGGGTTTCCCTGATCATCGCACTGGATTGCGGTATCAAAGCTTTGGACCAGGCTGCTGAAGCCAAGCGCCAGGACATCGATCTGATCGTTTGTGATCACCACCGGCCCGGGAAGCAATTGCCTGATGCTTACGCTATTCTCGATCCCCAGCGGGAAGACTGTTCTTATCCTTACAAAGGACTGAGCGGTTGCGGGGTGGGGTTCAAATTGCTCCAGGCCCTGGTTGCCCGGAACGATATCTCCTTCGAAGTCCTGACGGAATTCCTCGATCTCGTGGCCGTGAGCATTGCTGCTGACATCGTCCCCATAACCGAAGAGAACCGGGTATTGGTCTACTACGGGCTTGACCGCATCAATACGTCACCGAGAGCAGGTTTCCGGGCCATTCTCGAAAATTTGGACAAAAGGCGGGAAAAGCCCCTCACCGTCTCCGATTTGGTCTTCATCATCGGTCCCCGGGTCAATGCAGCCGGCAGGATCGATTCTGGGAACAGGGCCGTGGAGTTCCTGATCGCTGCCAATGAGGAGGAAGCTTCAGCCCCTGGTAAGCTCATTAATTCCCACAATGACCAACGCCGGGAGCTGGACCGCCGTATCACGTGCGAGGCCCTCGATATGATCGAAACGGACGAGACCCTGCAGAAAGCTTATAGCACCGTGGTTTTTCAGGAAGATTGGCATAAAGGGGTGATCGGGATCGTGGCTTCGCGCCTTATCGAACATTATTACCGTCCCACCATCGTCCTGACGGAGTTCGAGGGGAAGGTGAGCGGGTCGGCTCGTTCGGTCAAAGGCTTCGATGTGTATGAGGCCATCGAGGCTTGCGGGGAATGGATCGAGCAGTTCGGAGGGCATAAGTATGCGGCCGGTTTGACGCTTCGACCGGAGCATGTAGAACCTTTCCGGCAAAAGTTCGAAGAGGAGGTGGCGGCCACCATCCGGGAAGAACAATTGACCCCTCAAGTGGAACTGGACCTGGAGTTGCCTCTGCGGGCCATTACCCAGCGGTTCTACCGCATCCTGCGGCAATTCGCCCCTTTCGGCCCGGGGAACCTCAAGCCGGTCTTCTATACGCCGAACGTGGTGGACATCGGGAATGTACGGGTGGTAGGAGAAGATCACCTGAAGATGACCCTGCAGCAAAAAGGGGATGCAGGGTCCCGCCTGCCGGCGATCGCTTTCGGATGGGGCGACTACTTCGAGCGGGTCCGGTCGGGAGAGCCCTTTCACATCGCCTATCAGGTGGATGAGAATGAATTTCGCGGCAAGACCACTCTGCAACTCAAGATCAAGGATATGAAGTTCGGCGTTCAGGACCCGCTCAACGAGAAACCTGCCAGAGCTAAGGAGATCCAGCGAAATCCGCTCGATCAGTCTTCCTGAGGTGTTGTCGTCAGCACTTCTTCCTGCGCCACCTCTTGCAGCAATTGGTCGCCGATCTTTTCGATGATCCCGACCACCAGGGCGTTGCCCATGAAAAAAGCCCGTTTGTTGGGGGAGATGCCTTCCAGGTAAGTATGGCCGTCGGGGAACATGTTGAGCCTTTCCAGTTCGACCGGGGTCAGGCGGCGAAGACCTTTGGAGGTTCGGACCACATGTTTGAATCTTGACGGGGAGGCGCCGCCTTC
>CAZAYA010000009.1:0-32733 GCA_964489175.1 uncultured Flavobacteriales bacterium | reverse complement strand
ATCTCCCCGAGGGTATCAGGATCATAGGAAAAATTAAGATATTCCCGGAGCCAGCTGTAGGCGATCTTCATGGGACGGAAGGGGTTTGGGTCGGTGGCAAAAATAAGGAATTGATAGGCAGAAGCCAGATGGCAAATGGCAAAAGCCCCTATTTGATCTCCCCCTTAGGGAAATTGCCTCCTGGAAGACAGGGCTATTGGCTCAGGATATCCGCGACCAATCCATCTTCTTTCTGTTCTGGCTTTCCAGGTATCGGGCAATAGGCCGGTTGGCCGGGCTTTTTAGTTCCGGGTCGGCTTTCAGCAGTTTCATGGCTTCCTGGCGGGCCTGTTCCAGAACAGCCGCATCGCGGGTGATGTCCGCGATCTTCAGGTCCACAATACCACTTTGCTGGGTCCCTGCCAGATCTCCCGGGCCACGCAACTTGAGGTCTGCTTCCGCAATGCGGAAACCATCGTTCGTTGCCACCATGGTCCTGATCCGTTGTTTGCCTTCGTTGCTGACCTCATCCCCGGTCATAAGGATGCAATAGGACTGCTCACCTCCCCGGCCGACACGTCCTCGCAACTGATGCAACTGGGACAGACCAAACCTTTCCGTGCTTTCGATCACCATCACGGTCGCATTGGGCACATCCACTCCTACTTCGATCACCGTCGTAGCTACCATGATATGGGTCTCCCCCCTAACGAACCGCTGCATTTCCGCCTCTTTATCCTTCGCTTTCATCTGACCATGAACAATGCTCACCTGAAAATCGGGAGAGGGAAAATGACGGGTAACAGCTTCATATCCTTCCATCAGGTTCTTGTAATCCGCTTTAGCCGATTCTTCGATCAGGGGATAGACAATGTAGACCTGCTGCCCTTTTTGGATCTGTTCCTTGAGGAAGCCGAAAACACGGAGGCGTGAACTTTCAAAGCGATGGACCGTCTTCACGGGTTTTCTTCCCGGTGGCAATTCATCGATCACGGACACGTCCAGGTCCCCGTACAGGGTCATGGCCAGCGTACGGGGAATCGGCGTGGCGGTCATGACGAGCACATGAGGTGGCAACTTGTTCTTTCCCCAGAGCTTGGCCCGTTGGGCCACCCCGAACCGGTGCTGTTCATCGATGATCACCAGACCGAGGTGATGAAAAGCAACCTTTTTTTCGATCAGAGCATGGGTCCCGACCAGAATATCGAGCTGCCCCCGTTCCAGCTCTTCGTGTAATAAGGTACGAGTACTCTGTGGGGTGGATCCGGTAAGCGACCCTACCCGAACATCCATTCCTTCCAACATGTCCAGAAGGGTCTGGTAATGCTGATTGGCCAAGGTTTCCGTCGGAGCCATCATGGCCGCCTGAAACCCGTTATCGATAGCCAGGAGCATCGTCAACAAGGCCACCAATGTCTTTCCACTCCCCACATCTCCCTGCAGCAAGCGGTTCATGTGCTCTCCTGTATTCACATGCTGCCGGATCTCTTTGAGAACACGTTTCTGGGCTCCCGTCAACTCAAAAGCCAGGTTTTCCTGGTAAAATCGGTTGAACTGCTCGCCAACCTCCGGGAACAGGAACCCTTTTATCTTCTGATCGTGGGCCAATTTCTGCTCCACCATTTTGAGCTGAACGAAGAAAAGCTCTTCGAAACGCAGGCGACGATGAGCTTCTTCCAATTCCTGCTTCCCCTGAGGCAAGTGAACGTTCCGGAAAGCCTCGGACCGGCTCATGAAGTTCCGCTGTTCCAGCAGCTCCGCCGGCAGGTTCTCAGGGATCTTCTTCCCGATCTCGGCGATCAGGTTGCGTTGCAGCCGGGCTATGCCTTTGCTGTTCAATCCGCGTTGAGACAATTTATCCCCTGAAGGGTACACGGCTTCCAACTGACCGAATTCCCCCGCCTCATATTCCGATAGAGGGGTCAGTTCCGGATGAGGAAGATTGAAACGATCGCGAAACCGGTTGGGGCGGCCAAAAGCAATGAATTCCTCCCCCTGTTTGAGTTTCGGCTTGATCCATTTCAACCCTTTGAACCAAACAAGTTGGATCTGACCGGTATCATCCTGCAAAGTAGCCACCAACCGTCTACCCCGCTTAGCACCCAGCTCTTCCACTCCGACCAGCTCCCCCTTGATCTGTACATGGGTCAGGTCGGAACTGATCTCGGCGATGCGATGGAAGCGGGAACGATCAACATACCGGAAGGGAAAATAATGGAGGAGGTCGGAGAACGTGAAGATCCCGGCCTCTTTCTTCAGGAGTTCAGCCCGCTGGGGCCCCACTCCTTTGAGGTATTCGATCGGGGTATCGAGGGATTTTTCCGGCAATCGTCCCAGGTTTGGAACGAAGGTAAGAAGTTCCTCAGCTCAAAAGTCAGCCCCTCAGAACGCTTAGGATCAGGATTCAGATCGCCCCGGTGCCCAGGAAAAGGACCGGGTTTTCCATGTAATTCTTGAAGGTCTGCAGGAAAGCCGATCCTGTTGCTCCATCCACCACACGGTGATCGCAGGAAAGGGTCACCTTCATGATATTCCCCGGAACGATCTGGCCGTCCTTCACCACCGGCTTCTCCTTGATACCGCCAACGGCAAGGATACAAGCATCAGGGGGGTTGATGATCGCCGTGAACTCTTCGATCCCGTACATCCCCAGATTGGAAATGGTAAAAGTGTTACCCTCCCAATCCTCGGGTTGCAATTGTTTGTTGTGAGCTTTATCGGCATAACCGCGGACCTCGGTGCTGATCTGGGTCAAGGGTTTGCCGTCGGCAAAACGGACCACAGGAACAAGGAGTCCTTCCTCCACAGCAACCGCCACACCCACATGAACGTGTTCGTAATAACGGATCTTGTCACCGAGGAAAGAAGCATTGACCTTGGGGTGCTTCTTGAGTGCCTGAGCAGCAGCTTTGATAACGAGATCATTGAAGGAGATCTTCTGGGGTTCGATCTCCTTATTGACAGCCTTTCTCACCTCCATGGCCTGCCCCATGTCAATATCGAGGGTCAGGTAAAAATGTGGGGCAGAGAACTTGCTTTCCGAAAGGCGTTTGGCGATCGTTTTCCGCATCTGGGAAACGGGTTCATCAGAATAGCGTTCTTCCTGGATGGAGGCCATACCCCCACCACGGAAGTTCTCGATGTCCCTGCGAACGATCCTTCCATTGAAACCACTCCCCTGGACCGCCTGGATAGGAATGTTCCTTTCTTCGGCCATACGGCGGGCCAGCGGGGAAGCTTTGACCCTTCCACCAGAAGTCGTGGAAGAAGCTGAGGGAACAGGTGCAGCCTTTTGTTCTTTTTCCGGAGGAGGTGTAGCTTGTGAAGCAGCAGCCTGTTTTTCAGCGGGCGGCTCCTCTTTCTGAGGTTCTTCAGCAGGCTTTTCCTCTTGCTTTTCTTGGGACGTTTTTTCTGCAGCAGGGGCTTTCTTTTCTTCCTTGAGGATGCCATCCACATCCTCCCCTTTTTCCCCGAGAATAGCGAGAATAGTATCCACAGCAGCTCCTTCTCCCTCTTCCAATCCGCGATAGAGCAAAGTTCCTTCCTGAAAGGATTCGAACTCCATGGTCGCTTTGTCGGTCTCGATCTCTGCCAGCAGGTCACCAGCTTCCACCTTGTCTCCAACCTT
The DNA here is from genome assembly GCA_964489175.1 of uncultured Flavobacteriales bacterium. Classification (GTDB taxonomy): domain Bacteria; phylum Bacteroidota; class Bacteroidia; order Flavobacteriales_D; family CAYVSK01; genus CAZAYA01. Next base: position 29,126 of record CAZAYA010000009.1, on the reverse strand, counting down.
TTTGTGCCACGCAGCGATCACACCTTCTTCCATGGTATCGCTCAACTTGGGCATCCGGATGACTTCAGCCATTTTCTCTGGGGATTTTTTTCAGGTCAACAGGTCTCTTCTTAGTACTCTCGAACAAAAGGATAATCCTCCTGGGCGTACACATCTTTGTACAATTCCTCAGGAGCAGGGTAGTCGGATTCATCAGCGAACTTCACAGCATCATCGATGAGCTGTTTCACTTCCTTCTCCACTTCCTCCATCTTGGCCTCCGTCATGTACTTTTGCTTCTTGATCGTCGTCCTTACCTGCTCGATGGGATCCCGGCTCTTGTATTCTTCCAATTCTCCTTTGGTACGGTATTTAGCAGGGTCGGACATGGAATGCCCTTTGTACCGGTAGGTGTTCACTTCCAGCAAGGTCGGTCCATTTCCTTTGCGGGCATGGTCGAGCGCATCAGACATGGCTTCGGTCACCGCTTCCACGGACATTCCATCTACCGGATAAGAGGGCATATCATAAGCACAACCAAGCTTGTAGAGTTCTGTTACGTTGGAAGCCCTTTCGACCGATGTTCCCATGCCGTACCGGTTGTTCTCGATCACGAAGACCACGGGCAATTTCCAGGTCATGGCCATGTTCATGGTCTCATGAAAACTTCCCTGGTGAACAGCTCCGTCTCCCATGGAACAAAGAACAGCATTCTTGGTCTTGCGCTGTTTTTCACCCATGGCGATACCGGCTCCCAGCGGGATCTGTCCTCCAACGATGCCATGACCTCCGTAAAGACCCCGTGACTTATCGAACATGTGCATGGAACCACCTTTCCCCTTGGAACAGCCGGTTTCCTTCCCGAACAGTTCAGCCATGACGTATTTCGGATCCATGCCCAGAGCGATCGGATGGGCATGATCCCGGTAAGCAGTAATGGTCTTATCCTCCTTCTTCATGGCCGTAGCCATTCCAGCTGTCACGGCTTCCTGCCCGATGTAAAGATGGCAGAAGCCGCTGAACTTTCCCTGGATGAGCATCTGACCGGCCCTTTCCTCGAAGCGCCGCATCACCAGCATATCCTTGAACCACTTGAGGTAAGTTTCCTTGGAGAATTTCTTCTTCGCCTTCGCTGTTCCGGACGATTGCCTCTTTTTCGTAGAACGGGAAGAAGAATTGGAAGCGGTTTTCTTTTTAGTGGCCATGAGCGGAGAACTTGTTTTCGATTCTACAAAATTATAATTAATGGGCGAAGGATACGCTCGGGGCAATGGTTTTTCCCGACCCAAGATCCCCCGGTGAGATAAAAAGGCAGTAAAGTGCTCATTCCGTTAACGGCATGGACTTCTCCTTTTCCCCCATGAAGACCAGCCGGATCCCATTACTTGCCGGCAAGCCCCGCAAAGGAGCGCCAGCATATACACAGTAACCTCATTCGCATGTACACAAAAAGCGATCTTCGTTACAGAAGTCCGGGGAACGGGAAAACAGCAAATGCTCCTTACCGGGCTTTCCTCGCTTCCTCCATCGCTCGTTCCTCATCCTTCGAAAGCGCTTCGAGCGCATCATAAACCTCCACCGTGATAGGGATCTCCTGCTTCTTCATGAGAAGTACAATGTACGCGAAAGGAAAGAAAGCCAGGAAGTTCGCTCAGTCGCCCAGGAGCAAGACCGTAGCATAAGCCGCAACACCTTCTTCCCGCCCCACGAAACCCAGTTTTTCAGTAGTGGTTGCTTTGACGGAGACCTGCCCGGTCTCAACGGACAAAATGCCGGCAATGGTGTTCCGGATGTCATCAATATAGGGACGGAGCCTGGGGCGTTGAAGGCATACCGTAGCATCGAGGTTCCCAATGCGGTAACCTTCTTGCTCTACCATCTTCCCCACCTGACGGAGCAGCTCTTTGCTGTCGGCTCCCTTGTAAGCAGGATCGTTATCAGGGAAGTGAGCGCCGATATCCCCTCCGGCAATAGCACCAAGCAAAGCATCAGAAATGGCGTGTAGTAGGACATCCGCATCGGAATGCCCAACAAGGCCGTGATCATGATCGAGTTTCACTCCCCCCAGCCAGAATTCCTCGCCGGGGGCCAGGCGGTGAACATCGAAACCGGAACCGATGCGGAGGTCCATCAGCTACCCTTCTCCTGGTTCTCCTTTTTCTGAGCGTCCAGGTCCTCGAAACTGAAGCGAAGTGTGAAACGCAGGGTGTTCGCCAGCGGATTACGCTGTTCGGTAGGGATCAGGTAAGAAAAATCGAGGGAGAAAACACTGTAACGCAAACCAGCTCCCAGCGTCACGAACTTCCGATTGCCTTTGGAGGCATGCTCATAAAAGTAGCCGGCCCGAATGGCGAATTGCTGATCATACCAATACTCCATCCCCGAAGCGATACTGATCTCCCGCATTTCCTCTTTGAAAACACTGCCGTCTTCAACCTCCGCTTTGCCATCATTTCCATAAACCACATTCCCATTGTCATCACGAATAGGGGTTCCGGGAGCATCACTGAAAGAACCGAAGATCCCGCTGGCTACTCCTACATCAGGGTTCCTACCCGCAGCTACAACCCGCTGCCCATTTTGAATGACCGGTTGACCATTTGAATCCGTTTTGTAGAGCGGTGGAGTAGGGACCAAGAGTTTGTTCAAGTCGAAAGTAAGGCTGAAGCGATTGTATTCATCCAGGTCCACGTCCAAATTGGGACCCAGCCGCATATTGATGGGAATGAAGTCCTTGTTCTCCGTATTGGTGTAGGACATTTTGGCCCCGATGTTGGAAATGTTAAGCCCAGCGGAGAAGATCGCTTCCTTGCCAGCCAGTTCAAGGTTATCATTCCTGAAATAAAGGGAAACATCCGCAGCAACAGACTGTCCAGGCTTGGAGGAAGCCCCTCCCACAGTAGTCCCTCCGGTGAGGTTGGAATATACATAGCGGGCTGCCAGGCCACCGGACAACAATTCGGAGAATTTCCGGGCATAGGCCATATCCAGGGCGAATTCGTTCGGGTTGAAATCCCGGATCTTGTTCCCGCGCCGGTCCCGGAAGGTGATGTTCCCCATGGAGAAATACCGGAGGGAAGCCCCAAAGGACTGCGTTTCATCGATCCTTTTGTACCCACTGAGATAAGCCAGGTTGATATCATTGACCAATTCCCGCAACCAGGGAACATAGGAAACCGAGATCTCCATTTCATTCGGTGCAAAAGCGAGTTTGGAAGGATTCCAGTGGATCGCATTGGCATCCGGCGAAATGGCAACACCGGCATCACCCATAGCACCAGAGCGAGAATCAGGGGTGATCATAAGGAAAGGAACAGCAGTGGTGATGGTGTTCATCCTCACATCACTACCGGTCAGGGAGCTCCCTGAATTGTTGAGTGTCTGCCCCTTAGCGGACAAAAAGGCCAACAAAAGCAAAGGGAAAAGAAGCAGTCCTTTCACCCTACCGTTCAAAACATAACTTGTCATGCAAAGATCCTTCAAGAGACTATCTGGAAAGTACCACAAATCTACGTGATCTGAGCTGCATTATTGTGCAGGAGACGTTCTGTATAAGAAGAAAACCCTTATTAAAACAAATAAAATACTGAATATCAGTTAAAATAGTCATCCTCCGATGCGCTTTATACCCTTCTTAAGGTACACATTCATTGTGCCCTATACTGTCCTCATAGCTTCTCTGATCAATTCAGGATGACCAGTTTTTCGAACTTCTCCACCTTTTGTCCTTCCGGGGTCTGGACCGACAATTTGTACACATAGACCCCTCTCCCCAGCGGGTCACCGAAATCATCCCGCCCATTCCATTCGATGGGGTCGATACGAAAACCATCCGTTTTCACCCGACGGTTGAAGCTCTTGACGAGTTTCCCGGACACTGTGAAGACCTGGATCCGAACATCAAGGAACGAACAGACCTGGTTGTGCTCGAACCAGAACTCGGTATGGGTCGTGAACGGGTTGGGGTAATTGAGAATATGGTCCAGCGCCAGCTCTTCCGAATTCGCCACCACGAAATCAAGGGTTTCTTCAGCGGAATTGTTGTAAACATCCCACACTTTAAGGTCCACCGTATGCCCCCCTTCCTTCAGCTCGGAAAGCTGGTAACGGACCTTCCCGCTCTTGTAAGTATCCAGATCCGATTCGTAATGGTCATTAAGGACCTTTTTGTCGGAAGTATTCCCATCCACCACGGCCGTAATATCATGACCGATGCCACTTCCCACCGTGTTGACCCCGTTCTCATCGAAGACATGAGCCAGCAAGACCGGGGATTCGTCAGTCATGCCCCCTGGAACGAAAGTGGAATCGTTCATGTACAGGTCGATATCGGGACCAGCGTTATCAGCAGCTACACCTTCCGCAGCCCCTCCCACGATCACATCTTCGGTGTAGCCATTGGCATCATTTTCCTCCGAAACAGCGTAAAAGCTCACCCTTCCATTGCCGAACTGATAGGCAATATCCTTGGGCACTACGAAAGTAAAGTCAAATTCCCCGTTCTTAACAGAAGCTTTCCCTTTGAACAATTTGTTCTTGAAGAGATCGAACTCGAAGGGATTACCTCCGTCATTGGCCAGGGTTTGGATCTCTTTTCGTTTGTCGAAGACCTTGGGATAAACGATCCCATCGAAGTCGCTTAGTTTCTTTCCGTTCTCATCCTGTACCTCTCCGGTAATAGTCACTTTGCTAAGGGCTTTGATGGTATCCCCTCCTCCGACAGGGTCCGCATTGAGGGTTTGGGCTACCACTTTTTTATCCGGTATGGCCAATCTTAAGGCGGGGTCTCCCAACAGGGTGAAATTCCTGTGGTTGTTGCTGCTGCCCACCGTACTGCTGTTCTTGGTACGGCGGGTCACCTCTCCCAGGCGGATGTATTCTCCCCCTTTCCTTTCAAAAAGATGATCGTAGAAATTGCTGTTCAAGGTGTAATTCGGCGTGGAGTAGACCACCCGGGTGGTCGTGAGCAAAGCGATCCCTCCTCCGTCCCTGTTGAGGATCACGTTTTCCCCGGCAGATGTCCGATCCGGGTCATCGAAACGACTGAATTCACAGGTAGCGGTCATGAAGAGGGGAAGCTGTGGAAAATTCTCCCACTGCTTGATGGTCGTGGACCCGAGGACCCGTTCATGGGCCCAACCATTCTCACCCCCATGTCCGGTATAGTTCATGATCAGCGTTCCTTTCTCGACCCGTTTCTGAAGGTCCTCTTCCGCTTCCGGATAACGTTCTCCTCCCGGCGTGCTTTGTTGCTGGTAGGCATCGAGGTAGATCTTATCGATGTCGAAGGCCTTTTGCGCATTCCTCACCTGGGTAGCCAACTGATCGGCCTGCGACATATGGATCACTCCTTCAAAGCCATCACCACTCTGGTCATCGGACACGAAAGTGATCAGGTTGCGCCATCCCTTCTCCACAACACCTGCCTGGTCGCTGGCAGAGCACCCCTCTTCTGTGTGTAGCTTGTTGCCTTTGATGTATTGCCGGATCTTCCGTACCATACTTCTGGCTTCTCCTTTGGTAGCGACCGGAAGGCGTCCAATACCGATATCGACCAGGTCATCCAGGGCTTCCCCTTCATCATCGTCCAGAAGTCCGAAATAATCATCGGATACATACGACTGGATAGGGGCCCGGCTGTTGGCCGATTGATAAGTGGGGATAAAATTGGTATTGTCTGTGTTGCTGCGGTCATGGTTGATGAACGAACCATCCCCGAAGAGCAACAAGTGATCAGGAAGAAGATCGGGATCGGAGCCAGCCCGGTCGTAGAACATCTTCATGAAGGATTTGATCGCCGTGATATCTGGCATTCCGGAGGAGAATTCGTTGTAGACCTGTTGGGGGGTGACCATCTCCACGGTCAATCCTTCTTCCCTGTGAAGCTCGGCCAATTCACCAGCCTGCTCCCAAAAACGGGGGTGACAGATGATGGTCAGGTCGGGCGTGGACAAGCCGTGCAGGTCCTGATTCTCTACTTTTCCGATGAGAGAAGGTTCCTTATAAACATCGCCCGTAAAAGCAACGAATTCGCGCAAGGAATCCGCAGCAACTTTGAAAGTAAGATCATTGCCCTGCTGCGATATGGGCACACGCCGTGCATGGGTCGGATCGGTGATGTCCCAGACCCTTTCCACCCCGGAGGCATTGGAAAGACGAAATTCAGCAATGTTGCCGCCTCCCACCGAACCAGTATCCCGGAAGGTCATCTGATCTCCGGCCATTTTCAATTGCCGCCGGGCGATGAGTTCCACATAATCGATCCATGCTTCCGAACTACCCGCATGTTCGTTGAAAGTAACAGACAAGTTCAGACCGGAGGCATCTGGGAGAAAACTCGTCTCATGGGTGGCTGCCCTGGCTTGTACGGAAAGGTAATTATCTGTAACACCTCCTACACTGAAGGAGCCGGTATTCTGACCGTTCACACGGGTATCAAAACTGCTGGAATTACCCGTCCCCAATGTACGGGCCATGACCCTCATCTTCAGCTTCGCGGAAGCGGTCTTATCAATGTTCGGAAAGGAAAAGAACAGCTCCCTTGTAAGAACGGTTCCAAAAGGTTGACCGAACCACCTCCTTCCGGATTTGAGAAGATTAACGGACTGCTGTTCATGGAATTGGCGATCGATAAAGGTAGTCACGGTGTGAGTAGGAGTACTTGTAACGGAAGGCATATCAGTAACCCTTTCCGGACTTCCCACTCCAATGCCAATGAAATAATAGGCCGTGTCCGAATACAAATGATACTGATGGGCAAAGGATTGGGCGGAAGGATCATACTCCCAGACATGGGGCCCTTTGGCATAAAAGATCAGCTCATCGCCCGGATCGAAGCGCCCATCCCTTCCCCCTTCGATGCGGATGGCGTTCTTGCGGAGATCATCGGGGCGGGGCACATCGTTCTTGAAGGGCAACAATCCCTGCCCGTTCCCGAAAATATTGATATCCGCAGTAGTGATCGAATCCAGGGCAATGCCGAGAGTTTCCAACTGCTCATAGGTGAGCCGATGGACCCCGCTTTCGGTCACACCGACCTTATACCATTGCCCACTCTCCAGGACCGAGTTCTGGGCATATTGGTGCTGACTTCGCTGGCCACGACTTTCGACACTCCGTTCTCCTTTGAGCTCTATATCAAAGGAAAGAAGCTTTTGGAGTTTCCCCCCAGCTTTCTGGAGGGGGACGAATTCCACCAAAGCAAAGGGCGCCTTTCGCTGATACCTTACCCGAACGGATGGGCGCAGCAGGGAATCAGGGATATTCTTTGCATCGCCAACGATCTGTTGTTCGCGGTCGGACAAAGCTGCAGCCTTCACGGAAGAAAGCTGCACCGTTACCTGCTCTACTCCCTCAGAAAGGGGGATCAGCTCCTGATAAACAGGAAAAGTACGATAGGAAGAAGGGTAAACAGCTCCCTGAAAGAACAAACGCTCCTCCGTTTTCCGGGCAGCATCAGGCTCTCCCCACTTCAACTCCCTGTGAACCGAACGTTCTTGTCCATTCCCCTCCGTAAAAGCAAGGAGAAGAAGGCTGAAAAGCATATATCGGACCGGACGGGAAAACATGCCGGAGAGGTAACAATGGGGAAGCAAATATACCTTAATAATAACGGCTTTTTTTCTTATCTTTGTTCATGACCAATACCTTTTTCGCTCCCCCGAAACGTATCGATCAGAGCGGTTATTGCATTATGAGATGCAACATGGGGAAATGCGTGAGCGTTATAGGTATTGAAACCATGAGGAAAAAAAATCGTAATATTGGCGCCGGAAACGCCTGTAAGTTTCTAGCATCTTCTATCATGTCGAGGAAACTCCTCATAGGGTTCTTGTCCCTGGCCTTCTTTTCGATTGGCCCGGTACAACAGGAAATAAAGGCTCAAGATCCTGAGTTCACCCAGTTCTACGCCAATCCCCTCTATCTCAACCCTGCTTTTGCCGGAACTGAAAAATGCCCGCGCGTTGCATTGAATTACCGGAACCAGTGGCCTGCCCTTACCGGTACTTACGTTACCTATAGTGCTTCCTACGATCAACACGTGGATGCGCTTTCCGGAGGGCTTGGGCTTTTGGTCACCAACGACCAGCAAGCACAAACGCTTTTCACTACCCGGATCGCCGGGATGTATTCTTATGAACTTCAGGTCACGCGTAAATTTTCGATCCGGGCTGGCTTCGAGGCCACTTATTTTCAACGATCCCTCGACTGGAGCAAACTGACCTTCGGGGACATGATCGACCCACGGAAGGGATTCATTTACCAGACCAATGATACACCGCGCGGAGGATCGGTCTCCAATGTGGATTTCTCCGGGGGGATCCTCGGCTACAGCGAAAAATATTTCTTCGGGGTGGCCGCCCATCACCTCAACACACCGAACGAATCGCTTATCAGCGGCAACAGTCCCCTACCGATGAAATTGACCGGCCATGCCGGTGCCAACATCGCCCTGCGCAGTTCCCGTTTCACCGAGGAAAGTGCCACGCTTTCTCCCAACGTTCTTTACCGTCATCAAGGCAATTTCCAGCAACTCAACCTCGGGCTCTACATCAAAAAAGGGCCCATTGTCGGTGGGTTATGGTACCGGAACAGGGATGCTTTCATCGCCCTGTTGGGCTTCGAGACGGACATGATCCGCTTCGGCTACAGCTATGACGTCACCATCTCCGACCTCACCCCTTCCACAGCCGGAGCTCATGAAGCATCCTTCACCATCTTCTTCGATTGCAAGCCGAAACGGAGGAAGTTCAGAACAATAAGTTGCCCCTCTTTCTAGTTTTCACTATGAAAGGGAAACAAAATCCGAGAACTTTCGTAAGAAGGCAACCGGAACCTCAGCAATGAACAATCCCATTCCTATGAAAGCGCTTTCAATGGTCAACAATTGGTCTTTCCGCTCCATCCTTTTAGTGGGTGTTTTCTTTCTGGCATCCTGCCAGCATGAAAAATCCCGGATCACTGGGTGGAATTACAACGACCCTCAGAACGGCGGTTTTGAAAAAGTTCCTTATGTGGAACAGGAGACCGGCCCCGGGCTGATCCTGGTCCAGGGTGGAACCTTCGTCATGGGCCGCGTGGAACAGGATGTGAATTACGACTGGAACAATGTGCCCCAGCGGAAAACAGTCTCTTCGTTCTACATGGACGAGACCGAGATCACCAACTTCCATTGGCTGGAATATATCTATTGGCTGAGAAGGGTCTACGCCCCGGATTATCCAGAGATCGTCAAGAAAGCCCTGCCCGATACGCTCGTTTGGCGTGAGAAATTGGCCTACAACGAACCCTATGTTGATTACTATTTCCGCCATCCGGCTTACCGGGATTATCCCGTAGTCGGTGTGAATTGGCTACAAGCGAACGACTTCTGCAAATGGCGGACCGACCGCGTCAACGAATACATCCTTATCCGGGAGGGATTATTCTACCATAACCCCGCCCAGATCAACGAGGACCACTTCACGACCAAGGCCTATTATGCTAACCAATACGAAAGCGGCAAAGCAGTCGAAGGAAAACGCGACCTGAACCCCAATAAGGAATACCGGAACGTGCGAATGGAAGATGGCATCCTGCTCCCCCGCTACCGCCTTCCCACGGAAGCTGAATGGGAATTCGCCGCTTATGCCCTCGTCGGGAATACCTTCAATGAAAGGATCGTTCAAAAAAGACTCTATCCCTGGGATGGTCACTGGGTACGGAACCCCGAGGACGAATTCATCGGGGACTTTCAGGCCAACTTCGTCAGGGGGCGAGGCGATTACATGGGCGTTGCCTGGAACCTCAACGACAATGCCGACGTGACCGCTCCGGTTTACAGTTACTGGCCTAATGATTACGGGCTTTACAACATGGCCGGGAACGTGAGCGAGTGGGTCATGGACGTGTACCGCCCTCTGACCAACGAAACTTCCAATGAATTCCGCCCCTTCCGCGGTAATGTCTACAAGACCAAGGAAAGGAACAACCGGGGAGGTGTGAAATTCAAACGGAACATCGTGAACTATGACCTCGAAGGCATGAAGGAGTTCCTGACGGACTTCCAGGAAAAGATCCAGCAAGAAGGAACCGCTTCTCAGGCAGAACTCGACCTCATGTCGCAGCTTCTTTCTTCCGTGGACCAAGCCATCGAGAAAAAGAACAACAACCAGGAAACAGAAGCGAACCAGCAGGTACAAGACGATGTGGTCCTGAAGATCAAAGACCAGCAAGAAGACATGGACATCGCTCCCGTTCTTCTAAAAGACATTGCTGAATACATCGATGGAGATCCCGGTACGATCAGGATGCGGGAAGTCACGGAAGAAGAGAACATCGACCGGCGGAACTATCGCCATGCGGACAACATCGATCACCTCGACGGTGACAAGCAATCCAGTATCTACTATAGCGGGGAAGCAGGGAAACCTGCCGAAAGGGTCTCTCCCACCGGCGGAGAAAACTCCAAAGACAACCTGATGTATGACTGGGGGGCTACAACGCTGGTAAGCGACAAAGCCCGGGTTTACAAAGGTGGATCCTGGAAAGACCGTGCCTACTGGATGAGCCCTGGTACCCGTCGTTACCTGAACGAAAAGCAATCCAAAGCCTACATCGGCTTCCGTTGTGCCATGACCAGGGTCGGTAGCCCGGTCGGCCTTTACGGAAAAGATTAACCCAGGTTTTTATTGTTCTTTTTAAACCCCCCGGCACTTTCTGCCGGGGGTTTTTTATTTTCATCCCATGGAGCTCTACGAACTCTACACCTACTACCGGCAATGCGGGAAGATCTGCACCGACACCCGTAACATCGAAGAAGGATGTTTGTTCCTGGCTCTGAAGGGAGAACGATTTGACGGAAATCGGTTTGCAAAAGAAGCCCTGGAGAAAGGAGCCCGGTATGCAGTGGTCGATGATCCCTCCCTTTCTCCTTCCGAAGGGTTCCTTTTCGTAAAAAACACCCTGAAAGCCCTTCAGGGCCTCGCCCGCCATCATCGTCAGCAATTCAGTTTCCCGGTGATCGCCCTGACAGGGAGCAATGGAAAAACCACTACAAAAGAACTTACAGGACAGGTGCTCGGTCAGAAATACAAAGCCTTCATCACTCCCGGTAATCTCAACAATCATATCGGCGTACCACTCACCTTGTTGTCGATCGATCCGGAGGAAACACAGATCGCCGTGATAGAACTAGGAGCCAACCACCTGGGGGAAAATGAATTGCTGGCGAACATCTGCGAACCGGATTACGGTCTGGTCACGAACATCGGCAAAGACCACCTGGAAGGTTTTGGAGGATGGGAAGGATGCATCAAGGCCAATAAGGAATTGTATGACCACCTGGCCCGGCACAACGGCAAAGCTTTCCTTCACATCGATGACAAAGTACTGCAAAGTATTTTCCCGGGAAACCTCTCTGCCATAACCTACGGGACCAAGGATAAGTGTTATGTAAAAGGAAAGTTGCTATCTGCTGATCCCTTTGTTCATCTGGAATGGACTACGGAAAACCGCCGGGAGCCTCAGCAAGCCCGGAGCCATATGATCGGCACCTATAATTTTGAAAACCTGCTGGCAGCCATCTGTATCGGGGAATACTTCGAAGTTCCGCCTGAAAAGATCGCTAAAGCTCTTGCCTCGTACACCCCGGACAACAACCGCTCACAAGTAGTACCATTGGGAACCAACACCCTGATCCTGGATGCCTACAACGCCAACCCCACCAGCATGGAAGCTGCTCTCAGGAGTTTTGCTGGCATGGAAGACAAGAACAAATACTTCATCCTGGGAGATATGCTGGAATTAGGAGAAGCCGAAGAAAAGGAACATAAAGCCATTCTGAGCCTGCTGGAAGAACTTGGCCTTAACCGAGGGGTCTTGGTGGGGAAAGCCTTTTCCCGAATCGGTAGAGAAAGCTCCTACCCTGTCTTCCCTACGATCGAAGCGGCCTCTTCTTATCTTGATAAAGAGAACTTGCAGAAGACAACGATCCTTCTGAAAGGCTCCCGGGGGATCGAACTTGAAAAAGCAAAAAACTTCCTGTAGAGGTCAGTCTTCAAGGATGTGACGAGAGATCACAAGGTTCTGGATCTCGGAGGTACCCTCATAGATCTGCGTGATCTTGGCATCCCGCATCAGGCGCTCCACATGGTATTCCTTGACGTAGCCATATCCTCCATGCACCTGAACCGCTTCCACCGTAGTATCCATGGCCACTCTTGAGGCATAAACCTTGGCCATGGAACCGGACAGGTCGTAGTTCATGTTATTGTCCTTGTGCCAGGCCGCTTTAAGGCAAAGCAAGCGAGCTGCTTCGATCTCCGTAGCCATATCGGCCAGTTTGAACTGGATGGCCTGATGCTTGGCGATCTCTTTCCCAAAAGCTTTCCTTTCCAACGCATAATCCCTGGCGAGTTCAAAAGCCCCGGAAGCGATCCCCAAAGCCTGGGAGGCAATGCCAATACGGCCACCAGCAAGGGTTTTCATGGCGAACTTGAAACCAAAGCCATCCTCTCCGATACGATTTTCCTTGGGCACCTTCACATCCTGGAACATCAGCGTATGGGTATCGGATCCCCGAATACCGAGCTTATCTTCTTTAGGGCCGATGGTGAACCCTTCCTGCCCCTTCTCCACAATGAACGTATTGATGCCTTTATGGCCTTTCTCTCGATCGGTCTGGGCCATAACGAGGTAAACAGAAGCAGTACTCCCGTTGGTGATCCAGTTCTTGGTCCCGTTCAGAATGTAATGGTCTCCTTTGTCCTCCGCTTCCGTCCGTTGAGAAGTGGCATCCGACCCGGCTTCAGGTTCCGAAAGGCAAAAAGCTCCAAGGATCTCTCCTTTGGCCAGGGGTTCGAGGTATTTCTTCTTTTGCTCTTCTGTTCCATATTCCTCCAGCCCCCAACATACCAGGGAGTTGTTGACGGACATCACGACCGAAGCAGAAGCATCGATCTTGGAGATCTCTTCCATGGCCAGAACATAGGAAACAGTATCCATGCCTCCACCTCCGTATTCCGGGTCGGTCATCATTCCGAGAAAACCCAGCTCTCCAAGCTGTTTCACCTCTTCTTCGGGAAAGCGCTGTTCATTATCCCGTTCGATCACACCGGGTTTGAGAACGTTCTGAGCGAAATCCCGGGCAGCATCTCTCACGGCCTGCTGTTCTTCCGTCAACGCAAAAGTCATAGGGTAAGGTTTTCTTCGGTAGTTCCCGGCAAATTTAGATCTTTAGATCCACTTAACCCAATCCTCGGTCGTCGCTCCTCTTGAAGATCCAACCTATCCAATGCATCGGTATCATGTCCGGCACGTCACTCGACGGCCTGGACATCGCAGCCTGTCGTTTCCAGCAGGAAGAAGGGGCATGGCGTTATGAATTGATCGCTACCCAAACCCTTCCTTACCCCAAAGCCTGGCAGGAACGATTGCGCAAAGCGCCAGAACTTTCCGGAGAAGCCCTGACCGAACTGGACCGGCAATATGGCCATTATATTGGAAGGGAAGTTGCAGCTTTCCTGAGCAAGAATGCTTTTCAACCCGACTTTATCGCCTCTCATGGCCATACCATCTTTCACCGCCCCGAGCAGAACTTTTCCCTTCAGATCGGGTCGGGCGCAGCTATTGCCCGGGAAACCAGCCACACGGTCATCAATGACTTCCGGGCTCTGGACATTGCTTATGAAGGACAGGGAGCCCCCTTGGTACCGGCAGGGGATCGTCTTCTTTTCGGAGAATACGATGCCTGCCTGAACCTGGGCGGCATTGCCAACATGAGTTACGAGGAACAAGGCAAGAGGGTCGCCTTCGATATATGTCCTGTGAACATGGCCCTCGATCCTCTTGCCAGGGAAAAAGGACTGAAATTCGATAAGAACGGAGAGCTTGCCCGCCAAGGGAAGATCGACCATTCACTCCTGGAGGCCCTGAACAAGATCGCTTTTTACCAAACCCCTCCCCCACGATCCCTGGGAAGGGAATGGTACAAGACATCCTTCCTTCCCTTGGTGGAAAAAACCACTTGCACGCCGGAAAATAAACTCCGTACCCTTACCGAACACCTGGCCCGGCAGATCACGGCTTTTTTCCCTTCCAGTCCTGATGACAGGGTCTTGGTAACCGGAGGAGGAGGACATAACCGTTTTCTGATAGAAAGGCTTCAAGCCCTTAGCACATGCCAGGTAGAGTTACCGGATCGGGAACTCACGGATTTCAAAGAAGCCCTTGTTTTTGCTTTTCTGGGGCTACTACGGCGGGGAAACCTACCGAACTGCTATGCTTCAGCCACAGGAGCTCTCCTCGATACTTCCGGAGGAGCGATCCATCAACCTCCATCCACAAGTACCGGAGGATAAGTTTTCTTGCTCCCGCCGGTCGCGAAAGCCGGTTTTTTTACCTTTGCCCGCTACAGAAGCTTGCCTTACTTCATCTCTTTTCAAAAAGGGAAAAAGCCAACTTCCGCAATGGAGCAGATGAAAACCCTACTGGAGCGGTACGAGAACAAAACACCGGAGATCGTATTCGAATGGAACGATCCCGAGACCGAAGCCAAAGGATGGGTCGTGATCAATTCGCTCCGGGGAGGAGCAGCCGGGGGAGGCACCCGGATGCGCAAAGGATTGGACAAAAGAGAAGTGGAGTCCCTGGCCAAGACCATGGAGGTCAAGTTCACAGTAGCCGGTCCTCCTATCGGCGGAGCCAAATCCGGCATCAACTTCGACCCCTCGGACGCCCGTAAGGAGGGTGTACTCAAACGTTGGTACAAGGCGGTCCTCCCCCTTCTGAAATATTATTACGGAACGGGCGGCGACATGAACGTGGACGAAGTCCATGAGGTCATCCCCATCACCGCTTCCTATGGACTCCATCACCCCCAGGAAGGGGTTGTTAACGGCCATTACCAGGTCGGGGAAGAAGAAAAGCAAAAGAAAGTAGAACAACTGAAACAAGGAGTTTCCAAGGTCGTTTCCGATCCGGAACTCTCCCCCGACCCTTCGCAGGAGTATCTGGTGGCCGATCTTATTACCGGTTACGGTGTATCGGAATCGGTCCGACATTATTACGACATTTACGGAGGAACGCTGCAAGGCAAAAGAGCGATCGTCCAGGGATGGGGAAATGTCGGCGCTACCGCTGCTTATTACCTGTCCCAGGCAGGCGCTTCCATCGTGGGCATCATCGACCGTGAAGGAGGAGTGATCGAACCAGAGGGGCTACCAAAAGAACAGATAAGCTCATTGTTGTTGAAGCGGGAAGGAAACCAATTGAGAGCAGACAACATGCTTTCTTTTGCAGTGACCGACCAACAGATCTGGGACCTTGATGCCGAGATCTTTCTCCCTTGTGCCGGTTCCCGTCTGATCACCCAGGAACAAGCAGACCGGATGATCCGGACCGGACTGGAAGTGATCGCCTGCGGGGCGAACGTTCCCTTTGCCGATCCAGAGATCTTTTTCGGGGCGATCGCCGACCATGTGGACGGCCATGTCAGCGTTATCCCGGATTTTATTGCCAATTGCGGGATGGCAAGGGTGTTCGCCTATTGCATGCAAAACGATTTCCAGATGGACGATCAGGCCATTTTCGGGGATGCTTCCAGGACCATACGGGAAGCACTGGAAAAGGCCCATCAGAAGAACAATAGCAAACAGCACATTGCCAAAACAGCTTTTGAGATCGCATTCGAACAACTTGTCTGACCGACAAAGCCAAACCCATACCGATCCATGTATATATTGATGGTGGTGATCTTCGTTCTGGGCTATCTCGCCATTGCCCTGGAACATCCGATCAAGATCGACAAAGCCGCATCCGCTCTTTTGATCGGCGTATTGGGATGGACCGCCCTCGTTTTCGGGGCTGACCTGATCCTGCCGGGCAATGAGAGATTCCTCGAATTCCTCCAGGAACACCCCAAACTTCATAACGACATCGGTGAAGCCAGGATAGATTACATCACCGAAAGGCTCTCTCACCACCTCGGCCACATTTCCGAGATCCTCTTCTTCCTGTTGGGGGCCATGACCATCGTAGAGCTGATCGATGCCCACAATGGTTTTGCGGTGATCACCAACCGGATCCGGACAACTAACAAGGTCAAATTGTTATGGATCCTCAGTGTTCTTACTTTCTTCCTCTCTGCTGCCCTGGATAACCTGACCACCTCTATCGTCATGGTCTCCCTCCTCCGACGCATGATCGCGGATAAAAAGGATCGGTGGTTCTTTGCCGGCATTATCGTGATAGCGGCTAATGCCGGAGGAGCCTGGTCCCCCATTGGAGATGTCACCACGACCATGCTGTGGATCGGCGAACAGATCACCGTGCTGGAAGTCGTCCGAACCCTGATCATTCCGAGCCTTGTATGCATGATCGTTCCCCTGATCGCCATTAGTTTTTTCATGAAAGGGGACGTTCAAAAGCCGGAAAAACGAGAGGACGATGTCTCCCGAGACCTGACCACTCCTTTCCAACGGAATTTCGTGTTCTTCCTGGGCGTCGCCATGCTGCTCCATGTCCCGATATTCAAAACCTACTCCCACCTACCCCCATACATGGGAATGCTGCTGGGCCTGGGGATACTCTGGGTAACCACGGAGATCATGCACCGGCACAGACATTATACTGAAAAGAACAAGTTATCGGTCATCGGAGTACTTGGAAAAGTCGATACCTCCAGCGTCCTGTTCTTTCTGGGTATCCTATCCGCGATCTCCAGTCTGCAGGCCGCTGGCCACCTGACCCAAATGGCCGAATTCCTGCGGGTCGAATTAGGCAACATCTATAGCATCAACCTGATCATCGGGTTGTTATCTGCCATTGTGGACAATGTTCCCCTCGTAGCTGCTTCGATGGGAATGTACGATGTTACACCAGCCAATATGATGGCCGAAGCATCCACCTGGGAAAGATCTTTCCGGCAGGATGGTGAGTTCTGGCAATTCCTGGCCTACTGTGCCGGTACAGGCGGAAGCGCCCTGATCATAGGATCTGCTGCAGGCGTGGCTGTAATGGGAATGGAAAGAATAGATTTCATCTGGTACATGAGACGGATCAGTTTGTTGGCGATCTTGGGTTATTTTGCAGGAGCAGCTACTTATTATCTGATGCATGCCTGAACAATTTCCAATGACCGAACCACGTTCTTCAACCTATACAAGTTCATTATGACCATGGGAACCAACACATTGCTTCTACAGATCAACCAGGTCTCCGATACGCTTGCGGATACTTCAGGCGTTACCCCACATGAAAAAACGATCTCCATCTGGGAGCTGATCGCCAGCGGGGGATGGTACATCATGATCCCCCTGGGGCTTCTCTCGATAGCTACGATCTATATCTTTCTGGAACGCCTCATGGCCATCAATCAGGCTAACAAGCAGGAACGGGACTTCCTGAACAAGCTCCGCGATCACATCAAAGAAGGCAAGATCGAAGCTGCCAAGGAAGTCTGTTATCACAACGACAACCCCATTGCCCGTATGCTCCTGAAAGGGATCAAACGGATCGGCAAACCGATGAAAGACATCAGCTCCTCCATCGAGAACATTGCCAAGCTGGAAGTCTATAAGCTGGAAAAGAACCTTTCCACCCTTGCCACGATCGCCGGCGTTGCCCCTATGATCGGATTCCTCGGAACAGTCATAGGAATGATCAACACCTTCCACCAAATGAAGATCAGCGGGGAAGGAGTGCAGATCGATCAATTGTCTGGTGGCATCATGCAGGCCATGGTCACCACGGTAACAGGGCTGATCATCGGGATCATCGCTTACATTGCCTACAATGCCCTTGTGACCCGGGTGGACAAACTCGTTCACAAAATGGAGAATTCTTCCATCGAATTCATGGACATCCTCGACCAACCCACGGAACACGGCCACTAACCCATGGACCTGCGCTCTCGCAATAAGATCAATACCGGTTTCAGCCAGTCGGGCATGACCGACCTGGTCTTCCTGTTGCTGATCTTTTTCATCATCATTTCCACATTGGTCAGTCCGTATGCTCTCCCCGTAGATCTCCCGGAAAGTTCTAACAAGACCAAACAGAAACCTGTGGTCTCCGTGACCATCGAACCGGACCTCACCCATTATGTTAATTCCCGGCAGGTGGACCCCGCCAACATCGAATCCATCCTTCGCCAAAAACTCGGCCAGGAAGGAACGGAACAAAGTATCGTGCTGCACGTTGACAAGACAGTACCCACCGGGACGATGGTAACCCTGCTGGACATTGCCAAGCGGAACAAGTGGAAGATCGTCCTGGCGACCCAAGCCCAACGGTAATGCAGTTCTTCAAGGACGACAACCGACGCAAAGCGCTGATCGGAACACTTTTGTTCCATCTGTTCCTCTCTTTGCTGTTCCTCTTCCTCGGCCTGAAGACCCCGGTTCCTCCCCCTGAAGAACACCGGGTGGCCATTGCCATGGACCTCGGCACCCATACACAGGGAAGCGGGCAAGTGGATGCTCAAATACCCGACCAGGAACAGCCCGTCCAAAACCAGGAACAGGTCGAGGAAGTATCCGAATCCAGCGTCTCCGAAGAAGCGGTCACTCAGGAAACTTCATCGCCTGCTGTGAGTTCTGAAAAGCAACAGGAACAAGAGCAACAACCGGTCGAAAAAGAAGAACCCAAGGTCAGCAAGGAATTACAGGACGCTCTGGACCAGTTCAAGAACCAGGAATCCGGCGGCGGAAATGATGGCCAGGGAGAAGATGTTGGAGACAAAGGAGATCCAAAAGGCACTCCCGAAGGAAGCGGTTCCCTGGGGGGCGGAAATGGTAACTGGCGCCTGGCCGGCCGGAAGATCGTCCAGAAACCCCGTCCCGACAAACCCCGGAACGAGGAAGGTAAAGTCGTGCTGAACATTTGGGTGGATCGCAACGGCAATGTCATCCGGACTTCCCCGAACCTTGCCAAGTCGAACACAACAAGCGAACAACTTTTTAAACTGGCCGAGGAAGCCGCCCTGGAAGCCAGGTTCAATGACACCCCCAATGCTGCCCCCGTCCAAAAAGGAGAAATGATCTTCACCTTCCTGCTCGAGTGATGACCTACTCCGAGGCCCTGGCCTATCTCTTCGACAAACTCCCCATGTACCAACGCCAGGGAGCCGCAGCTTACAAACCCGACATCGGCAACATCCGGGAGCTTTGTGCTCATCTGGGGAACCCTCAGAAAAAATTCCCTTCCATCCACATCGCTGGGACTAACGGCAAAGGGTCAACAGCCCATCTGCTCGCCTCTGTACTGCAAGCTGCCGGCTATAAGACCGGCCTGCATACCTCTCCCCATTTCACGGACCTTCGTGAAAGGATCCGGGTGAACGGCCGGATGTGCCCGAAGGAATTCATTGCCGATCAAGTAGCGGCCTTCCGGGATCAGGATACCACCATCGCCCCCTCCTTTTTCGAACTGAACGTGGCCTTTGCCTTTCAATACTTCGTTCAAGAGGAAGTGGACATCGCGGTGATCGAAGTAGGACTGGGCGGACGGCTGGATGCCACCAACATCATCACCCCCGAAGTATCCGTGATCACCAGCATCAGCTTCGACCACACCCACCTCCTCGGGAACACGCTGGAAGCGATCGCAGGGGAAAAAGCCGGGATCATCAAGCAAGGAATACCCGTGGTCACCGGTATCATGGAGGCAAAAGCCCTCGATGTGATCCAAGCCAAAGCAGAAGAACAACGAGCCCCGCTGCATTTATCCGAAAGCTGGACCACTCCTTTACCGAAAACCGATCTTTCGGGAAGTTTTCAGCAGGAAAATCTCCGAACAGCCCTGATGACGATACAGGTTCTCCGGGAAAAAGGATGGCACATTCCAGAAGAAGCGATGCGAGATGGGGCTACTCATGTGCGGGAGAACACCCATTTCCTCGGCCGGTGGCAGACCCTGGGTGATCATCCGCTAACAGTGGCCGATATGGCCCACAACGAAGCCGCTATCAAGGAAATGGTCGCCATGGCAGAAGCCACCCCCCATGAGCGGTTACATTTGGTGATCGGTCTGGCAGATGATAAAGAGATCCACCGCCTCCTTCCTCTCCTCCCGGAAAAGGCCAAGTACTATGTTTGCCAGGCCAACGTTCCGAGGGCCATGGACCGGGAAACCCTTCGGGACCATCTGAAACCTCATGGCCTGCAGCATCAACTGTACGGAAGCGTGAAAGAAGCCTTGAAGGAAGCCCGGGAACACGCCGGAGGAAAGGATCTGGTGATCGTGACCGGCAGTGCTTTCGTGGTGGCAGAGGTCCTGTGATCTTTTTCCAACAGGCTTTGGCATGAATGGATTTATGCGCTATATTTGCAGCCTCTTGGGCGATTAGCTCAGTTGGTTCAGAGCACCTGCCTTACAAGCAGGGGGTCGTTAGTTCGAATCTAACATCGCCCACACCTTACCGACCAAGGATCATAGCCCGGCCGAGAGGTCGGGCTTTTTTTTGTATCACTACCCTACGGAGAAGACTTTACTATTCCGCACATCTCTTCTTTTTCAGCTCCTGCGCTTCTTCCTGTCCCCAATGAGGCCGCATCTCCTTTCGTTCCCCTTGTTGCTCATAGAGCAGCAAAGCTTGCTGAAGCTCGCGGCAGGCTTTTTCCTTCCCTCCACCGAATTGCTTCGGGACTCGCAACAAATGATTGGCTTTCAAAAAATAGGGTCGTGGATTGGAAGAATCGAGTTGTTTAGCGAGCTGAATGTGCTCATTAGCCTTTCCACTATGGGACACCCCCCTTTTAGCTGCCTCCACCAAAAGCATACGCTGGTAGATATAAGCCCACATCGCATGGACCTCCGAATGGTTAGGCTGCCGTTCATCAGCCTTTTGAATAACCTTTAAAGCTTTTTCGTATTGAGCATCCTGGCCCTTATCCTCTCCCATCGTTTGTCCGATCCTCACATAAGCATAGCTCAGATAATACGCCGGTAACCATCGATCCTGGTAGGTGCCGGTCAATTGCTCGAGCCTGGAAGCAGCTTGCCGAAGTACTTCAAGGTCTTCCGAAGTTTCCACTTGCCTTACCGGATCCCGGAGTTCGGCAGTCAGGTTCTTTTGGGCATGGAGCGAATATGAACCCGCTCCGGTCAGTAATAGCAGGAATCCGATCTTTTTTATCATAACCTCAAATTTAGATCATTTAGCTCAACGGATCCCAAATAAGGAGCTGTTCCTGCTTTCAACAACTCCTGAGACCTCGAATAATCCTCGGTCTGATCGAAAAAATATGATCGTTTTGGGGAATGGTCCCCATACCCTACCTTCGTAATAAACCCTGATAACCGATCCCCATGAAGGTCAACTACGCCTACATCTTCATCAGCCTCCTGGCGCTGCTCATCATCATCCTTTTCTTCAACATCAGCGACCTGGAAACGCAGGTCAGGGAATTGAAGGAGCAGGAAAACACGGAGAACAAGAAGGCTCCTTCTGACGCCAAAACCGGAAAAGGGAAGAAGATCGAAGTGGCCGATTTCATGCTCCGCATGCAGATCCAGGCCAGCAAGCTCTTTTTTGCCGGGAAAGCTGGGAACCGGCCTTTGGTGGACTTCTACCTGACCGAACTCGAGGAGAACATGCAGCAGATCGCGGATGCCGGTGTCTCTGATAAAGGCGTTGACATCAGCAAGAACATGGAAACCTTCGGCCTTCAGCAGGTACAAAGCATGCGGGATTACCTGGACAAAAAAGACATGGACAATTTCGAAGGGACTTATGAGAACATCCTCATCAATTCCTGCAACAGTTGTCACAAGGTCACGAAGAATCCTTTCATTCAGATCCGGGTGCCCGAACGGCCGATCGTGGGAAATCAGGTATTCAAAGCAAGTGAGTGAAAACCGGGTTCAATCCGTCCCGAAGATACCGATGTGACTCTTACCATCCTTCATGGACCCCCGGAACATTCCGGCGGTGTTGAACGTGACGGATATGCGTCCATCCTTGTCCACTGCGATCAACCCACCTGAGCCTCCAAGATCTTTGAGCTTCTGTTGAATGACCGTATCGGTCGCTTCTGAGAGGGACATCCCCTGGTAGGTCATCAAAGCGGAAACATCATAAGCCACCACGTTGCGGATGAAATATTCCCCGTGCCCGGTGCAGGATACTGCACAAGTGTTATTATCCGCGTAGGTGCCGGCCCCGATGATGGGAGAATCTCCGATCCGACCATATTTTTTATTGGTCATACCACCGGTAGAAGTAGCAGCCGCCAGGTTCCCCTCCTTGTCCAAAGCCACGGCCCCAACGGTCCCGAATTTCTGACCGGGATCGATCACAGCGCCATCCCCTCCTTCTTCGGCATCGTGATCCAGCTGGCTTTTGTCCTTTTTTTGGATCTTTCGCAAATGCTCAAGACGGCGTTCTGTCCCGAAATAAGAGGGCTCGACCGTCTCCACACCCTGTTCTTCCGCGAATGCATCAGCACCTTCCCCCGATAACATCACATGTTCGGAGGCTTCCAGTACCTTTCTCGCTCCACTTACCGGATTGCGGATGGTGGTCACCCCAGCCACAGCTCCTGCCTGTTTGGTACGGCCATCCATGATGGAAGCATCCATCTCATTCTTTTCCTCATGCGTGTAGACCGCCCCTTTTCCGGCATTGAACAGAGGGGAATCCTCCAGGGTTCGGATGGCCGCTTCAACCGCATCCAGACTGCTACCTCCTTCCTCCAGGATCGCATAACCAGTCTCCAATGCTTTCTGGAGTTTTTCCCGGTATTGCACTTCTTCCTCCGCCGACAAGTGCTCTTTCCGAATGTTCCCGGCACCCCCGTGGATCACAAGGACAGGCAGGTGAGATGAGCCTTTCTTCATATCTTGAGCAAAATTAGGGCCGGAGAGCAGTAACCAACCGGCCAGTAAGCATACGACAGTTCTCATAGGACTTTTTTAGCGATCTTGCAGTGGACCAAGGCCATACCAAGGTACTTCAAGTATGCGGCAAAAGCAAGTACCCGTTATGGGGTCCATTCTCCTTTCGTGTACCGGCTGATCACCGAGGTCTTTTACAGTTCCGTCCCCGTTGATGTATCCCAAACCATCGGAAAGATCCGGGGAGAACACCTTCGGTCAGATCACACCCTCCCCTTTGTTGAGATGGGAGCAGCCAGGCGGCCGGGTGAACAGCAAACCCTTCCTGTTCGCCATATCGCCCGGCGTGCTACTGTTCCTCCCAAATACGGACATCTCCTTTTCCGACTGGCCCGGTGGCGACAACCCAAAACTTCCCTTGAACTGGGAACTTCATTGGGCGTATCTGGAGCTTGGCTGGCCATGGGAGCTCCACGAGGGCACCTCCACACCATTGAAGGCAATGGATCGGTTCTGGACCTGGCGAGGGAAAGTTTCCAAAAGGCCGGCATAGGGAATATTTCCACTCACCAGGGGGCTTTTCGGGAAAAACTCCCAGAAGTCCTTCACCAGATGAACTCCCTGGACCTGCTCTACCTGGACGGCGACCACCGCTGCGACAGCACCCTTGCCTATTTTGAACAATGCCTTGCCAAAGTCACCAACGACAGCCTCTTCATCCTGGACGATATTCACTGGTCCCGCGGTATGGAAGAAGCATGGGTATCCATTCAGGAACATCCTTCCGTTACCCTTACCCTGGACCTGTTCCGGTTCGGCCTGGTCTTTTTCCGGCGGGAACAGCGGCATCCCCTTCATTTAACCCTTTGGTACTGATGGTCGTCAAGGGTATTTCTATCTTGCTATCTTAGGAAGCTGAAATTCTCACCTTTTGTCAAACCTGATCAAAAATATCACAGGCAGGATCGTTCTGCTGATCACAGTTGCCCTGCTCCTGCTTTCCGGATATTTCCTCTACATCTCTTACAACGAGAACATCAACCAGGCAGAGAAGGATACCCTGGAACGGCTCCATTCCATTTCCCGAACCCTGGCTCTGCAACTTGACGGGGACAAACTGAGCATGCTGATGGGAATGTTCCCGGAAAAGGATGCGATCCAAAGCAGCGACCAGAACGACTACTACCAACAGATCCACCGGAAACTGAAAGAAGCAGCAAAGCTGAACGACCTTCCCTCCCCGATCTACACCCTCACTTACGACAGCAGCCAGCAACATTTCTATTTCGGGATCACTTCTGCCAAGGAGCCTTATTTCCGCCACACCTACACCAGCGCTCCCACCGAGCTCAAGCAAAATTACACCTCCGGAGGAACCATTCCAGCCTTTGAGGATGAACACGGCACCTGGTTATCGGCCTTTTCCCCCATCAGGGATGATCAGGGGAACGTGGTAGGCATTCTGATGGTAGACCAGCCTTTCGATCGGTTCATTCAGGAAGCCCAAATGAAACTGCTCCGCGATGCCGGGATCACGATCAGCATCTTCCTGATAGTCGGGATCTTTCTTCTCAAAGCCATTCGCAAGATCCTGAAGGAAGAAGAACAATACAAACGGGATCTGGAGAACTCCAACCGGATCATCGAAGAAAAGAACCAGGAACTCTACAAGCTCTCCCTGGTTGCCAGCAAGACCGACAACATCATCCTTCTCCTTTCCCCGGATGGCACCATCGAATGGGTGAACGATCATTATGAACGAATGATCGGTTATACGCTTGAGGAATTGAAAAAAGAAAAGGGGCCCACCATTTACGAATCCAGCAACAGTCCTCACATCAAAGAATACATCGATACCGCCATCCGGGAAAAGCGTTCGGTGATCTACGAATCCTTCAACCAAACCCGGCAGGGGGAACAGTACTGGGCTTCCACAACGCTAACGCCCATTTTCGGTGATAATGGGGAACTCCATCATCTGATCATCGTGGATGCCAATATCCACCAGCTAAAGCAAGCTGAAAACGAGATACGCCAAAAGAGTCAACAACTCGAAGAGAAGAACCAGGAGATCACTTCGAGCATCGACTATGCCAGTAAGATCCAGGCTTCTGTACTCCCTGACAAGAAAAATGTAGAAGTTCTGTTCAAAGATGCCTTCGTTCTCTATGAACCCAAGGACATTGTAAGCGGCGACTTATACTGGGCTGCCAAGCTGAACACGGACGAAGTGATCGTGGCCGCCATCGACTGTACCGGACATGGTGTCCCCGGAGCTATGATGTCCGTGATCGCTCATTCAGCGATGAACGAGATCGTGCTGGAAGAAAAGGTCTACACTCCTGGCCGGATCCTGGGTCGCCTGAACACAAAGGTGATCGAACTCCTCCGGCAGAACGAAGAGCATTCGGAAACAGCAGACGGCATGGACATGGTCCTTTGCCGGGTGAACAAACAAGAACGGAAAGTACACTTTGCTGGAGCGAACAGGCCCCTTCTCATGATCCGGAACGGAACGATCGATGCCATTCGGGGTGACCGCTTCCCTATCGGTTCGGCTCAGTATGCACTGGACCGGGAATTCACCGATCATGAGGTCCAGCTGGGCGAGGATGACCTGATCTACCTCAGCAGCGACGGCTATCCCGATCAGTTCGGTGGCCCCCGCGATAAAAAATTCACCATGAAAAAGCTAAAGCACCTTCTGGTGGAATGCCACGAACGCCCCCTGCAAGAACAATATGATGTCCTGATGAAAGCTTTCCTCGAATGGAAAGGAGACCAGGAGCAGATCGATGACGTCACCCTGCTCGGCATCCGGCTGTGATCCATTCCCCGGGTTTTTCGGATATTCGGGATCCGCGCTTTTTGCCCATCATGACCGAACGTCTCATCCAGCTCCATAAGATCGTCAAGAGCTACATTACAGGGGTCCAGACAGTGCATGCCCTTGATTCGGTAACGCTTAACATCGACCGGAATGAATATGTGGCCCTGATGGGACCCTCAGGTTCCGGAAAATCCACTCTGATGAACGTTCTGGGATGCCTCGACACCCCTACATCAGGTGAATACCTCCTCAACGAAAGGAACGTAGCCCAACTGAACGAGAACGAGCTGGCCACCATCCGGAACCGGGAGATCGGATTCATTTTCCAGACTTTCAACTTGCTACCCCGCTATTCAGCCCTTGAGAACGTTGCTTTACCATTGGTATATGCCGGAATAGGGAAAGCAGAACGGGAGGAACGCGGCCGCCAGGCCCTGGAGGATGTTGACCTGAGCGACCGCATCACCCATAAGCCCAATGAATTGTCCGGAGGACAGCGGCAACGAGTGGCGATCGCCCGGGCCCTGGTGAACGACCCATCGATCATCCTGGCCGACGAACCCACCGGGAATTTGGACTCCACCACCTCTTTCGAGATCATGGCCTTGCTGAACCGCATCCACAAGAACGGCAACACCATCATCGTAGTCACCCACGAAGAAGATATCGCCCAACATACCAGCCGGATCGTCAGATTACGCGACGGGAAAGTAGAAAGCGACTCCCGGACGGAACCAACAACTCCCGAAAACAATCCAACAGCATGAAGATCTACACCAAAAAAGGCGACCAGGGACAAACCTCCCTCCTCGGCGGAAAACGCATCCACAAACACCATATTCGTATCGAGGCTTACGGAACAGTGGACGAAGTGAACGCTTATATCGGTCTCTTGCGGGACCAAGACGTTGACCAGGAAACCGAAGAATTGCTCCTCGACATCCAAGATCGCCTGTTCACCCTTGGATCCTCTCTGGCTATCGACCCCAGCAACGATAAGATCCCCCTTCCCCCTTTGAAGGAAGAGGACGTAGAACGGTTGGAAAAGGCCATCGACCGAATGGACCAGGAATTACCTGAAATGCGGTCTTTCATCCTTCCGGGAGGGCATCCAGTGGTTTCGTACTGCCATATCGCCCGATGTGTATGCCGGCGAGCAGAAAGGTGCGTGGAACGGCTGGCTTCAGAAGAGCAAGTCCCCCCCCTTATTCTGCAATATCTGAACCGGGCCTCTGATCTGCTTTTCGTACTGGCCCGGAAGTTGTCGAAGGATCTCGATGCCAAAGAGATCCCCTGGGAACCCAAAATGGGTTGAAAGATGTGATACTGAAGCGAGGCACTAAGAACAAAAGCTTTCCAGCCCATTACACTCCCCTTTCAGAACACTTGTTCCTCTAGCAAAAGCAACCTTTCATAACTCATCCGTCCCTATGTGAACAAAAAATCTATTTTTGCGTAGATTTTGAGAAAAAGATGCAGACCATGTACTGGACACTGGAACTAGCTTCATATCTGGAGGATGCTCCCTGGCCAGCTACAAAGGATGAGCTGATCGATTACGCGATCAGAAGAGGCGCCCCCATGGAAGTGGTGGAGAACCTTCAGGAGATCGAGGATGACACGGAGATGTTCGAGACCATTGAAGATATATGGCCGGATTATCCATCCAAAGAGGATTTCTTCTTCAACGAAGACGAATATTAAGCTTGACCACCTTTTTCAGGCGTCATCTTCCTTTCCACTCCGTTCAGCCCTGATCGCTCAGCAGATCATCCTTTGTCCTGACCTCAACGACCACTCTGCCAGAGTGTTTTATGAACAAATGCTTCGCCTCCGCGAAGGACTTTGCGGCGCGGTTATTTCTTTACCTTTGCCTGTATCGGCTTCGGCCGGAAAGCTTGTTTTATACTGATATGACTTTATGATAGGATCCGTCACGAAATTCCTCAAGAACATTTTCGGCGACAAGCACGAACGGGATGTTAAGGAAATGGAGCCCGTAGTCGCCAGGATCAATGAAGAATTCGAAAAGCTCAGTCAGCTCTCCAACGACGAACTCCGGGGCAAGACCCGTTTTTTCAAGGATACCATCCAGGAAGCCATCCGGGAGAATAAGGAAAAAGCGGATGCCCTCCGGCAAAAAGTGAAGGACGATCCTCAGATGGAGATCGCCGACAAGGAAGCGATCTACAAAGAGGTAGATGACATCGAGGAGAACATCGACCAGCAGATCGAGGAGGTGATGGAAGATATTCTTCCCGAAGCATTTGCTGTTGTCAAGGAAACGGCCAATCGCTTCTTTCATAACGAAGAGCTCCGGCTTACGGCCAGTGATTTTGACAAGGACCTGGCCACTGAAAAAGAGTATGTCTCCATTGACGGAGAAGAAGCAACCTGGTCCACTTCCTGGGATGCCGCAGGCAAGGAAGTGCGGTGGGACATGATCCATTATGATGTGCAGCTCATGGGGGGCATTGCCCTCCACCACGGAAAGATCGCGGAGATGCAGACCGGTGAAGGAAAGACCCTGGTCGCTACCCTTCCCCTATACCTCAATGCTCTTGCCGAGCGGGGCGCTCATCTGGTCACCGTGAACGACTACCTGGCACGTCGGGACCAGGAATGGATGGGACCCATCTTCGAATTTCACGAAATGTCCGTAGACTGCATCGACCGCTACCAACCCAACTCGGAGGAACGAAAAGCAGCTTACCGCGCCGATATCACATACGGGACCAACAACGAATTCGGGTTCGATTACCTGCGCGACAACATGGCCAACGCCCCGGACAGTCTGGTACAGCGGAAACATCATTACGCTATCGTGGACGAGGTCGACTCCGTCCTCATCGATGATGCCCGGACCCCGCTCATCATCTCCGGCCCCACCCCCAAAGGGGACGAACACGAATTCAATGAGCTCAAACCCAAGGTGGAAAAGCTGGTAAAAGCCCAGCATAAACTCATCACCCAGCTGCTCAGCGAAGCCAAGGAAAAACTGAAGAACCTCCATTCCAAAGAGGCGGACAAAAAGACCATCAACGAGGGGAGCATTGCCCTCCTGCGAGCATACCGGGGCATGCCCAAGAACAAAGCCCTTATCAAATACCTTAGTGAACCCGGCATCCAGACCCAGCTCCAGAAGACCGAGAACTTCTACCTGCAGGACAATGCCAAGGAGATGCCCAAGATAGATCAGGAGCTGTTCTTCGTGATCGAAGAGAAACAGAATTCCATCGAACTCACGGAAAAAGGGACCGACCTGATCACCGAGCAATCCGATGACCCGGATTTCTATATTCTCCCCGATGTCGGCGCCGAGATCGCCCAGATCGACGATGATCCTGACAAAGATGAAGCCACCCAGCAACAGGAAAAGGATGAGCTGATGCGCGATTATGCCATCAAAGCTGAGCGGATCCACACCATCGATCAACTCCTGAAAGCCTACACCATGTTCGAAAAGGACGTGGATTACGTGACCATGGATGGTCAGGTGAAG
>CAZAYA010000008.1:8838-34495 GCA_964489175.1 uncultured Flavobacteriales bacterium | reverse complement strand
GCCCAGGGTGTGGTGACTCCACCGTCATCGTTGTTGTCGTTCCATCCTCCGATGTATAGGGTGTCGTTCTCAATGTAGATGTTCAGGCCACGTGTTCCGCCTCCTTCTTCGTAGATCACCTGTCGGCTGGAAATATTGGTGGAGGGGCGGAAAGCGGTGATAATGGTCCGTTGGGTCTGTGCCCCGGCTGCATTGTTGAGCTTGGGATGGTCTGCGATCTCCAGGAAGTCTCCGGATGCCTGGTTGAACTCGATCACAGGGCGATCGTTCCAGGTGGGGGAGATATCAAAATAGGTGGGAGCGCTGCCATCCTCGTAGGCGTGGATGTTATTTCCGGTCTGGTCCTTCCATTCGGTAGCAGCGCCCTGGGGACCGATGTCGATACCATCGCTGAGACCACCTCCGGCCGCTGTAGTCCGCAACCAGCCATCGATCTGGTTGTTGAAATTGGCCACACCTCCGGGGCCGATCCAGCCTAGCCCGTCCTCATCCACGATGGTATAAGTATGGGTCGTGTTTCCTCCTAAGTTCGCTCCGGAGGGGTTGGAAAGGGTGATCTGGATATCTTCCAGGGGTTCTTGTACCGCATCGTTGAAGACGGTGATCAGGATGCGGGTAGAATCTTCTCCTGCGGGAATGGTAGCCGTCCCATCATTCAGGGTATAGTCGACGCCACTTCCGGTCGCTGACCCTCCTGTTACGGTATAATCCACGGTCACGTCCTGTCCTGAAGCTGCTGAGAGGTCGATCTGGACAGGAACAGGGGAATAGTTCTCCATACCGCTGGCAGTAGTCCGTTTGAATTGAACATCCGGGGCAGGGTCATCATCCTGAATGGTGTAGGTGAACGTTGTTGTATCTCCGAGGTTTGCGTTGCTGGGATTTGACAACTCCACCACGATGGTTTCGCTGCTTTCGTGGAGGTTATCGTCGTTAATCGTTATGGAAGGCAGGCTTTCCAGAGTGTCCCCCACGGGGAAGGTTACCGTGCCACTGGTTGGAAGCGAGTAGTCCGTACCTCCTCCTGTGGCCGTGCTAGTTCCCAGAACGGTATAGTCCACTGTTACCGAAGAGGAAGGATTGTTCGCGGTCAGGTGCAGGTCGATGTCGATCGGGGAAGTCGGTTCGGTATTGGCTGAATCCTGGAGCGTGAACTGGACTTTCCGGGGATTGTCATCGTCGTGGATGGTATAGTGGTATTCATCCTGATCGCCCAGTACTGCATTGACCGGATCAGAAAGGGTGATCTTGAGGTCCTCATCGCTTTCTTCGATACCATCATCCACTACATTGAGGGTGATCGTTCCGACCGTGTCACCAGCAGGCATAGTGAAGGTGCCTGAAAGGGAAGCATAATCAGCAGGAGAAGTGGCGGCAATGTCTGTGGAAGCATAATCCACACTTACAGAAGAATTGCTCTTGTAATTGGTTTTGATCTTGACGTTTACCGAGGTGGTCGGTTCCGGACCGTCAGCCGTATCTACGGCGAATTCGATGGCCGGGCGGGCCACCCCGATGGTGAAGTAGTCGCCTTTGTTGAAGTTGACATTGGAAATGCTCTGGAACTTGTCCCCGTCGCTGCTCATAGCGACCACGGAAGCGCCGCTGGAGAAATCACCATCGCTGTCCTTCAGCAATACGTAGTCCTGCATCCCACCGGGTTTGTTCGGGAGGCGGGTCGTGTCGACGCGGACGGTAATGGCTCCGGCGTCTCCACCTTGTTTGTCTACTCGCCATTCCTGAGCAACTCGTCGGATGTTGGGGTCGCCGTCCGGTACTTCCGTATTGGTCCAGCTTCCGATGCCCTCATCATCATGGCCGATCAGCAGGTAATTGCCATCGGTTAGGCTGGACGGGTTGTCCACCTTGACGATACCGGAGCCCTGCGCCCAAACATGAGCATTACTGGGATTTTTCTGGCCGATACCGAAAAGTTCATAGCCATGGTCCACATCATAATCGTATACGTCCTGTCCGGCAGGGATGGTGATGTTGTACTTGGAGGAC
The DNA here is from genome assembly GCA_964489175.1 of uncultured Flavobacteriales bacterium. Lineage (GTDB taxonomy): Bacteria > Bacteroidota > Bacteroidia > Flavobacteriales_D > CAYVSK01 > CAZAYA01. Next base: position 32,488 of record CAZAYA010000008.1, on the reverse strand, counting down.
AGGTAGTTGTGAACGATCTTGATCTGGGCTTCATTGTATACGATGTTCCCGGAAATTACCTCGGATACATACCCCGTGAAGTAATTCCCATCCCCGTTGTCACAATCCTGGGAAGAAAAGTCGGCGGGATCTAGGAAGCAGGCATCCTGGCTCATGCCACCGATCCCGATATCTCCGGTGTGGCGGTGAAGTTTTCCCGCTCCAGTCTGTTGGCCGAGGTCGATGCCATTGAGGGATCCACTAACAGCGGATCCACCGGGATAATCGAATTGAAGCACAGCGAAATAAGGTGTATTAGGTTGCACCTCATCTCTTACTGGTAAGTATTGCCAGGGTGTAGTGGGGCCGTCGTTGTTATCGTTCCATCCGCCAATGTAGCAGGAGTCGTTCTCAATGTAGATGTTCAATCCCCTGATATTCCCACCTTCTTCATAGATCACCTGCCGGCTGCTCACATCGTTTCCGGTCCGGAACACAGCGATGATGGTTCGTTTTTCCTGGGGGGTTCCATTGTCGTTTAATAGGTTGTGGTCCGCGAGCCCCAGGAGTTCGTTGTTTGCCCCATTGAATTCGATGATAGGGCGCCCATTCCAGTTGGCAGAAGCATTGTCCCTGTATACCGGGGGTGTTCCGGTTGGCGGGGTAGCATTGTTATTGGGGTTGTTGGGCGTGTAAATAGACTGGTCATCCCAGTTGTTGACCGCATCCCCGTCGTTCATCGTGGTGGCATTAGAGCGCAGCCACAGGTCCAGTTGGGCATTGTCATGGGCAACACCACCCGGGCCGAGCCAGCCCAATCCGTCGTTGTCCAGGATGTTGAAGCCTAACGTGTCCTGTGCTCCTAAAGTGGCATTGGAGGGATTGGTAATGGCTACCCAGAAATTTTCGGTGGATTCACGAACACCATCGTCGTTGATGGATACCGGGAAGGTCTCCACGGTATCTCCGGCTGAGAATGTCAATGTTCCACTGCTGATGGAATAATCTGTTCCATTGGTGGCGGATCCGCCCGGAGCGGAACCGTAATCCACGGTAATGGCCTGGGAGGAGGGCTTGGTAAGGGTTACTTCCAATGATGCCGTTCCGATCCCTTCTCCAGCACTTTGGAAAGCATTCGTGAACCGGATTTCCGGTTTGGTCTCATCATCGATGATCGTGTACGTACATTGTGTTGTGTCCCACAAGTCTGCATTTTGAGGGTTGGACAGGGTGAGTTCGATGGTCTCATCTCCTTCCACGAGGGCATCGTCCACGACCGGGACGGAAAGGGTGTCGATGGTATCACCAACGGCAAAACTGAATTGACCGGAAGCAGCCAGGTTGTGGTCAGTGCCGCTACCAGTGGCAGTACCGCCGGTGATGTCATAATCCACGGTCACATTGGTGCCGGAGGGTTGGGTGAGTTGTGCATAGATAGCCCCTGATACGTTTTCAGGGTTGCTGGTATCTGAACGCCAGAAGCGGACCTTTACGGGGTCATCGTTGTCATTGATGGTATAGGTATGGGAAGAATTGGTGCCGATGTCCAGTCCGGAAAGGGGATTGGTCAGATCGACCGTGAAGTCTTCGTCGTTTTCGTTCGTGGCATCATCGTTGACGGTGATGTTGATGGTCTGGGTCTGGGCGCCTCCGAGCATCTTGACCATTACCATACCAGCATCCTCGTAATCCTCTGAAGCACCGGTAAGCGGTGTGGCAGCCCCTTGGGCAGTCCCATCCGTGGTCGTATAGTGAACGGTATCATTATCTGCCGGTACGTAGTTGAGGCTGATATCTATAGTTGCATTCTGGTCTTCGAAATCGTTGGAGGCAGTAGTCGAGAATTCCACTTTGGGGTCCAGCACACCGATGGTGAAGTAAGTATCATCAGGCAGGTCGATGGCCTTGTAATGGAATTCCGTGCTTAGCCATTGTTTGAGTTCGTAGGCAGTAGCTCCACTGGTAAAATCCCCGTCATCATCCGTGATCAGGACATATTTCGGATGATCGGCCGGTTTGGCCGCGAACTGAGTGGTATCGAACTGATAGAATACTCCGCCCAGTTCTCCTGCTTCATCCAATCGCCACTCACGAGCGGTCCGTTGCATGTTGGCAGGAGCATTGGTGGTGGTCCAGCTGCCGATGCCACCACCATCATGGCCGAGCATCAGATATTCTCCGTCCGTGTCCAGTCCCCCGAATGCTTGCATTTTGACCAGGCTTTTCCCCTGGGAGATGGTATGCTTCGTTCCGGTATCCTGGCCTAATCCTATGACTTGTTGGAAATAAGTGTTGTCGTGGGCAAAATGGTCTTCCACAATGGAGACGCCGTAGCGGGAAGCCAAGGAATTGGTAACGATAGACCGCTCTGGTTTGGTCAGAGCCCGGTCGTACATGATGAGGCTGGCAAGCTTGCCATCGAACGGATTGGCTCCTCCTCCGCTATGGAAAAGCCCGGTGCCGTTATTTCCGCCGATCTCGATATCCCCCGTATGGGCATAAAGTTGGGCAACACCCCCACTACCCCCATAGCTTATGGTAGTATCTCCTGCCAGGGCATTATTGAGATATCCCCGGATATGGGGTTTGTTCCCATCGAATTCCAGGGTGGCGACATAAGTTTGGCCTGCTGCAATGGCCGTATCCACCCAATGGATCTGCCAGTCATCGCCTGGCCCGTCACCTGCATTATCGTTCCAGCCGGCAAAATAGAGGGAGCCGTTATCGATATAGATGCTCATGCCGCGTGTTCCCCCACCTTGTTCGTAAAGGACCTGCCGGGAGGAAACATCATCAGCGTTGAAGACCAAAAAGATGGTCATTTCTGTGTAAGGTCCTCCAGCATTGATATCATTGTGGTTGTTAATGATCATGTGCTGGCCGGCACCATCGAATTCGAGGGCAGGTTGGTTGTTGAAAGCAGCATCAGGGATCCGGGCGGTGGGCTGATCGGCTCCGGTCCCCTGAACACCAGGATGAGCATTGGGTGCTATCTTGTCGAACAAAGTATCAACAGCATCCCCATTACTATACGGACCTGTGGGGTCGATCCGCAACCAGTTGATCACACTGGTGTTGTCGCCTACACCTCCAGGGCCGGTTTGGGCGAAAATCTCCCTTGCCGGCAGAAGAGCGATCAGAAGGACAAAAAAAAGGGTATTAAAAAAAGGATATCTTTTTTTCATAAGATAAGATCTACAGTTGCTATGAGGAACTGTAGATTATGATAAGTGTCAGCATTCCTAATTTCAAGTATACGAAATAAAGAAGGATAAGTTGCTTAAAATACCAGTAAATTCGACAAAGACAGCGATCTTCTCTGTAAAGTTTCAGTAATGTTTGTTGAGTTGGGTCTTTCTTCTTTATGTCGAGGATCTTAGAAAAAAGAAAGGAGAAAGAGAACGATAAGGCGGATAAGGATCGCAAGCCTCAATAGTTAAAATTTGAATAGATGACTGTTTTTGAGGAGGGACTGGAAAAGAAATCGGGTAGGTTGCCGGAAAGCCCTGGTGTGTATCAATTCCTTGATAATAAGGAGCAGGTGATCTATGTGGGAAAGGCGAAAAACCTGAGGAAGCGGGTCAGCTCGTATTTTTCCCGGGACCGGCAGCCAGGGCGTATCGCTTTACTGGTGAGCCGGATCAGAGACATCCAGTACATCGTCGTGGAGACGGAATACGAGGCTTTGTTGCTGGAGAACAGTTTGATCAAGAAATACAAGCCCCGCTATAATGTTCAACTCAAGGACGATAAGACCTATCCCTGGATCTGCATCAAGAACGAGCGTTTCCCGAGGATCTTTACCACCCGGAACCCCGTGCGGGATGGTTCGGAATATTATGGTCCTTATGCTTCGGTGCGAATGGTCCATACCCTCCTGGACCTGATCCGGCAGCTGTATCCGCTTCGCACTTGCAAGTACGATCTTTCCAGGGAAAATATCGAGAAAGGGAAGTTCCGGGTCTGTCTGGAGTACCATATCGGGAATTGCAAAGGTCCGTGTGAAGGGTTGCAGGAAGAAGAGGAGTACAATGGTCATATCGCAGCGGCCCGGTCGATCATCAAAGGGCACATCCATAAAGTGATCCGGCGGCTCAAGAAACTCAAGGAAGAATACGCAGCGGCTTTGGATTATGAAAAGGCACAGGTGGTCAAGGAGAAGGTGGTGATCCTGGAGAAATACCAGAGTAAGTCAACGGTCGTGAGCCCCCGTATTCATAACGTGGATGTGGTCGGTTTGGTCAGCGATGAGCAGGATGCTTTCATCAACTACATGAAAGTGGTGAACGGGGCTATTGTTCAGGCTCATACGATGGAAATGAGTCAAAAGGTGGAAGAAGAACCGCAGAAGCTTCTGGAAATAGCCGTTGCTGAACTTCGGCAGCGTTATGAGAGTGATGCCCGGGAGATCATCGTTCCGTTCTTGCCTGAAATGGAGATCCCTGGTATTCATTTTCATGTTCCTCAGCGTGGAGATAAGAAGCAATTGCTGGAACTTTCTCAACGGAATGCCAAGTATTACAAGTTGGAAAAACGCAAACAGGAAGCGCAAAAGGATCCGGAGAAACATACTTCGAGGATCCTGGAAACCTTGCGGAAGGACCTGCGAATGGAAGAGCTGCCAGTACACATCGAATGTTTCGACAACTCCAATATCCAGGGCAGGGAGCCGGTCTCTGCTTGTGTGGTTTTTCGGCGGGCCAAGCCTTCCAAAAAGGAGTACCGGCACTTCAACATTCGTTCTGTCGAGGGGCCTGATGACTATGCTTCCATGAAAGAGGCTATTCGGCGACGTTATTCCCGTTTGCTGAAAGAGGGAGAAGAACTGCCCCAATTGATCGTGATCGACGGGGGAAAAGGACAGCTGAGTGCTGCTGTGGAAGGCCTTGAGGAATTGAGCCTGAGGGGGCGTATCAGTATCATTGGGATCGCCAAACGCCTCGAGGAGATCTATTTTCCAGAGGACCCCGTCCCGCTCTACCTGGATAAACGTTCTGAATCCCTGAAACTGATCCAACGGTTGCGGGACGAGGCACACCGTTTCGGGGTCGGTCATCACCGAAAACGAAGGACCAAAAGCGGGATCGGCTCTGAACTGACCAACATCGAGGGGATAGGAGAAAAAAGTACTCAGAAATTATTACGGCATTTCCGATCCGTGAAGAGGGTCCGTGAAGCGTCCCGGGAAGAACTGGCGAAGGTGGTCGGTCCGAAAATGGCAGGAACGATACTCGCTCACTTCCACTCTGATGAGCACTGATCAGGACAGTTTGTCTGCCAGGATCCTGATCTCCACTGTGGGGGAGATCTTCTCATAGAGGATATTGTATACGGCCTGAGTGATCGGCATTTCCACTTGGTATTGCTCGTTGATCTTCTGGATGGACCGGGTAGCATAGTACCCTTCAGCGATCATGTTCATTTCGAACTGGGCGGCTTTAACGGAATACCCTCTTCCGATCATGTTCCCGAACATCCGGTTCCGGCTGAATTGGGAGTAAGCAGTTACCAGCAGGTCGCCGAGATAGGCTGAATCCTTGATATCCCGGTCGAGAGGGTGGGCGGCATCGACGAACCGTTCGATCTCCCGGATCGCGTTGGAGAGCAGCACGGCGATGAAATTGTCCCCGTAGCCGATCCCATGGCAGATACCTGTGGCCAGGGCGACCACGTTCTTCAGGACCGCAGCATATTCCGTTCCATAGATATCCTCGGAGTGGATGATCTTGATGAACCGGGTTTGCAATTGCTGCCCGAACAGGCGGGCTTTCTCACGGTCCTGACAGGCGATGGTGAGGTACGAGAGCTTTTCCATGGCCACCTCTTCGGCATGGCAGGGACCGCATATCACGCCGAAATCCTTTTCCTTCACGCCATATTCCCGGAACATGAATTCTCCGATGATGAGGTGGTCTTCCGGGATGATCCCTTTTACGGCCGAGAATACGATCTTGCCCTTGAAGTTCTCCGGATCGGCGGTTTGCAGCGCTTCTTTCAGAAAGGCGGCCGGGACGGCCAGAACGATCGTATCGACTTTTTCCAAAAGCCCGTTCAGGTCGGTGCTGACCTCGAGCTCTTCCTCTCTGAATTCAACAGAACTTAGGTACCTGGGGTTATGATGATGCTCCCGGAGGTGTTCGACGGCTTCCTTGTCCCGCATCCACCAGTAGACCGGGGAGGCATTGTAAGCCAACAACTTAACAATAGCAGTGGCCCAGCTTCCTCCGCCGATCACCGCTGTTTTCCCGAGATTCTTCATGCAGCTATCCTGTGCCGTTCAACGACAAAAATGATCAAAAAATCGGGTTGCCTGCCTGCTCCCGAAAGTCAGCGGGAAATGAGGAAAGGTTTGGAAACAATGCCTTTTCCCGTCCGGAAGGAGATGAAGTAGGCTCCTGACGGCTGACCGGTCAGGTCGAAATAAAGGATCTCTTCGGAAGTTTCAATGTTCCTGTGCAATAACTCCCGTCCTGCTTTGTCATGGATGCGCAGAACACCCTCCTGTCGTTTTGGGAGCGAGATCTTCACATGAAGTTCACCACGGGTGGGGTCCGGGTAAGGGATAAGTTCAATGCCTCCATTACCGGAAGCTTCCCAGATGCTTACATCGTCGATGACATGTACCAGCAAGGTGTCCGAATCCTGTTGTGAGCAGTTCTCCAGATAGGTGGTGAGGATAACTTCGAAAACTCCGGCCTGGCCATAAGTATGGATGGGGTTCTCCTGCTTACTGGTGTTGCCGTCATCGAAGTCCCACACCAGAGAATCTGCCACAGAGCCATTGCTGTTGAAGGCAAATCCGATACCCTGTGAACTTTTCACCGTATCCCGGTTCACCTGAGCGTTCGCAACCGGCTGGTCCTTTCCGATCACTGCAGTTGCCGTATCCTCACAACCATAGGCGCCGCGGGCGATCACCTGGTAAGTTCCCTGGTCGAGCCCGGTGAAGGTCCGATTGCTTTGGAAGGTTTTGCCGGTATCGAGGCTGTAGGTCAGGTTGTTCCCGCTGGCGAAGACCTTCAATGAACCGTCTCCGGTTCCGCTGCAGGTAACATCGGTCTTGCTCACACTCGATATTTTAACACCACCCAGGTTCAGGACCGTGGAGATCGTCGTGGTTTGACATCCACTGGTATCCCGGACCACCACGAAGTAGCTTCCCGGGGTAAGGCCTGTGAAAAGGTCCGAGGATTGGAAAGTGGTGCCATTGTCTATGCTGTATTCATAAGGGGGGCCATTCCCTCCGGTAGCAAAAACGGTGATGGTTCCGGCACTCGTATTGGGGCACCCTGCACTGGTGGTCTTGGTGTTCACCATGATGCCTGAGCTTCCGCCAACGCTATCGGTGGTATGGGCTGTACAACCATTGTCATCCCTGACAACGAGCTCGTAAGAGCCTTTGCTGACGCTGTTGAAGGTGTTGTTGCCCTGATAGGTGCTGCCGCTGTCGATGCTGTATTGGAAGATGCCGCTTCCACCTCCTGCGGTCAGGGTGATAGAGCCGTCGCTCGCCCCACAGGTTTCACCCGTGGTAGAGGAAGCGATCGTTACCTGGGCATTGGTATCCACTACGGTTTTGATGATGCTATCACACCCGCTGGTGGCCATGAGAGAATCGTAATAAGTGCCCGGCAGGGTTCTGTATTGCCCACCGGCCAGGATGCTGTCCCCCTGACAAAGGGTGACGGAATCCGTTTCCAGGTAGGAGGGCAGAACCGTCAAGGTCGTACTGATGATACTGTCACAACCCAGGCCATTGGTCATGGTGTCATTATAGGTTCCTGCGACTTTGCGATAATTCCCCCCGATCAAGGTGCTATCACCCTGACAAATGGTGGTACTTTGAGTAGCCCAGTTGGTGTCGTTCACCGAAAGTTGTGTGATCAGAATACTGTCACACCCGGAGAAGGTGGTCAGGGTGTCATAATAAGTCCCGGCAGTTTTTCGGTAGTCCCCCTCCAGCATCATAGAGTCGCCTTCACAGATCGCCGCACTTTCGTTCACCATGAAGGTGTCGTTCACGGTCAGTTGAGTGGCGATGATGGAATCGCATCCGGAGGTAGCGGTAAGCGTGTCGTAGTATGTGCCGGCCATCTTTTGGAAAGTTCCTTCGAGCATGATGGAATCTCCCTCACAGATGGTCGCATTTTCATTTACCATGAAAGTGTCGTCCACGGTCAGCTGGGTGGTAATGATGGAGTCACAGCCCAGCGTTGTGGCAAGTGTGTCATAATAGGTTCCGGAAGTCTTTTGGAAAGTTCCTTCCAGCATTATGGAGTCCCCTTCACAGATGGAGGTAGCTTGGTTCACGATGAAGGTGTCGTTCACTGTTAACTGGGTGATGATCACTGAGTCGCAACCAGCTCCAGAGGCAAGGGTGTCATAGTAGGTTCCTGATGTTTTTTGCCAGGCCCCTTCCAGCATCACGCTGTCCCCTTCACAAAGAGCAGAGGCCACATTGGTCGTGGTCGTTGAATCGATGAAAAGCGAGGTTCGAAGAATACTGTCGCAGCCAGCGGCGGTGGTGAGGGAATCATCATAGATCCCTTCTGTTTTCCGGTAGGATCCGCCGATAAGAAGGCTATCCCCTTCGCATATACTGGTGCTGTCGTGGGAGAGGTAGGTAGGGTTGACGTCCAGGTCTGTGGCGATGATGCTGTCACAACCTTGTGTTGTGGTCAGAGTGTCGTAATAAAGGCCTGCGGTTTTTTGCCATGCTCCTTCTGCGAATACACTATCGCCCTGGCAGATCTGTTGCGACTGCACCTGAGTGTAGGTCGGGTCGACGATCAGGAAGGTTTGAACAGCACTGTCGCACCCGTGGCTGGACAGGAGTGTGTCGTTGTAAATACCTGAACTTTTACGCCAGTTTCCTTCGAGGTACATGCTGTCCCCCTGGCAAATGTGGAGTGTTTGATTGACAGAGTGGTTCGGGTGAATATCCAATTCGGTAATGATAATGGAGTCGCATCCTGCTGTGGTGGACAGGGTGTCGGTATAGGTCCCTGCGGTCTTCCGGTAGCTTCCGGCGAGCATAATGCTGTCCCCCTGGCAAATGGAATCTTTTCTGTTAACAACGAAGGTATCGTTAACGGTCAGCTGGGTAGCGATGATGGAGTCGCATCCCTGATAGGTGGAGAGGGTATCGTAATAGGTGCCGGTGGTCTTCTGCCAGCCTCCTTCGAGCATGACGGAGTCGTCCTCGCAGATGGTGGTGCTCTCATTGACGATGAAGGTATCGTTGACGGTGAGCTGCGTGGTGACGATGCTGTCGCATCCGTTGAGCGCGGTGAGGGTATCGTGGTAGGTGCCCGTGGTGTTCTGCCAGCTCCCTTCGAGCATGATGGAATCGCTTTCGCAGATGGTGGTGGCGGTGCTGTAGTGGGTCGTGTCGTTGATGTTGAGCTGGGTGATGACGATGGAGTCGCAGCCGGCAGTGGTGCTGAGGGTGTCGTAATAGGTCCCGGCGGTGTTCTGCCAGCTCCCTTCGAGCATCATGGAGTCGTTCTCGCAGATGGTGGCGCTCTCATTGACCACCGAGGTGTCGTTGACGCTCAACTGAGTGGCGATGACGGAGTCGCAGCCTGCGGTAGTGCTGAGGGTGTCGAAATAGGACCCGGGGGTCTTCTGCCAGTTCCCCTCGAGCATGATGGAATCGCCCTCGCAGATCACCGCACTTTCGTTCACCATGAAGGTATCGTTGACGGTGAGCTGGGTAGCGATGATGGAGTCGCAACCGGAAGCAGCAGCAAGGGTATCGTAATAGGTGCCGGTGGTTTTCTGCCAGCCTCCTTCGAGCATGACGGAGTCGTCCTCGCAGATGGTGGTGCTCTCATTGACGATGAAGGTATCGTTGACGGTGAGCTGCGTGGTGACGATGCTGTCGCATCCGTTGAGCGCGGTGAGGGTATCGTGGTAGGTGCCCGCGGTGTTCTGCCAGCTCCCTTCGAGCATGATGGAATCGTTCTCACAGATGGTGGCGCTCTCATTGACCACTGAGGTATCGTTGACGGTTAGATCGGTCTGGACGATACTATCACAACCATTGAAGGCAGTGAGGGTGTCATGATAGGTGCCGGCAGTATTTTGCCAACTTCCTTCGAGCATGATGCTGTCATTCTCACAGATCGTGTCTTCTACTGTAGTGGAAATAAGAGGAGGTTCATTGACAGTAGCCTGGTCGGTATCGGTTTGGCCCGAACCGTTCCGGATCACCACATCATAGGTAGTAGCAGCAAGGTTGCTGAAGGTGTTGTTGCTTTGGAAGGTACTGCCGTTGTCGATGCTGTATTCAAGGCCGGAACCAGAGGCGAAGATCTCCAGTTCTCCATCATCGGAATCAAAACACGAGTTGTCGGTGACATGGATGCTGTCGATGTTCACGGTAGGGATGGGCAGACAGAAGTTGGTGGTCTCATCGGTACCGAAATTACCACCGGAGGCCACGGTATCTCCTGAAGTGGTATCGGTCAGGGAGTAAGATCCGTTTCCGAATCCGCAACAGATGCCATTTCCACCAGCATCGTAGATGATGAAGTCGTAACAGCCATCGGCCAGGCAAAAGGTATCTTTTTCGACGGTTCCGTTGGCTCCATCCGAATAGGGGCCACCGGATTCGACCGTGGCACCGGTGCTGTCCTTGACCTCCCAGGTGGTTTCGCTACCCACGAAGTCGAGGGTAATGCTGAGGATCATGGGGTTCCCCCCCCCAGAAGTGACGTTTGCGGTGCCGGTAGCCTGGCAGTTGTTCGCATCCTGGACTACCAGGTTATAGGTCGCGGGAGAGAGGTTGGTAAAAGTGCTGCTTCCCTGGAAAGTGCTGCCGTTGTCGATGCTGTACTGGTAAGCCCCTGTCCCGCCTGAGGCTGAGAACTGGATGCTACCATTGTTATTGCCACAGGAAGCGTTGGAGACGGTCCTGGTGAAACCCACAGCAGTGGGCTCGGAGAGAGTAACGGTCGTGTCGTCCGTGTTGCCGGATCCGTCCCGTATCATGAGCTCGTAGGTGCCAGCGCTAAGGCCGGTAAAAGAGCTGTCTGATTGATAGGTGCTCCCATTATCATTGCTGTATTCCAAGCCGGAACCAGAGGCGAAGATCTCGATGGTCCCATCATTGCCGCCGTTGCATGTGATATCGGTGGTTTGAACACTGTCTATCTCAGCGGTGGCGGAGGGTACGCAGAAATTGGTGGTCTCATCGGTGCCGAAATTCCCGCCGGTCGCCATCACAGAGCCGGTAGCATCCTCGGTCAGTTCATAGCTTCCATTCCCAAACCCACAGCAGATGCCATTCCCGCCAGCATCGTAGATGATGAAGTCGAAACAGCCATCCGAGAGGGTGAAAGTTTCGGTAATAACGGTGCCGTTCATCCCGTCCGTATAGGGCCCCCCATTGGCAACGATGGCCCCACCGCCATCCTTTACTTCCCAGGTGGTCTCACTGCCCAGGAAATCGAGGGTGATCTTCAGGGTCATGTCGTTCTGAGCTCCGGCACGAGGAGCCCACAGGGCCAGGAATAGCCCCGCTGTTAGAAGGAAGCGGATATGAGCCGAACGGGTCATTGTATCGATGAAGCCCCGGAAGAGGCATCCCTTTTAGCTAGTGAAAAGGGATAAAAGAACAATATTATACCTTTTCCACAGGTAGTGTGTTACACATCGCATGATCTTTTTTTCAATTTTCTGCGGAAAAGGGCTCTTACGTTTATGAACGCCTTGAAATTCGAGACGGTTGCACTGATCAGGTTTCCTTTTTTTCCTCTTCAGGTTCAGGAGCATTTTTTTGTTCAGGCCTCATTTGGGGGAAGAATAACACATCCTGAATGGAGGGCGAGTTCGTCATGATCATCGCCAGCCTGTCGATACCGACCCCCAGCCCTGCCGTGGGAGGCATTCCATATTCGATGGCCCGCAGGAAATCCTCGTCCATGGCCATGGCTTCTTCGTCCCCTCTTTGGGCCAGTTCAAGCTGTCTTTCGAACCTTTCGCGCTGGTCCACGGGGTCGTTCAACTCTGAAAAGGCGTTGCAGATCTCTTTTCCGTTGCAAATAGCTTCAAAACGTTCCACAAGGCCTTCGTGTTCCCGGTGTTTTTTGGCCAGGGGTGACATTTCCACTGGATAATCGGTGATGAAAGTGGGTTGGATGAGGGAAGGTTCGACCTTTTCCCCGAAGATCTCATCTATCAGCTTGCCGCGTCCCATGGAGTCATCTACTTCAATGCCAAGGGTTTCAGCAATATTCCGTACTTCATCCTCTCCTTTATCGCTGAGATCGATCCCGGTATAGGACTCGATGGCTTCGTACATGGTGTACCGTTTCCAGGGGCGTTTGAAATCGATCGTATGATCGCCAACGATCACTTCCGTGGTTCCGTGAAGATCGGTCGCCACCTTTTCGAGCATACGCTCCGTCATGTCCATCATCCATTGATAGTCCTTGTAGGCCACATATACTTCAAGCTGTGTGAATTCGGGATTGTGGAAACGGCTCATTCCTTCGTTCCGGAAATCCTTGGCGAATTCATAAACGCCATCGAATCCTCCTACGATAAGTCTTTTGAGGTAGAGCTCGTTAGCGATCCGGAGGTATAACGACATGTCCAGCGTGTTGTGGTGGGTCTTGAACGGCCGTGCAGCTGCTCCTCCATGGATCGGCTGGAGGATAGGTGTCTCTACTTCGAGGTATCCTTGTTCGTTCAGGAATCCCCGCATGGAATTGAGCATGCGGGTGCGCTGGAGGAACACTTCCTTGACCTCAGGATTGACCACCAGGTCGATATACCGTTGCCGGTAGCGTTGGTTCGGGTCCGTAAAAGCATCGTGGCTTTTGCCCTCCTGGTCGGTCTTAACGATGGGCAAGGGGCGGATGGATTTGCTCAGGACCTTCAGCTCTTTGACATGCACGGAGATCTCTCCCACTTTGGTCTTGAACACATGTCCTTTGATGCCGATGAAGTCCCCGATGTCCAGTAATTTCTTGAAGACCTGATTGTACAGGGTCTTGTCCTCTCCGGGGCAGATCTCATCCCGGGCCACGTATAATTGGATACGATCGGTATTGTCCTGCAATTCGGCGAAGGAAGCTTTACCCATCACCCTCCGGCTCATCAGCCGTCCTGCGAGGACCACCTCCTTGTAGTGATCCGGTGCCTTGTCGAAATTATGGCGTATTTCGTGGGCGGTCACGTTAACTGGAAAGCTCTCTGCCGGATAGGGGTTGACCCCCAGCTCCCGTATCTTTTCAAGGGATTCTCTTCTGACCTTTTCCTGGTCTGTAAGCTCCTTGCTCATCGTATCCTGTTGGGTTTGCAATGGGGCGCAAAGATAGGACTTCCCGAAAAGATGGCTGCCGATGATCGTGTTCATCGCCTGCACATTGAAAATGCAGCATCTTTGTCATACCTTTAGCTGCCCTGAAAAAGATAGTTCTATGGACGAAATGCGCGGCCTCATCGACCGCTTTCCCTCTCAACTGGAAGAGGCGCTTAAGATCGCTGCCGAGGCGGATCTTGAACCTGCCGATCACGACATCCGGAATGTTGTTGTCACAGGACTGGGAGGGTCCGGGATCGGAGGCAAGATCGTTTCCCAATTGGTGGCCGATGAAGTTTCTGTCCCCATTCTGGTGAATAACGATTACCGGATCCCTGGTTTTGTGAATGCGCATACGCTGGTGATCGCCTGCTCTTATTCCGGTAATACGGAAGAGACCATCAGCGCTTTGAAAGAAGCCACGGATCAAAAGGCTACGATCGCCTGCATCACTTCCGGTGGAACGATCGCCGACCTTGCCCAGGAGAACGGCTATTATTGCATCCATATCCCGGGAGGGTACCCTCCCCGTGCAGCACTGGGATACGCTATCGTTCAGCAATTCCGGTTGCTGGAGCATTTCGGGATCATTCAGGATCGTCATGAAACGGCTTTTCGGAAAGCCATCGACTTGCTGCAACAGGAGAAAGATCAGATCCTCAAGGAAGCCCAGCGGGTCCGGGAACACCTTCAGGCCAAGACCCCGGTCCTTTATTCGGAAGCGTCCGGAGAAGGGGTGGTTGTGCGATTCCGGCAGCAGTTGAACGAAAATGCCAAGGTCCTTTGCTGGCATCATGCCCTTCCGGAAATGAACCACAATGAACTCGTCGGATGGGCCGGTGGCGATGATACTCTTGCTGTGGTTCTGTTCCGCCATGAGGACGACCATGAACGGACCCAGCTTCGAATGGAGATCTCCAAGGATATCTTCAGCCGGCAGGGAGCAGCGGTCACCGAAGTATGGTCCAAAGGAGCGACGCCCCTGGAAAAAACCTTTTACCTGATCCATGTCGGGGACTGGGTTTCCTGGTACCTTGCTCGTGAAAGAGGTGTGGATCCTGTGGAAGTTCGTGTGATCGACCATCTCAAGAGCGAATTAGCCAAGGTCTGAACCCGACCCCTTACCTTTGTGAATAGCAGCTATGAAACCAAAGGTGCATTTCCGTGACCTGGGGAAGGTCGACCATCAGGAAGCCTGGGATCTCCAGGAATCTCTGCTTAAGGAGAATATAGATATCAAGGTCAGGAATCGGAAAGTTCCTGAAAAAGGATCTCTTTCCACCCATCACCATCTGTTGTTCTGTGAGCATCCTCATGTCTACACCATGGGTAAAAGTGGTAAGGAAGACCATCTTCTGATCGGGGAGGCTGAGTTGGCTGACCGGAAGGCGACCTTCTCCCGGATCAATCGGGGAGGGGACATCACTTATCACGGCCCGGGGCAGTTGGTCGCCTACCCTATTTTCGACCTGGACCATTTTTTCACCGATATCCATCAGTATCTACGTTACCTGGAAGAAGCGGTTATTCTTACCCTCGATGATTTCGGGATCCGGGGGGGGCGTTTGGAAGGGGCTACAGGTGTTTGGCTGGATCCCGATGACCCTGAAAAAGCGAGGAAGATATGTGCCATGGGCGTGAAATGCAGCCGTTGGGTGACCATGCACGGATTGGCGCTGAACGTGAATACCGATCTTTCCTGGTACTCCCATATCGTTCCTTGTGGGATCCCGGATAAAGATGTAACTTCGATGGAACGGGAGTTGGGACAGGAAGTAGCAGTGGAAAGGGTGAAAAACTCCCTGAAACATCATCTGGCCGTCCAATTCGGATTCGATTATCGGCAAGAATGACATGAGGTCGCTTAAGATCGTTCTGGGGGTTTTGTTGGGAGTTTTCATTCTACTCAACGTGGGCATCATGGTTACGGGTAAGACCTACCTGTACAAGGGACTGGCCAATACCTATCTGGTTGGTCGTTCCGGGCCTTCCATCAATGAAGATCACATTTTCTCCTCCCGGGTGGTGGGATCCCGGAACCCCGATCCCTGGCCATTGCATTCCCGCTATGAAAGAACTTCCCTGAAAGCTGCAGAGGTGGACAGTCTCCGCTCGATCGGAACGGTTTCGTTCCTGATCGTTCAGCATGACAGTCTGCTGCTGGAGCAATACTGGGAAGGGTACAACCCGGATTCCCTGACCAATTCTTTTTCGGTGGCGAAATCCATCGTTAGCATCCTGACCGGTATTGCTTTGGATGAGGAGAGATTGCAGAGCCTCGACCAGAAGGTAGGAGAATTCCTTCCTTCCTTTTCCAAAGGGGAAAAAGCCCGGATCAGCCTTCGGCATTTGCTTACCATGAGTTCCGGAACGAATTGGGAAGAGAGCGGGGCTGACCCTTTCTCCCACAATGCTCAGGCTTATTACGGGCGGCACCTTAAAAGGCTGATCCGGTCCCTCACCGTGGTGGAACCTCCGGGGCAGCGCTTCAACTACCAAAGTGGCAATACCCAGATCATGGGGGCTGTCCTGGAAAAAGCGACCGGTATGAGGTTGTCCGAATATGCTGAGCAAAAGCTCTGGCAACCCCTGGAAGCTACCCATGATGCCAAATGGAATCTGGACCGCAAGAATGGAGATGAAAAGGCCTTTTGTTGTTATTATGCTTCTGTTCGGGATTTTGCTCGTGTCGGTCAGTTATACCTGGATAGTGGCCGGTGGAACGGAGAACAAGTCGTTCCGGCCTCTTATGTCTGGGAATCGGTAACCCCGGCCGTTCTGGGAGGGAAGGAAGTTCCCTACTATGGTTATTTCTGGTGGTTGGAGGAATACAAGGGGCGAGAAATATTCTATGCCAGGGGGATCCTCGGGCAATACATCATCGTTGTGCCTTCCCGGGATATGGTCATCGTAAGGGCCGGCCATGAAAGGAAACCACGGAACGCTCGATCCCACCCTAAAGACCTTTATTTGTACCTGGACATAGCCTGGAACCACACCAGGGGACGGGCTGCCCGAACGGAGCAATAGCTTTTTATGCTGGACCACCTGGAGCTTGATAAGATCCTTTTTCTCGATATCGAGACCGTCCCAGCGGTCTATCGCTATGCTGACCTTGATCCGGACCTGCAGGAATTATGGAATAAAAAGGCCAAGAGTTTTCGAAGCGAGGAACTGACCCCGGAGGAAAGTTACGAAAAGGCAGGGATCTATGCGGAGTTCGGGAAGATCGTCTGCATCTCGGCAGGTTTCATCCATGAAGATGAACAGGGTGTCCGGAATTTCCGCATGAGTTCCTTTTACGGGGATGATGAGAAGGCCCTGCTCTCTGAATTCGCTGCCTTGTTGAATCGTTCATTCCATGGTCCTGCCCAT
Source organism: uncultured Flavobacteriales bacterium (assembly GCA_964489175.1). GTDB lineage: Bacteria > Bacteroidota > Bacteroidia > Flavobacteriales_D > CAYVSK01 > CAZAYA01. The sequence continues at coordinate 15,822 of CAZAYA010000008.1, read as the reverse complement.
CTGCTTTGTGGCCACAATGCAAAAGAGTTCGACTTCCCATACCTGGCCCGGCGAATGCTTCTCAATCAGGTCGAGTTACCAGCCTTGCTCGACATAGCCGGGAAGAAACCGTGGGAAGTAGCTCATCTGGACACTCTTGAGCTATGGAAGTTCGGTGACCGGAAGAATTACACCTCTCTCGACCTGCTCGCCAGAATATTCGGGATCCCGACACCAAAGGAGGATATCGACGGAAGTGAAGTGTCCCGGGTTTATTGGGAGGAGAACGATCTGGAGCGGATCGTTTCATACTGCCAGCGGGATGTCCTGACCGTAGCGCAGTTGCTGCTCTCTTTCAGGGGGGAGCCTCTTATTGCCGAAGATAATGTTACCGTGGTATGAGACAGTTGTATGTTCTTATACTGCTCTTGGTCCTTTCCTCCTGCTGGGGAGGTAAAGAAGAAGGGAAAACGCTTTTCTCAAGGATACAGGGTGCTGAAAAGGGTGATATTCGCGGGGTTTCACTGGGGATGTCTTTGGATGAAGTGAAAGAGGTTGAAGCAAAGGAGCATCTTTACAGCTCCTCTTCCAATGAATTGCAGTACAAAGTGCCCCTGGCTGATCGTAAAGGGAAGTCTCGGGGGCATGTGGTGGTTTTCTACAGTTTCGATGAATATGGGTTGTTCGAGGTCCATATTGATGTGCATCCCGACCGTGAAAAAACAGCGGCTGAGCTTTTCGATCGCTTCTCTGATCACTTCGATCAGCGGTACGGGAAAAGTTCAGAAGGGGAGTACGGATATATGACGTGGCTGACCAGTTCCCAGGCCGGCCATGAAGTAGAAGTTTCCCTGATCAATGCTACGGAGAACCGGGGAGAACCGCTGCTTTCCATCACCTTTTTCGAGCGGTACGAGGAGGAAGGCGCCTGAAAAAAGGATTTCATCTATTGGATCGCCACTTTTATCTGATCCTGGAGGTGTTCGGTCTGAAACACCTTGATAGTTAGGAAAATTGCTGGTATTTTTATTGTTCCCTCGCTAAAATGTGTGTGGTCGATCATGGAGAAAGCCCCCCTTCTCGAAGTCAAGAACCTTACCACGGAGTTCCGATCGGAAGAAGAAACGACCCGGGCGGTGAACAATATCAGTTTCACCCTTCACCGGGGAGAGACCCTTGGTATCGTGGGTGAATCAGGGTCCGGGAAATCGGTTTCTTCTCTTTCCATCATGCAACTGATCCCCTCCCCTCCTGGCAAGATCACTTCCGGAGAGATCATTTTCCACCCCAGGAGCGGGGAACCGGTGGATCTTCTCAAGCTCTCTGAGAAAGAGATCCGGCGTTACCGCGGCAATGAAGTGGCGATGATCTTCCAGGAGCCTATGACCTCGCTCAATCCGGTCTATACGTGTGGTGATCAGGTGATGGAAGCGATCATGCTCCATCAGAGGATCAGCAGGAAAAAAGCCCGGAAACTAGCCTTTCGTCTTTTCGAGGAGGTTAAGCTGCCCCGTCCGGAACACATTCTCGATAGCTACCCTCATCAACTTTCCGGTGGCCAGAAACAGCGGGTGATGATCGCTATGGCCATGTCCTGTCAGCCTTCTGTTTTGATCGCTGATGAGCCTACCACTGCTCTGGACGTTACCGTGCAGAAGACGATCCTGGACCTGATGAACGAGTTGCAGTTGGAGCATGATATGGGGATCATGTTCATCACCCATGACCTCGGGGTCATTGCTGAACTGGTGGACCGGGTCATCGTGATGTATCAGGGGAACATCGTAGAAGAAGGCAATGTCCTGGACCTTTTCTCCCAACCGCAGCATCCTTATACGAAAGGATTGCTGGCCTGCCGACCTCCGTTGCAGCGAAGGCTTTACTGGCTCCCTACGGTTTCTCATTTTATGAAAGATGATGAGGAAGGCACCATGGTGGAGACCGGAGATAACATCGATGCTGTTATGGACCGGTTCGCTGTTGACCCTCAGGAGAGGATCACCAGGCATGAAGAGTTATACAAGCAAGAGCCTATTTTGCAGGTGAAGAACCTGAAGAAATATTTTCCTGTGAAGAAGGGGATCTTGGGTCGTACTAAGGGATATGTCAAAGCTGTCAACGATGTCAGTTTCGATGTTTATCCCGGAGAAACACTGGGTCTTGTGGGCGAGTCCGGGTGTGGTAAGACCACGCTGGGCCGGACCATCCTTCGTTTGCTGGACCCTACCGATGGTTATATTCTCTTCGACGGAAAGGATATTACCCACCTCTCTCAAAAGGAAATGCGGGCTTTCCGCGAGAACATCCAGATCATTTTCCAGGATCCGTACTCTTCCCTCAATCCCAGGATCACGATCGGTAATGCCATTCTGGAGCCGATGCGGGTCCACCAGATCCTGGAAAGCGATATGGCCCGAAAACGAAGGGTTCAGGAATTGTTGGAAAGGGTGAACATGAACCCGGATCATTTCGACCGGTATCCTCATGAATTTTCCGGGGGACAGCGGCAACGGATTTGTGTGGCCCGTTCTCTGGCCCTTCGCCCCAAGTTCATCATCTGTGATGAGTCCGTATCCGCTCTTGATGTTTCGGTCCAGGCACAGGTTCTGAACCTGCTCAACGAACTCAAAACAGATTTCAATTTCACCTATATCTTCATCTCTCACGACCTTTCCGTGGTCAAATTCATGTCCGATCGTATGGTGGTGATGAATGACGGGCAGGTTGAGGAGATCGGTTCCGCCGATGATATCTACTCCAGCCCTTCCAGCGATTATACCCGAACGTTGATCAATGCCATTCCAAAGGGAGGGCTTGAGGATATCAAAGCCAGTCAGGAATTGAAAAGGCAGCGGATGGGTGTTTCCTCTTCCGTTTAAGGGTCAGTTTTCTTCATGCTCCCGGCAGCGATGAAGGGCCTCTTCATAGTCGGGGTGCTTCAGGTATTTTTTCCAATATTCTCTCGAAGGAGATAGGTCCCAGAAAGCGGACCAATAAGCTTTTTTCGTCATGCTATCCCAGTGGATGATGGCCCGTCGGTACTGATAGATCTGGCGTTGGTTCCATCCGATCAATACGACGACCAGGATCATGAAAAGAGGACGGAGAAGGTATCTCCGAGGGAGATCGTCCAGGAAACCTGCCAGAGGGAAAGCCAGCAGGGCGTATGTTACGATCATCGCCCGGGCGCCGAACCCCCCACCATACCACCAGCACCACCAACTGAAAATGATGTAGATATGGAGGATCAGCAGGGGCAGAAGGGCTGGCAATAAAGCCCGGAATGATCTTCTCAGTGATGGCAGGCCGAGCACTCCCAGGACCATGAGGGGGGTATAGAGAAGCCACCCTTTTCGGTAACTGAAAAGTCCATCGATGATCCTGGGCCTGGAGAAACAAAAGCCCTCTTCTCCATAGCTATAGTATAACCATTGCCCTGTTACTTCCTTCCAGTAGATCAGTTGAGGGAGGGTGACCAGGAAGGTGAGCGGGATCACCATCAACACCTTGCTCCAATGCTTCTGGAAAAGCAAGGCTTTGTGGTGACGGCTTGATCGATCCTGCATGCCATACAGGAGCGGAAGGAAAAGGAAAATACCATTGGAGGGGCGTATCAGAAAGAGTAAGCCTCCTGTCAGGCCGACCCCCAGGGTCGATCGCCAGTTCGGGTCCTCATGCCATTTTACCGTGAACCAGAGCAGCAGGATAAGCAGCATGCAGTTGTAGCTGTGTGTCATCCCGCTTTCCATGGTGATATAATAGAAGATATTGGTACCCAGGAAGATGCCCAGTAAGGTGATCGAAGCGGCAAGGGGAGAGAAGAAACGGTCCAGCATTTTTTTCAGGACCACAACCCCGATGAGGGCATAGGTCACAGCTCCGATGTTGATCAGCAAGTGGTAAGGGGGACTGTATCCGTTCGCTTCCCCGAACAATAGTGACCAAAGGTGGGCGATCATGAAAAAAGGAGCGTACAGAATGGCCATTCCGCAGGTGACCTTGATCACGTGCTCTCCGCCCGGAGTGGTTTCATACCAGATCGTTCCGGGAAAGGCTGCAGGAAGATTGTTAGTGAAGTTGAGATGAAGGTCCTGGTGGATGACCAGAGCCGGGAGGTAGGCGTAATAGTTGTTGGCGTCCTTGATGATCGTGTTGTGGTCTTTCCATCTTCCCAGATTGAGGATGGTGAAGACCAGCGCAAAAGTGATAATGGCCAGGGTCCCGGTATGAAGAGCTTGCGGGCGGCTGATGCGGAAACTCTCCAAAATGTCGGAATAGGTCAGGCTTCGATCTTATCGAGCTCTTGCAGGCAGGCTGTCAGCAGGTCGACACAATGGCTGATGTCCGACTTGTGGGCCATTTCGATCACCTGATGCAGGTGGCGGGTGGGGATGGACAAAGCACCGGTGATGGCGCCGCCAGCGTTCATTTTCTGGATTCCCGCGGTGTCCGTACCACCGGCTACCATGATCTCCGGTTGCCAGGGGACCTTATGATCATCGGCGGTCTTTTTCATGAATTCCACCATGCGGGGATCGCAAATGGCAGAGGCGTCCATGATCTTGATAGCAGCCCCTTTTCCCAGTTCCGTGATCTTCTCATCGGGAGATGCTCCCGGGGTATCGAAGGCGATCGTGGTGTCGAGGCCGAAGCCATAATACGGCTGTATCTCAAGGGCTGAAGCGGTAACTCCTCTGATCCCTACTTCTTCTTGTACTGTGAAAACGCCATGGATCTCAAAGGGGACCTCTTTCCCCTTGAGTTCCCGTAAAACTTCGATCAGGATGAAGACCGAAATGCGATTGTCGATGGATTTCCCGTTCACGCATTCCCCCATCTCGATCAATTCTCGTTCGCGGGTAACGGGGTCACCAATGCTGATCACCTTTTCCACCTCTTCCCTGGGAAGTCCAAGGTCGATGAAATAATCCTTGATCCTGGGGAGTTTTTTCCGCTCCTCATCGTCCATGATGTGGATCGGTTTGGTCCCCATAACGCCCGTTACATCTTCTTTACCATGGACGATGACCCGCTGGGCGGTCAGGGTCTTGGGATCGAACCCTCCCAACGGATGGAAACGGAGAAATCCGTTCTCATCAATGTGTTTGACCATGAAGCCGATCTCATCCATGTGAGCAGCGATCATTACTTTCTGCTCACTTTTTCCTTTCCGGATGGCCGAGACATTGCCCATGTTATCGATCTTCACTTCATCCGCCAGTCCGTCGAGTTCCCTCAAGATCACTTCCCGGATGGGTTTTTCGTAACCGGGAGCACCGGGGGTTTCACATATTTTTTTCAGTAGTTCGATGTTCAGTGCCATGGGCAAGGGTTTTCATTCGTTGGACCTGTCCGGGGAAAAGAAGGGCAGAAAGACCAAATATCGGGAAATCCTTCAGAACGGGGAAGGCTGGACATGTTTTAAATGTAGCTGAGCTTCAACATATTAGTCTTTCCTTTTTCTGCGATGGGCATGCTGGCGATGTTGATGATGAGGTCACCTTTTTGCACCTGTCCATTCTTCCGGAGGATGTATTTGATATCGTCGATGGTATGGTCGGTACTTACGTATTTGTCGTAGAAGAAGCCTTTCACGCCCCAAACCAGGCTGAGGGTGGTTAGGATGTCCTTGTTGCCAGTGAAGACGAAGATCTTGCCTTTGGGGCGCTGGCTGGATACTTTGAATCCAGTGTACCCGGAATGGGTCATGGTGACGATCGCTTTGGCGTCCACCCGTTTGGCTAATCTGGCTGCATTGTAGCAGATGGAGTCGGAAATAAAGCGTTCCTCATCGAACACGGGAACGGTCTCATGGTAATAGATCTGGTCTGACTTTTCCACTTCTTCAGCGATCTTGCAGATCGCTTCCACGACCTCCACCGGGTGTTTCCCGACCGAGGTCTCGGCGCTCAGCATCACTGCATCGGTGCCGTCCAGCACGGCATTGGCCACATCGTTCACCTCTGCCCGCGAGGGGCTGATGTTCTCGATCATACTTTCCATCATCTGGGTTGCTACGATCACCGGCTTGGCGCTTCGGAGACATTTCTTGATGAGCATTTTCTGAATGAGCGGAACGTTCTGCATGGGGATCTCCACGCCCAGATCTCCCCGGGCTACCATGAGGCCGTCGGCCTCCTTCACGATATCATCGATATCGTCGAGGGCTTCCGGTTTCTCGATCTTGGCGATCACGCGCTGATCCTTTTGGCGATCGTTGATGATGTGTTTCAATTCGATGATATCACGGGCCGATCGGACAAAAGAAAGACCGATCCAGTCCACATCATTGTCCAGAGCAAATTCCAGGTCCTTCTTATCCTTTTCGGTCAGACAAGGAAGGGAAAGGGCCGTATTCGGAAGGTTGACCCCTTTCTTGGAGGAGAGGATGCCACCGTGGATCACTTTAGCCTTGACGATTCCCATTTGATCCGTCTCCTGCACTTCGGCGATGATCTTCCCATCGTCAAAAAGGATCTGTTCTCCTTTTTTCACATCCTTCGCGAAGTCTTCGTAATTGATGTGGATCTTGTCCCGGGTTCCCAGGCACTCTTCGTTGGTGAGGAGGAAAGTGTTTCCTTCTTCCAGGGTGACCGCATCGTTCTCTACCTCTCCGATCCGGAGCTTGGGCCCTTGCAGGTCGGCAAGAGTACCGATGTGGGTTTCCTGTTCCTGGTTGATCTCCTGAATGGCCTGGACCACTTCCCGGTGGTCATCGTAGTTTCCATGGGAGAAGTTGAGCCTGACGACATCCAATCCTGCTTCTACCATTTCCAGCAGGGTTTCTTTGGAAGCGGAAGCTGGCCCGATGGTGGCCACGACCTTGGTTCTTTTCTCTTTGAGGGTCATATCAGAGCAAAAGGTTTTCGATGGAGCCGATCTTTTCCGGGGCGATCCGGAAGGCGGTGAGGACCATTCGGATGTCTCGCATGCTTTTCAGAACAGACTCCTCCAATTCGGTTTCCTCGCTGTCTATCAGGAAGAAATAATCCGCTTGTTTTTGTT
>CAZAYA010000008.1:1707-8828 GCA_964489175.1 uncultured Flavobacteriales bacterium | reverse complement strand
GGGGATGAGGAAATTCCCTTCTTCTCCCCGGTTCGTAACGAGTGTATAAGTGGCATGGTCTTCCTCGTCGTGGTCTTTGAAGACCGAGAAGTGACTGATGCTGTCATTTTTGTGAATGTATTCCAGGTCTTCTTCCTGTTTTTCCAAGCAGAGGTCCAATGCTTTATTGAGTGCCCAGCATAACCTGTAGTCCTTATCATGACAACTGATGCCTATGAGCATCAGATCGTTGTCGCTGGGTACTTCTAGTTGGAAGCGGCTCATAACCGGAACTCGTTCGGGGGGAAATTACAAAATGATCTTGTCGCCCCGACCGGAAAAGGAATGCTGGCGGAAGAAATGTTGATGAATAAGGACTGCGGTGAAGGGGGTCAGATCCGTTGGAAAATGACCGATGAGTTGTGCCCGCCGAATCCGAAAGTGTTGCTGAGAGCAGCTTTGACCTCTCGTTTTTGGGCCTTGTGGAAAGTGAGGTTCATCTCCGGATCGATCTCTTCATCATCGGTGAAATGATTGATGGTAGGAGGCACAATGCCTTCCTGGATCGAGAGGATCGAAGAAATGGCTTCGATGGCACCTGCTGCTCCGAGGAGGTGGCCGGTCATGGACTTGGTGGAACTCACATTAATGTTATAGGCATGATCGCCGAAAACTTCCTTGATCGCAGTCACCTCTACTTTGTCTCCGAGGGGGGTGGAGGTGCCATGAACGTTGATGTGGCCGATCTCGGTGGGGTTGATATGGGCATCGCTTAGGGCATTCAGCATTACATGTTTTGCTCCCAGGCCTTCCGGATGAGGAGCGGTCATGTGATGAGCATCTGCGGATAATCCACCTCCGGCCACTTCTGCATAGATGGTCGCTCCCCTTTGCTTGGCATGTTCGTATTCTTCCAAGATCAGAGCACCCGCTCCTTCTCCGAGTACAAAGCCATCTCGCTCTTTGTCGAAAGGACGGGAGGCTGTTTCCGGGGAATCGTTCCGTACGGAGAGGGCTTTAAGCGCATTGAATCCTCCCACCCCGGCTTCATTGATCGCTGCTTCCGATCCTCCAGAGATCATAACATCGGCTTTGCCGAGCCGAATGTAGTTGAAAGCGTCGATGAGCGCGTTCGTTGAAGAAGCACAGGCTGAGACGGTGGTGAAGTTGGGTCCCCTGAAGTTATACTTGATCGAAATATGCCCTGAAGCGATATCCGCGATCATTTTGGGGATGAAGAAGGGGTTGAAGCGAGGAGTACGGTCATTCTCAATGAAGTTGAAGCATTCCTCCTGAAAGGTCTTCAACCCTCCGATCCCGGACCCCCATATTACGCCGGCACGGTCAGGGTCGATATTTCCTTCTCCCAGTCCTGCATTTTGGTAGGCCTCTTCCGAGACCACCAAAGCATACTGGGAAAAAGGATCCAGTTTTCGGGCATCTTTTCGCTCAAAATGGTCGAGTGGATCAAAACCTTTGATCTCGCACGCGAACCGGGTCTTGAACTTAGAGGCATCGAAATGAGTAATGGGGGCTGCGCCACTTACTCCGTTGACCAATCCCTGCCAATAATCCCTGTACGTGTTGCCAATAGGAGTAAGAGCTCCGAGGCCCGTGACCACTACTCGTTTCAATTCCATTAAGACGAGGAGATTAAGAAGACTACTTAGCGTTCTTCTCGATGTACTCGATAGCTTCCCCGACAGTTCCGATCTTTTCTGCCTGGTCGTCGGGAATGGCGATGTTGAATTCTTTCTCGAATTCCATGATCAGTTCCACCGTGTCGAGGGAATCGGCGCCGAGGTCGTTGGTGAAGCTTGCTTCAGGGGTCACTTCGCCTTCGTCTACGCCGAGTTTGTCAACGATGATGGCGATCACTCTGGATTTTGTATCAGCCATTGTAGGATCGATTTAGTGTGCGTTCGGTTGTGTGCTTCGGTCAAAATGCGTTGCAAATAAAATACAATTGGGCATAAATTCAAAATCAATTTCCCCTGTGTGGCCGTTCTAGGCTGATACGGCAAGAGAGATAAGGATGACTTTCCCGAGGGCTATTACCTTTGTGGCATCCCATGGAAGAAAGTTCTCGTCCGTTTCATATCGCTGTTCTCGCTTCCGGCACGGGTACCAATGCTCGTGAGATCATCCGTTATTTCGGAAAGGATGAACGGGCGCAGGTAGTCCTCGTGCTCACCGATAAGTCGGATGCCGGGGTGATCGATATAGCGGCCCGCCATCAGGTGCCTTGTGAAGTGATCGGGAAGGATGACTTGAGAATGCCGGAGCAACTACTTGCTCTATTGGCTTCCCGGAAGACCGATCTGATCGTATTGGCCGGTTTTCTTCGAAAAGTCCCTGAACAAGTGGTGAAAACTTATGAAGGAAGGATCCTCAACCTTCATCCGGCATTGCTGCCCAAATTCGGAGGCCAGGGGATGTATGGGCTGCATGTGCATGAGGCTGTTATCAAGGCAGACGAAAAGGAATCCGGGATCACTATTCATCAGGTGAACGAGGAATATGATAAAGGAGCTCCTGTTTTTCAGGCCCGTTGCCCTGTTTATCCCGGAGACGAACCTTCCGACCTGCAACAAAGGGTTCGGGCGCTGGAGCATGAGCATTACCCCCGTGTGATCGGGGAATATCTGGACAAGATCGCAGCACATGGCTAAGACTTCTTCCGATACTGCCGTGGAGGTACACACCGATGGGTCATCGCTCGGGAATCCTGGCCCCGGGGGGTATGGGATCGTATTGCGCTCCGGTGATCATTACAAAGAAGTTTCGGAAGGGTATCGTCTGACGACCAATAACCGGATGGAGCTGCTGAGTGTGATCGTGGCCCTGGAGATGCTCAAAAAGCCTTGCCGGGTAACGATCTTTTCTGATTCCAGATACGTAGTGGATGCGATCGAAAAGGAGTGGTTGTTCAACTGGCAGCGGAAAGGCTTCAAAAAAGCGAAGAACGTGGACCTCTGGAAACGTTTTCTGGAGATCTACCCAAAGCATGAAGTTCGTTTGAAGTGGGTGAAAGGGCATGCGGGGCATGAAGATAATGAGCGCTGCGACGCCCTGGCCGTTGAGGCTGCAGAGGGAACCGACCTGAAGGTGGATGAGGGTTATGAGGAAGGCTGGTCGAACCCTTACCCCGGTGATCAAAAGAAGTAGAAGGCCATCAGCCGGATGGTCCGGGCTTTTACCCGTTGCATGCTCTGGCCGTGGAACGTTCCCGGACCCTCTCCGTATTTCAGGTTGACCTCCATGATGTGCGAGCCTCTTCTGAACCGGAATCCCAGGGAAAAACTCTTTTGCAACCATACGGTTTTCAACCTTTCTCCGGCAGGGAGGGAAACGTTGTTCACAATAATAGGGGCGATGTTAAGTTCATACCCTGCTCCGGCCACCACACCAAAGTCTGCGTCTGTATTCCGGGTGGAAAGGGCTCCGATCTCTGCATTGACCTGTGCCGGGAGGTTCAAATGAAGAAGACCCTGTTCGAAGAAAGCGAATCCAAGGGCAGGTGTAAGGCTGGTAGAGAGTGCGATGTTATCGGATATCTCAGCGAGGTTATACCGGCCACGGTAAGCACCTGTGAAATAAGATGTCCCGTAGGGTTGGATGAATTGGGTATCTCCGAAGGCATCTTCATAGGTCGTAAGAGGGCCATAAATGATGTCCAGGTAGGAGGAAAGCCCGTAGCTGTGGAAAATGCCGTCCGCAAAAGAGCTTTCTTTTCCCTTGCCCTGTCCTTTGGCGGGGGAGATGAGGAGGCAAAGCAAAAGGGGGAATAACCACCGTTTCATACAAGAAGAGGAAAAGAGCTTCAGCAAAGGTAAGGGATGGGGGCAGAGGGATTACTCCTTCAGGTACATTTGGACCTGTGGGTCGGAAGATCGCCTTTTGATCCGGTCCAGGATCTCCTCGACTTTTCGGGCTTGTTGTTCCCAAGCGAGAATGTGTTCTTCCAGTTCTTCGACCTGTTCTTCGGCATTGTTCCCGCCCTTTTCTTCGGCGACCCTTTCCTGGAGTTCTTCTTGTTCTTCTTCCAGGTTGCTGGCTTCTTCCCAAAAACGATCGCGGATATCCTGAATGGCTCGGATCGCTGTTCCCTTGACGTACCAGGTCTCTTCGTTCACAGCAAGTTCCTCCAGCAACCCGATGCCTTGTTGAATGGTGGTGGTGTCCTTATCCTTCAGGAATTTTCCGTAAAGACTGATGAACCCGATCCTATGTTCGAGGGCATTCACCCGGGGGGCTGCCTCCTGGAAAAAAGAAAGGTGTTTGGAAGAGCCATGCTCTTTGTAGATGCCGGCTATTGCGGTAAGTAACCGTGGGCTGTTGGCTTGCTCAAGTCTGACAGAGTGTTTCAGCCCTTTTGCAGGATCTTGGGCGGCGACCCTTTGGAGGGCAGTGGAAGTTACCAGGTATGAACTATCCTGTATCGCTTTTTCGAAAAGAGGACTGAGGCTTTTATCCGAATAACGGTCCAGGTAGCGCAAGGCATTAGCCCTTACCTGAGAAACAGGGCTTTTCCGGGCAAGACCTTCAAGCTTGTTGGTTACTTTTTCAGGAAAGAACTGGTGCGCGATCTCCAGTTTTCGCATGGCCAGTAACTGAAGGTGCCAGGAGCGGTCTGACAAAGCATCTATCACTACTCTTACGGCCGTTGTATCCACTTCATTGCCGCAGTGGCCGATCGCTTCGTAGCGGTCCTGGTAAAGGGGGGCATGATAATACTGGTAGACCCATTGAGAGAGGGGTTTCTGTTCATCCTTCTCGGCCAGTAGCATTTTTTCCGCATCGATGTTCACCAGTTTTGGGGGATGAGGACTGTTGAAGTGGAAAGTATCGCGGGCAGCATTGATGGTGATGTTCCTCCTTTGGGTGAACGCTTTGTAATACAGGTCTACGGCAATGGGTAACCTGAAAACAGGGAACCTTTCGAGGTTCTGGTTTTGTTCTACCGTAACAACGACCTCTTGAGCCGTGGTATCGTAATGTTGCCGGATCTTCAATCGGGGATGTCCTTTGTCCAGGAACCATTGATCGAAGAACCAGTTCAGGTCCCTGCCGGTCACTTCTTCGAAAGCAAGGCGCAGGTCGTGGACTTCCACAGGTTCAAAGGCATGAGATGTGAGGTAATGTTCAAGGGAAGCAAAGAAAGCTTCATCTCCGACTTCTTTCCGCAACATATGGAGGATGCCTCCTCCCTTGTTATAGGAGTGCGTGTCGAACATGGCGTCCTCATTGCTGTAGTTGAAGCGAATGAGATCCTTTTGATTCCGGCGGGCTGCCCTGAAATGCTGTCCGAGCGATACGCGGAGGTGATGGTCGGCGGCTTCCCGCCCTTTGGAGTGTTCCAGCCAAAGGTATTCCCCGTAGGTGGCAAAAGCTTCATTGAGCGGGAGGTTAGCCCAGGATTCACAGGTCACCATGTTGCCGAACCAGTGATGGAAGAGCTCGTGGGCAATGATAGGTTCATTACCGCCATCGATCAATTGGCGGCGGGTTTTTTGCACGAATTCCCCGTGGATCGTGGCTGAGGTGTTCTCCATGGCTCCTGAAACGAAGTCCCTGACGATCACCTGATCGTACTTGGCCCAGGGGTATTCCACATCCAGTAAGTCGGAGAAGAATCCTATCATCTCAGGGGTTTTTCCGAAGATGGCCATGGCATCGTCTCGGTAGGAGGGTTCTACCCAGTACCGGGCCGGCAGGTCTTTCCATTTGTCCTTCACCACAGCGTAGTCGCCGATGGCGAGCATGGTAAGATAGGGGGGATGGGAAAGTTCCTGCTTCCACAAGTCTGTCCGGGTGCCGTTCCCGTTTTCCAGCGAATACACCAGGCTCCCGTTAGAAAGGGTTTTAAATGTTCTCGGTACGGTGACGTGGATTTCCTGGGTCATCCTTTCATTAGGCTGGTCGATGGTCGGGAACCAGCAGGAATTCGCTTCCGGTTCTCCCTGGGTCCATATCTGGGTGGGTTTGTGGGGGTCCGTGCTATCCGGATCGATGAAATATAAACCCTGATCGGAAGCAATGGCCGTTCCTTTTTCTATGGACCGCTCTTCCGGCTTGGCCGTATAATCGATGTTCACCGTGAAGGTGTCCCGGCGGGTGTAGGTTGTATCGAGCTTTATATGGAGCTGCTTTTGATCATAGTTATAGGAGAGTTCGTGAAGGGTGGAATCTCCTTCCAGCAGTACTTTATGAATATCGAAACCCTTGGCATCCAGGGTGAGGCTGTCGGTCGGGTAGAAGTAAGGATGAAGTTGAAGGGATGCTTTTCCAAGAACATATCGGTCGTCCCAGTCAAAACGAACTTCCAGTTTGGTGTGGATAAGGTCATGCTCCCGGGAGGGAGTGGCATTGTAAGTTGATCGCTCAGGGTAGGTCTGGGTCGTATCCCGGGGTTCTTTAGCTTCCCGGGCAATTTCCGGGGAGGGTTCCCGGGTGGAGCCGGACCGCTTGAGGAGATCGCAGGATGAAAGGAAAAGAACCCCGATCAGCAGGAAAAGCGGTCTTCTCATAGGGCGCGCTCATTGGAAAGGAAGCAAAGATGCTGAAAAGAAACATTTTTTCAAACAGATCATGCCTGTCCTTTTAAAATCTTTAGATTAGCGATGGATCCAAAAGAAACTTTGCATTACGGCCATGATCAAAGCGATCGGTAAGAACAAGACTTATGAGGTCTCCTTTGATGGAGAAGAAGGAAAAGGGCTTCTCGATGGAATTCCTTTTGAATGGGATGTGCTGTCCCTGAGGAAGAATGCCTTTCATGTGATCCGGGATGGGTATTCATACAATGTGGAGATCATGGATGTGGATCCGGATGAACGGGAATACACCGTAAAGGTGAACGGCCGGTCTTATACTCTCCGGGTCAAGGACCGCTACGATGAATTGTTGGAACGGTTGGGCATGGAAGATATGAAAAGCGGGAAAGAAAAAGAGCTGAAAGCTCCCATGCCTGGTCTGGTCCTGAATGTTCTGGTCAAGGAAGGGCAGGGGGTGAGCAAAGGAGAGCCCCTTGTGGTGCTGGAGGCCATGAAGATGGAGAATGTGTTGAAAGCGCCTGGTGATGGTGTGATCGGTACTGTTGCCGTAGCCCCTTCTCAAGCCGTTGAGAAAGATCAAACCCT
>CAZAYA010000008.1:0-1697 GCA_964489175.1 uncultured Flavobacteriales bacterium | reverse complement strand
GATCGAATTCGAATAACCCTAAAAGTACGATAGACCATGAGGAAACATTATCTCACACTGGCAACAGTCATATCCCTGACAGCCCTGACGGCATGTGGTGGAGGAAAGAAGAAGGAAAAAGACGGCGACCAAGAGAAAGGGAAAAAAGAGACCGAGGAAAAGAAGAAGGTCACCACCTGGAGGTACGACCATGCTACAACATCCGTAGGATGGGTGTCCTACAAGCACTCCGACAAAAAGCCCGTGGGCGGGAAGTTCGATTCCGTTATCGTGAAAGGGGTCAAGGACAAGGCCAAGGTCCCTTCCGGCCTGTTCGGTAATGCCAGTTTCGAAGTTCATACCGGTAGTGTGAATACTGATAATCCTCCCCGGGACAAGAAACTTCGGGAACATTTCTTCGAAACCATGAAAAAGCCCCAGATGATCACGGGCTCTGTGAAGTCCGTCGAATGGATGGGGCAAAAAGGCAAAGGGACCCTGTCCCTCAAAATGAATGATACGGAGAAAGAAGTCCCTTTTCAACTGACCCTGGACAAAGATACCCTTTCCCTGACCTCGACCATCGATGTGAAGAATTGGGGGGAAGGAGCTGAAAAAGCGATCGCTGCTCTTCAGGAAGCTTGCAAGGAACTTCATACTGGTCCGGATGGGAAGACGAAACTTTGGTCCGAGGTGAAGTTGGAAGTGACCACCATCCTGCAACGACGGGAAAAAAAGGTGGCTTCGTAGACCTGCGTGCTGTCATCAGCAAAAGAAAAGCCCGGCCGATCATTTCGGCCGGGCTTTTTTGGGTCCAATTAGGGAGGAATGGTCATAAAAAAGGCCGCCTATCCGGGCGGCCTTTTTCAGGTAAAAGAGCAGGAAGGAGCTTAGGCCTCTTCCAGGGCTATATCGAAATCGACCAGGTTGACGAATTCCTGGATACGGCTATCGATATCTTTTTCGGTGATCTCCTTGATGCGGTCCGTTCCCATTTTCTCCACAGTAAAGGAAGCCATGGCTGAACCAACGATAACGGCTCTTTTCAGGTTATCGAAGGAGATGTCGTCGGTCTGGGCCAGGTAGCCCATCATGCCGCCGGCGAAGGTATCTCCGGCGCCGGTCGGGTCGACGATGTCCTCCAGCGGAAGGGCTGGTGCAAAGAACATCTTCTCTTTGTCGAACAACAGGGCTCCGTGTTCCCCTTTCTTGATGATGAGGTACTTCGGGCCGAGTTCGAGGATCTTCTTGGCGGCTTTAACGAGGGAGTGTTCCCCGGACATCTGGCGAGCCTCCTCGTCATTGATGGTCAGCAGGTCGATCTCACCGACGACTTTCATCAGGTCGTCCCAGGCGGAGTCCATCCAGAAGTTCATCGTGTCGAGGGCGATCAGCTTGGGACGCTCGTTGAGACGTTCGATTACTTTGGATTGAATGGCAGGAACCAGGTTACCGAGCATCAGGTATTGGGTGCCCTGGTAGGAGTCGGGGATGACCGGGTCGAACGTTTCCAGTACGTTGAGCTGGGTATCCAGCGTATCCCGGTGGTTCATGTCATAGTGATACTTTCCGGCCCAGTAGAAGGTCTTGCCACCTTCGACGATCTGCAGGCCTTCCCGGTTGATTCCTTTCCGGTCGAGTTCATCGAGGGCCTCTTGCGGAAAATCCTCCCCTACAACGGATACGAGGTTGTTGTTATCATTGAATTGAGAAGCGGC